>CAJQLP010000110.1 GCA_905479205.1 uncultured Luminiphilus sp.
GTACCAACGTCGGACAGTCCCGCTTTGGATATGGACCACGGTATTCCCGAGTCAGATTGGTAAGCCTCGCTCATGCGAGGCTTCAACTTATTTAGGCTTGTGCTGCTCGACGCGACTTCGAGGTGTGATACCTCTAGCTGTGGTATTGCGGCGACAGCTCGATAACTGCATCAACCATTGCAGATACATGGTCAGGATTAACGCCGGGTGTAATGCCGTGACCGAGGTTGAAGATGTGGCCGCTACCCGCACCAAAACTCTCCAACACACTAGCCACTTCGGTCTTAATACGTTCAGGGCTCGCGAAAAGCATCGCAGGATCCATATTGCCCTGCAACGCAACTTTATCGCCGATCTGTCTACGCGCATCGCCAATATCAGTCGTCCAATCTAGGCCCACCGCGTCGGCGCCACAGTCTGCTATAGCCTCCAGCCATTGGCCACCGCCTTTTGTGAAGACAATGACAGGTACGCGACGACCATCGGCCTCGCGAGGTAGGCGCTGAATAATTTCACTCATGTAGCGTAGGGAAAATTCTCGGTACGCTGCGTGACTTAGCGAACCGCCCCACGTATCGAAAATTTGTACTGCCTGGGCACCCTGCTTCACCTGCTCAGTTAAGTACAACGCTACTGATTCCGCGAGTTTTTCGAGCAGCATATGCATCGCTTCAGGCTCATTGAATGCCATTCGCTTCGTCTTGGCAAAGTCTTTAGATGAGCCGCCCTCAATCATATAGGTCGCCAGTGTCCAAGGACTGCCAGAGAAACCGATGAGTGGCACAGAGCCTTTCAGTTCACGGCGAATCAACGATACCGCATCCATAACATAGCGAAGTTCGGACACTGCCCGGTTCGGCTCGAGCGCCTTGATATCGGCGATGGACGTTAGTGGACGCTCAAATTTGGGGCCCTCGCCTTCTGTGAAGTAAAGGCCCAGCCCCATAGCGTCGGGAATAGTCAAAATATCCGAGAACAAAATGGCTGCATCCATAGCGTAACGCCGCAATGGCTGCATCGTTACCTCGCAAGCCAACTCGGGATTAGTACACAAGCCCATAAAACTGCCGGCTTCAGCGCGCGTTGCGCGGTATTCAGGCAAGTAACGTCCAGCCTGACGCATCATCCAAAGAGGCGTGCGATCTACCGGTTCACGTAATAACGCACGAAGAAATCGATCATTCACAAGTTCAGTCACGGATTAAACACCCAAATAGTCAAGAATACCTTCAGCGGCTTGCCGCCCTTCCCAGATCGCGGTCACCACTAAATCAGAGCCTCGAACCATATCACCACCAGCGAACACTTTGGCATTACTGGTTTGAAATTTAAATGCCTGATCTTCTGGCGCTATTACGCCTTCCCAGTCGTTCAGTTTGACCTCGATGTCACCAAACCACTCTGCAGGGCTTGGTTGAAAACCAAACGCCATAATAATGGCATCGGCTTCGATCACTGTCTCGCTGCCGTCGATTGGCTCTGGCCGACGACGGCCGTCAGCACCCGGTTCTCCCAGTGCAGTTTCTACCACTTTGACGCCAATAGCTTCGCCAAAGTATTCGACGACCTCCACAGGCTGGCGGTTAAATAAAAACTGAACGCCCTCTTCCTTCGCGTTCTGAACTTCGCGTCGCGAACCAGGCATATTGATCTCATCGCGTCGATATACGCAATAAACCCGATCAGCCTGTTGCCGAACGGCTGTCCGAACACAATCCATCGCGGTATCACCACCACCCAAAACAACGACAGTTTTGCCGCTGAGGTTTATGTAGCTTTCAGGAGCTTGGGTATAACCCATCTTCTCGTTGACATTACCAATCAGGTAATCGAGGGCCTTGTGCACCCCTGGCAAGTCCTCACCGGGGAATTGCCCTCTCATTGCGGTGTACGTGCCCATGCCCAGGAATACAGCATCGAACTCGGCCATCAGTGTATCGATCTCGATGTCTACGCCCACTTCCGTGTTTAAGCGAAACTCGATGCCCATGTTTTCAAAAATCTCCCGCCTACGCTGGAGGACTTGCTTTTCAAGCTTGAACTGAGGAATACCAAAGGTTAGCAAACCCCCTATCTCCGGATAGCGGTCGAACACCACTGCCTGCACACCATTTCGCGTAAGAATATCGGCACAGCCTAAACCCGCAGGGCCTGCACCGATGATGGCGACACGCTTACCGGTCGGGACAACATCTGATAGATCGGGTCGCCAGCCCATCGCGAGGGCAGTGTCGGTGATGTACTTCTCGGCATTACCAATCGTTACGGCACCAAAGCCGTCATTGAGCGTACACGCACCTTCACAAAGTCGATCCTGGGGACACACTCGTCCACAAACCTCGGGCAAGGTATTCGTTTGATGGCTAAGCTCCGCCGCTTCAAACAAATTGCCCTCTGCAAGCAGTTTGAGCCAATTTGGAATGTAGTTATGGACGGGGCACTTCCACTCACAATACGGATTGCCGCACTCTAAGCAGCGGTGTGATTGCTCAGCAACCTGTTCGGTATCGAAGGGATCATAGATCTCGACAAATTCCTCAGTGCGCATTTCCATGTCTTTCTTAGGTGGATCTTTGCGCTGAACGTCTAAGAACTGAAAGTTGTTTGCCAGTCGTGTGCTCATACTAGCCTCCTTTAATCGGTGTCGCGAAGACGTGACAGCAGCTTGTTAAAATCAGCAGCCTTGGGTTTAACCAGCCAGAAACTACCCACATAATCGGCAAAATCATCCAAAATATGACGCCCCCACTGAGAGCCGGTCTCGCGAACAAACTCCTCGATGTTATCAAGAAGGTGGTTCCGATAAGCTTCCATCGACTCACCACTGACTCGGTGAAGTTCAACTAACTCGCTGTTATAGCGATCAATAAAGCACCGATCTTGGTCAAGAACGTAGGCGAATCCACCCGTCATACCCGCGCCAAAGTTCACGCCCGTAGGGCCCAAAACGGTGATGCAGCCTCCGGTCATATATTCGCAGCAGTGATCACCCGCGCCCTCGATAACAGCAAAAGCGCCTGAGTTACGAACGCCAAATCGCTCCCCCGCTACGCCCGCAGCAAACAACCTACCGCCAGTGGCGCCATAGAGACAGGTATTTCCGATGATCGACGTATCTTGGCTAGCAAAGGTGGAATCCCGGGGAGGAAACACAACCAGTTTGCCTCCAGCCATACCCTTACCAACGTAGTCGTTGCAGTCACCCTCGAGATGCATGTGCAGCCCGCCAGCATTCCACACACCAAAGCTCTGACCTGCCGTGCCGGCCAAACGGATGACAAGAGGGGAATCTTCCATACCCGCGTTGCCATAACGCTTGGCAATTTCACCGGAGAGTCGCGCACCAATCGAGCGATCACAGTTGGTGATGGTGTAGCTAAATTCACCCCCCGCGCCCGATTCAATAGCGGGCAACATGTCCGATACCATGAGATTCGCTTTGTCACCGGTATCGAAAGGATCGTTGCTGGCCACTTGGCAGAACTGTGGTTGATCAACGGCGTCGGGATCGGTCCACAAAATAGGATCGAGGTTCAGGGCCGCCTGCTTGTCTGTGGTACCAGGTAGACGCTTAAGCAAATCAGTTCGACCGATCAGATCTTCCAACTTACTCACGCCGAGCTTAGCCAGCCACTCACGAGTCTCAGTGGCAATAAAGGTAAAGAAGTTCACCACGCGGTCAACATCGCCTACAAAATGCTCATTGCGCAGTACCGCATTTTGAGTTGCAACACCGGTCGCACAGTTATTTAAATGACAAATCCGAAGGTATTTACAACCCAAAGCGACCATCGGGGCGGTACCGAAACCAAAGCTTTCGGCACCCAAAATAGCAGCCTTGATCACGTCAAGTCCGGTTTTCATACCGCCATCGGCTTGCAAGCGAATTTTGCCTCGCAACCGATTGCCCCGAAGCGTTTGCTGCACCTCCGCTAACCCCAATTCCCATGGCGAACCTGCATGGCGAATCGATGTCAGGGGGCTAGCTGCGGTACCGCCGTCGTAGCCTGAAATAGTGATGAGGTCTGCATAGGCCTTCGCCACACCGGCAGCGATAGTGCCAACGCCGGGCTCCGATACTAATTTCACCGATACCAAGGCCTCAGGATTGACTTGCTTTAGATCGAAAATAAGCTGCGCCAAGTCTTCGATGGAGTAAATATCGTGGTGCGGTGGTGGTGAGATCAACGTCACGCCCGGCACCGAGAAGCGCAACCGAGCAATAAGATCATTAACCTTGCCCCCCGGCAGCTGCCCACCCTCGCCTGGCTTCGCGCCTTGCGCCACTTTAATCTGCAGCACTTCTGCGTTGACCAAATAATGCGGTGTTACGCCGAAGCGGCCTGAGGCAATCTGTTTGATCTTAGACACTCGATTGGTATTGAAACGAGCAGGATCTTCACCACCCTCGCCGCTATTGGAACGCGCGCCAATTTTGTTCATGCCCATTGCCAAAGCTTCATGGGCCTCAGGCGACAGGGCTCCCAATGACATGCCGGCTGAGTCAAAGCGCTTCAAAATATTTTCGATCGGCTCAACCTGATCCAGATCAATACCCTGCGCCGGTAGATCCAATGCGAGCAAATCTCGCAGCGCCGCAACAGGGCGCACGTTACAGTACTGAGCGTAGCGTTGATAATCTGCGTAATCGCCGCTGGCAACAGCTTGTTGCAAAGTCATTACCACATCAGGGTTGAAGGCATGGTACTCGCCACCGTGAACGAATTTCAGCAGGCCGCCCGGCTCAATCGTTTTACGCTTTGAGCGCGCGCGAGCCGCAACAATCGTTAAATCCTGCTGAAGCTCCGCAAAACCTGCGCCGGCGATTCGTGACGCAACGCCAGTAAACGCAACATCGACGACTTCGCGGCTTAAGCCCACCGCCTCAAATAGCTGTGCACCCCGGTAAGAGTTGACCGCCGAGATACCCATCTTGGACATGATTTTCAGCAGGCCCTTATTGATGCCTTTGCGATAGTTTTTATAGCAGTCGGTAGGGTCCCCTAGAAGCTCGCCGGTGCGTAGCTGATCTTCAAGGACACTGTACGCGAGGTAAGGGTAAATCGCGGTTGCGCCGAAGCCTAATAAACAGGCAATTTGATGTGAATCTCGCGCACTGGCAGTTTCAATGATTAAGTTCGCGTCGGCGCGCAGGCCCTCGCGAATCAAATGATGATGCACGGCACCCGTAGCCAACAAACTGTGTATGGGTAGCCGCTGACCATCGATATTTCGATCAGATAAAATCAGAATAGTGGCGCCGTCGCGAACCGCCGCGTCTGCACTGAGGCAAAGACCTTCGAGTGCACCCCGTAAGTCACCGTTCTCGGGGTCATACGTGGCATCGATATCGGCAACTTTCATGCCGTCATCGCCAAGGCTTAACAGGGTATTGAACTTGTCCTGCGAAAGAACAGGTGACGTTAGACTAATACGGCGAGCATGCTCTTCGGTCTCAGCGAAAACATTACACTCACCGCCGAGATCGACCTCGAGCGACATCACAATGGCTTCACGCAAAGGATCAATAGGTGGGTTAGTCACCTGAGCAAACTTTTGGCGGAAATAATCATAAAGCGAGCGCTGGCCGGCCGACAATACCGCCATGGGCGTGTCATCGCCCATAGAGCCAACCGCCTCATTTCCCGATTCGGCTAGCGGGCGAAGCACTTGGTCGCGCTCCTCAAAACTCACTTGGAACATCTTTTGATAAGTGTCCAAGTCCTCTTCGGGAATACCAGGAGCTATTTCACCGCTGAAATTTCCTCGAATAAACTGAGCGTTGTCCTTCAACCACTTTTTATAAGGGTTTCGTGCCTTCAGCATATTGTCGATATCTGGCGTGTGTAGCACTTTTCCTTCGTGGGTATCGACCACAAGAATTTGACCAGGCCCAACGCGGCCTTTGGCAATCACATCAGAGGTCTTGTAATCATAGGTGCCGATTTCCGAGGCGACAGTAATAAACCCATCGCGAGTGGTTACCCAGCGCGCAGGGCGTAAGCCGTTGCGATCAAGAAGGCAGACTGCATAGCGGCCGTCGGTTAGTACGATGCCCGCTGGGCCATCCCATGGCTCCATGTGCATAGCGTTGTATTGATAAAACGCTTTAAGATCGGGATCCATACCTTCGATATTTTGCCACGCGGGTGGGATCAGCATTCGCAGCGCGCGCGGCAACTCCACACCACCGGTGGTAAGCAGTTCCAGCATGTTATCCAAACTTGATGAATCGGATCCGCTGGTGTTAACCAATGGCGCAACGCTCTGCAAATCAGGTAGCAACGGTGATTTTAGCTTGGGTGTGCGCGCCTTAGACCAGCTGCGGTTACCCTCGATAGTGTTGATCTCGCCATTATGAGCAAGCATGCGGAAGGGCTGCGCGAGGGGCCACCGAGGTAACGTATTTGTTGAAAAGCGCTGATGGAATACACAAATGCCTGTTTCTAGCCGTTTGTCGTTGAGATCCGGATAGAAGTGCGCCAAGTCGCCCGGCATTACCAGGCCTTTATAAGAAACAACTTGGTCTGAAAGACTAGAGATGTAGAAATCTTCATCGCCTGCAAGCGCGATCTCAGCTTGGCGCCGGGCCATGAACAACTGAGGAGCCAAATGTGCGTGATCTAAATGCTCCGCGGCGATAAACACCTGTTCAATATGGGGCAATTGCGACAAGGCAATTTCGCCACAAACATCGGGCGAGGTTGGAACAACTCGCCAGCCGATAGTTGCAAGGCCGTTTTGTGTCAGCGCAGCCTCAATGCCTGCGCGCGCGGCGGCTTGACGCTCAGTATCCTGCGCCATAAAAATCATACCGACCGCATAATGTGAACCGAGATCTCGCCCAAACGCAGATTGCGCTTCACTGCGCATGAAGCTATCAGGCATCTGCAGCAACAACCCACACCCGTCACCGGTTTTACCATCAGCAGCAATACCGCCTCTGTGAGTCATGCATGTCAGTGATTCAATCGCTGTTTGCAGTAACCGATGGCTCGGCTGCCCTTCGATATGCGCAATCAATCCAAACCCGCAGTTATCACGGAATTCTTCAGGGCGGTAGAGTCCTTGCGGGTGTGATTCGGCAGCAGCCGCAGCACCCGTTTCAGCTATTCGAGTCATATTTAGCCACATATAGTGTCGTCGACGGGCAAACCGCAACGAGAGCAACACCCGGAGGGGGTCAAGTCAAAAGGCCGGCTATTTTACACATCTGGCCGGAAACGAACAATTGATCAAAAAACGTCCAAATTTTGCAGGCCGCAGTTATCCGCGCACCGCGATGGTAATCTCATCCTGGCTAATATCATCAACTATCGATGCCTTACCTAACTCAGAAAGCAGCACGTATCGAATAGTGCCGTGACTGACCTTTTTATCAGAGCTCATAGCTGCAAGAAAGACCTCTGCATCCATATTACTGGGCGCGCTTACTGGTAGCTTAAAACTCGTCAAAAAGTCCTCAAGGGTAGCGACTTCATTGGGCAGGATCCAACCCCGATTGGCCGAAATTCTGGCCGCGATAACCATTCCGGCCGCAACCGCCTCACCGTGTAACCACGCGCCATAACCCTGAACATGCTCGATCGCATGGCCAAACGTATGTCCGAAATTCAATATAGCGCGCAACCCGCCCTCGCGTTCGTCTTGGGCGACTACCTCGGCTTTAATTGCGCAGCTACGCTCAATCGCTTCTGCAATCACTGCTTGATCTCTTGCCAGCAACTTTGTGCGAGCCTCGATAAGCCAATGAAAAAATGCTGTGTCATAAATACAGCCATACTTTATAACTTCGGCAACACCCGCGGCGAACTCGCGTTCCGGCAGGGAATGCAGGGTATCAACGTCGATGAAGACACCCAAAGGCTGGTGAAACGCGCCGATCATGTTCTTACCCGCAGAATGATTTACGCCTGTCTTACCGCCCACTGATGAATCAACTTGCGCCAATAATGTGGTGGGTAGTTGCAGAAAGTCTGCACCTCGCATGTAGCAGGCGGCAGCAAAACCGGTCATGTCACCGACCACCCCGCCACCCAGTGCAATAAAAACCGAACGCCGCTCATGGCGATCAGTCAATGCCGCGGTGAAAATGTGGTTAAGCGTTTCCAAGTTTTTGAACGCTTCCCCATCCGGGAGTATGACTTCGCTGACCTGCCGCGCCTCTCCTAGCGCCATGCGTACTCGATCAGCGTAGAGCGGTGCCACAGTTTCATTGCTGACAAGTACAACTGGCCGATCGCCAATAAAATCGGTAAATAGGGCAGAGTCAGCGAGCAAACCCTGCCCAATAACTATAGGGTAGCTTCGGTCGCGTGCCGTCGCGGCAAGATTCACGTGCAGAGTGTGTATCCGAGTAGACATCGTTATTCCTGTTGAATAGTACTCATAGATCAATCAAGACTAGCTATTTAGGGCTAGAAACTTCAGGACTTTCTGAGGGGATCTGCGCTCGCAAATGTTGTGCTAGCTTCTTAGCACCACGGTTATCGGTGGGCATCACTAAATCACTAACCTCTCGATACAGTGGGTCGCGAATACGCATTAGTTCTGACAGCACACTTTTCCGGTTCTTTCCCGCAAGCAGCGGGCGCTTCTGGCTATTGCCGGTACGTCGCACTTGCTCGCGCAAACTCGCGTACAAATATACCACCAAGCCCTTACTTCGCAGAACCTCACGATTGGCATCACGCATTACCGCGCCACCACCGGTTGCGATCACAACCCGTTCGCGCTCGACCAGCTCAGCAATCACCTGCTGCTCTCGATCCCTGAAGCCATTTTCGCCTTCAATCTCGAAGATCCAGGAGACGTTTGCACCCGTGCGTCGTTCAATTTCCTCGTCGCTATCAACGAACTCGTACTGAAGCAGCTCTGCCAAAGCGCGGCCCACAGTGGACTTTCCAGCCCCCATTGGTCCGACCAATATTATGCAGCTACCTCCATCCATGAATAACGTCGCTTAATCCACCAAAGCTTCGGATAATATACGCGGCGTGATGAAGATCAATGTTTCTGTCTTACTGGTTTTAGTGGTCGTGCTTCTGAAGAAATTGCCAAGGTAGGGAATATCACCCAAAAATGGCACCTTTGAAATCTGGGTCAAATCTTCATTCTGAAAAACACCCCCCAAGACAACCGTCTCTCCATTGCCCACCAGCACCTGAGTAGTGAGCTCAGTTGTGTCAATCGTAGGAATCAAACCACCGGTGCCACTGGGCACCAAGTCACCGACGGAATCTTGATTAACAACCAAATCCAGAAGAATTCGATCATCAGGGGTAATATTGGGCGTCACTTTTAACTGCAAGACAGCCTCTTTGAACGACACCGTCGTTGCACCAGATGCCGCGCCTTCTTGATAGGGAATCTCAGTACCCGATTTGATGCTGGCTTCCTGCTTATCGCCAGTGATGATCTTCGGCTGGCTCACAACCTCACCCTGACCCGACGCTTCCAGAGCCGAGAGCTCCGCAGTCAAGAAGAGGTCGTTAGAAGTAAAGCCTACAGCAAAGCCGCTAGTCGCCGTTGTCAAGCCAAGGTCAACCATCGCCGCACCGAGACCTTGATTTTGCTGCTGGTTGCCGCCGTTGCCGCCACCGCCGATACCGCCTTCAACCGGAAACTGTAATGATGGGGTCTCTCCCGCGATAATCGATTCGTTAATACCGACCACGCTCTCTCGGCTACCTGATATTGAGAAAACATTGCCGTCGTCAGTGCTAACGTAACCGCCACCCCACTCAATACCCAATTCTTCATCAAGATTAGTCTGCGCGATAACAATTCGCGCCTCAATCATGACCTGACGAATCGGCACATCGACGCGCTCAATCAAATCACGAATCTCTGCGAGCTTCGCCGCTGTATCGGTGACAATAATCGAGTTAGTGCGCTCATCAACCACAACCGAGCCACGCTCAGAGATCAATGAGCCGCCCTCTTCGGAGCCCGCTTCAAATAGCTGGATGACGTCAGAAGCTTTTGCGTAGCGAACACGAATAAACTCGCTTTTTAAAGGCGCGAGTTCTGCAATCTGCTTGTTTGCTTCAATCTCTTGCCGCTCTCGTTCAGCTATCTCATTAGCTGGAGCAACCATGAGGACGTTGCCGATTTGGCGACTGTCCAAGCCCTTAGTTTTGAGCACTAACTCAAGCGCCTGGTCCCAAGGAACGTTTTGCAGTCTCAAGGTAATGTTGCCGGAAACCGTATCCGACGCCACCAAATTAAGCTCTGTGAAGTCGGCAATCAGCTGAAGTACCGCGCGCACCTCAATATCTTGGAAATTAAGTGAGATTCGATCGCCCACATAGCTAAATTCGTTGAGCCGCTCTTGCTTCTCTTCTTTCGATAGCGGTTTAACACTCAGTATATATTCCTTACCCGTTTGGTAAGCCAAATAGTCAAAGTTACCGCTCGCCTTTAGCAGGAAGCGTGCACCGCGCTCTGTCGTGCTCACCTCAATACTGCTCACTGGCGTTGCAAAATCGGTGACATCAAAGCGGCGCAGCAATGATTCAGGAACTGACGTCTCTAGAAATTCAAGATTTATGTCCCCACCTTCGGAGAACACATTGACGTCAACCGAAGGGTCGCTTAAGACCAAGACTAGGCGCCCTTCGCCTTCGCCAGATCGGCGAAACTGGAGGTCTTCAAGCTGAGAGCGGGCTTTGGCGACCTGACTAACCTGTGTTTTAAGCACCCTATCTGCGCTGGTTTTCGCGGCATACTCGCCACTACTGTCTTGCCCTACCTGTAAGATGAGCTGATTGCCGTTGATTACCGTTTCATAAGGCACCAACTTAACTAAATTGATCACCATGCGCGTTCGATCACCCGCCTCTAACACCAAGACGCCGGTAGCATTGCCATAGGGCAAAGCGTAGCGCTTTTGATCAAGACCGCTCTTGGTGTTGGGGAAATCAATCGCAATACGTGCGGGCTCCTCAATAGTATAGGCGTTGAGGTCTGCTGGCGGGGGCTCATTGAAATCGAGACGCACCTCAAACTTACTACCCGGCTGAGAACTAAAGGTAATGTCCTCAATGACTGGCTCAGCAAATGCTGGGGCCACACTAAGGGCCGATAACACGGCAAATCCTTTGCTCATCTGTTTTAGCCACGTCATAAGGGCTGTCTCCATTGCCAAACTCTCAGTGCTCATTGACCGCTAAGTTCAATTGTTCGCGGGCGTTCAACCCAACCTTCAGCGGTACCATCAGACACAATTTCTACCACTGCCACAAATGCTTCACCCATTGCTACCACCTTCCCATGGTCTCGGCCCAAATAGCTGCCGACTCGCACCCGATGAATACCACCATCGGGATCCTGAACGAGGGTCCACTCTTGACCTCCTCGCTCTAAGTTTCCGACCATACGCAGGGAATCAAAGGTGAATTGCTCTAAAAATTCTTTGCCACGCTCGTTATCTGGCCGAATAGCGGAACGCGCATTCAGCTGCGTGACCTCCCGCACCTCGACTGGTCGGTCAAAGGGGCTGCGCATTGTTGTCGCCGAATAGGCAAAAGCTTCATAAGCCTTAAACGTCGGAATAGGCTCGATGACCCCACCGGGACGTGCGCGCTTCTCGGCCATAAAGGCATCGAGATCCCTCATGTCACCTCCGCCACACGCGACCAACAATCCGAAAGAAAAGACGCAAAGCACGCGCGAGAAATACTTTAGGGGCATATCAGCGCCCTCCCTCGTTTTCATCATCGCGATAGCGATACGTCTTAGCAAGAATAGTCATTTCCAACTGATTAGTCGCACTGCCAGGCGCCTTAATATCGAAATCGTGTAGCGTTACAATTCGGGGCAGGCCTGCCATGCCGGAAATAAAAGCACCGAGGTCGTGATAGGAGCCTATTGCGTTGATACGGATAGGCAGTTCCATGTAAAACTCTTCTGGCACCTCATCGAGTAAGTCAATGGTGTCGATAGTCAGGCCATTAATTTCGCCTTTATTGGTAATATCCTCTAATAGACCTGGAACTTCGGTATCGCTCGGCAACTGACTCACAAGTGCACCAAAACTCTCTTCCATTTCTACCATCTGGCGCTTATAGGCTTCCAAGTTCGCTGCTTCAAATGCTTTTTTCTCAAAATCTCGCCGTAAATCAGCCTCTTGTCCGCGCACGGTCTGAAGCTGGGCCTGCAAACCTTCAACGTGGTAATAATAGCCCCCAGTAAAAATAAGGATCCAAAGTATGAATCCCACAATTACTTTCAGCGCTGGGGGCCAGCTACCGAGATTGTCAAAATCAAGATCGCTTAAATCGAGATCATTGAGGGACTGCAGAGAGTCTATAACTGACATATCAGACGCCCCCATCCGTGTTAGGTAGCTGAATACCCACGGTCAAATTAAACGTTGTCGCCTGCTCACCGTACTCCGGCGCTGAGCGAACAGCGTCAAGATTTGGCTCCTCTAGCCAGTCGGAAGCTTCGAGTCTACGCATTAAGCTCGACACGCGGTTATTGGATTCAGCGACGCCTTTAACCGATATCTGACCTTCTCGCGTCACGAGCTCCGTATAGAACACACCGTCGGGAACCGTTCGGACAAGCTGATCGATGATACGAACGATAACAGGACGATTTCCCTGCAATTCCTGAATAACGCGCATACGTTCGATTAACTGACTGCGTTTACGCTGTAAATCTCGAATCTCAGAAACCTCAAAGTCAAGCTCGGCAATGCGGGTTTGAAGATAGGTGTTGCGCGCATTCTGGCCCTTAATCTGTGAAGTGATAACTTGATCGACCAGAATCAAGACAAGGACGGCAAACAATGCCGTAGCACCCAGGGCAGCCAGAAACTGTTTCTTCTGCTCGGCCCGGCGCTCTTCCCGCCAGGGCAGTAGGTTAATTCTCGCCATTAGTCAAAACTCCTCAGAGCCAGCCCACAGGCAATAAGCAGTGCCGGCGCGTCACCGATAAGCGCCACCGCATTCACTTTGGGTGAAATAATCATGTCGGCAAAGGGATTCGCAACGACTGCAGGTGTCGATAATCGCTCAGAGATCACGCTGGCGAGCCCATCCATAGAGGAAACGCCGCCAGCGAGGAAGATACAATCAACGCCGTTAAAATCACTCGAAGAGAAGAAGAACTGAAGCGAGCGGCTGATCTGCTGAACCACGGCTTCTCGGAATGGTTCAAGTACGTCACTTTCATAGTCGTCAGGCAGGCCACCTTGCTTTTTGGCAAGCCCCGCTTCCTCCATGGGAAGTCCGTAGCGCCGCATGATTTCGTCGGTTAACTGCTTGCCGCCAAATAGCTGCTCACGGGTATAAATAGTTTCACCACGATGTAATACGGAGAGGGTCGTCATGGTTGCACCGATATCTACAATCGCCACAGTAGCGCGGTTGTCGAGATCAGCCTGCGTTTTCAGTAGCTCAAACACACGCTCCATTGCGTAGGCTTCAACATCAATAACGCGAGGAATGAGGCCTGCCTGCTCAATCGCTTCTACCCGTGAGTCAATGGTTTCGCGTCGACACGCAGCTAAAAGCACATCCACAGAACCATCGCGTCCCGCGGTGGGGCCTTGAATTTCGAAATCAATCGCGACCTCATCGAGCGGGTAAGGAATGTATTGGTCTGCATCGAGGGTCAGCTGAGTTTCCATGTCATCGTCTTTTAAACCGTCAGGCATGGGTAACACTTTGGTAATGACTGACGACCCTGCAACTGCGGCCACGACGAGCTTGTTCTTGGTGCGCGCTTGGGTGTGGACGTTGCGCACAGCATTGGCAACTTCGGCAACGTTGTTGATATTTTTTTCTATCACGGCCTCTTGAGACAAAGGCGCGACAGAATAGCTTTCAACTGTTAGGCGCTCGCCCGATCGGCTAAGCTCAATAAGCTTCACAGTCGTTGAGCTGATGTCCACGCCTAGCATCTGCGTGGTGTTGCGCTTACTAAAAAGCCCTAGCACTGTCAGCCCCTGATTTAGTTATTGTTACGCCACGTCTAGTTAGCATATCGCTGTCAGTATAATACGCTGAGTTTACGTTCTCATTGCACTACTATTGCACCTTAAGCTGTTAAATAGGTCACGTTGACGCAATTTTTTTACCTTAATAACGCCAAAAACTGAGATTTTCTGCGATCCTAGCGTTCTGTTTCCACGATATGGAGAATACTATTTTGCGAATCACTCGCAAATTGGCCGTTCTAATCCTCATTAGTAGCTGCGCCATAGCTTGGTTGCTGGCTGGCCTCTATCTTTATTTGGGCCCTAATCTGCCCGAAGCCGACACACTGCGAGACGTCAAACTGCAAACGCCCATGCGTGTGCTAAGTCAGGATGGCCTGTTAATTGGTCAATTCGGTGAGCAAAAACGCAGCCCACTTAAGTTCGAGGAGATTCCAGAGCACTTCGTTGATGCACTGCTTGCAGCTGAGGACGACCAATTTTTCGAGCATGGTGGCGTCGATATGCTCGGGCTTGCGCGCGCAATCACAGAACTAATCGCTACCGGACAAAAGCGCAGCGGCGGCAGCACGCTAACCATGCAGGTTGCACGAAACTATTTCTTGTCTCTCGAGCGCACTTTTTTACGGAAGTTCAACGAAATCTTGCTCGCCATCGAGATTGAACACGCGCTATCGAAAGAGGAAATTTTTGAGCTCTACGTCAATCGAGTCTTTCTCGGGCATAGGGCGTACGGGTTCGAAGCTGCCGCACAAACCTATTACGGCAAGTCACTCAGCGAGCTGAATCTCGCGCAGCAAGCTATGCTTGCAGGTATTCCAAAGGCACCTTCACGCAATAACCCGCTCAGTAACCCAGAAGCTGGCAAGAATCGGCGCAACTGGATCTTAGGGCGAATGGAATCACTCGACCTGATAAGCGCCGCAGAGCGCAAGAGCGCAAGTGCTGAACCGGTTACGGCTGCCTATCATGGCTTGCTGGTTGAGGTTGACGCGGACTATGTGGCGGAAATGGTTCGCCAAGAGATGCTCACTCGGTTTGGCAACGACGCCTACAACGACGGCTATGTGGTACACACAACGGTCGACAGCAAACTTCAAATAGCTGCAAAAAAATCGCTTATCGATGGCCTTAAAACCTACGATAGCCGGCACGGCTGGCGCGGGCCAGAGCAGCGACACCCGCCGCTCGAAGGAGAGCAGACCGAAGCTCTCTGGCTTCGCTGGCAAGCGGCCCTCGATGACATGCCCATCATCGCCGGCTTAACGCCCGCCATTGTCACAGCGACTGATGTGGACGGCGCCGATGTGCTGGATAAATCCGGCCTCGTTCACCGACTCCACTGGCTCGGCGATCTCGCACAAGTTCGTCGTTTTCGCACCGAAAATTTGACCGCAGCGCCCAGTAAGAGCATCGAAGAACTACTCAGTACTGGGGACATGATTCGTATTCTGCATGATGCGGAGAGCGGGCAGTGGCGACTCACTCAGGTACCTAGAGCACAGGCCGCGTTGGTATCGCTCAATCCGAAAGACGGCGCTATTAAAGCCTTGGTTGGCGGCATGGGCTTTGAGCTATCAAAGTTCAACCGTGCGACCCAAGCGCGCCGACAGCCAGGTTCGAATTTCAAGCCGTTTTTGTATGCAGCCGCCTTGGAGTCAGGCATCACGACCGCCACCCTGATCAATGATGCCCCAGTAGTGCTTGATAATTTGTCGACGGATCAAATCTGGCGGCCAGAAAATGACAGCGGTAAATTCTACGGGCCTACTCGACTTCGAGAAGCGCTAACGTTCTCACGTAATTTAGTTTCTATCAGAGTATTACAACGCCTTGGAGTCGGCAGGTTTGTAGATTACGTCGAGCAGTTAGGCTTTGATACCGAAGGGATGGCTAGAAACCTCACGCTCGCTTTAGGCACGCACGCGTTTACGCCCTTAGAAGTTGCATCGGGCTACACGATTCTCGCCAATGGCGGCTATAGAGTCGAACCCTATCTCATTGAACGAATAGAGGACTCAAAGGGTCAAGTGGTCTTTCAGGCCGACCCGGTCGTCGCCTACGCAAAACCGGAGAATTCACTTAGCGTGGACGCGGACGCCCCGCTGCGGATGGAAGACATTTTGATCGACGATACACCTGCTCACAAACAAGCAGCGCAAGTGATGGATCCACGGGCAAGTTTTATCGTTACGTCCATGCTGTCTGATGCCATTCAGCGCGGCACAGGCCGTCGCGCAAGAGTGCTCAAACGCGACGATATATCGGGTAAAACAGGAACCACTAACGGCCCTCGCGATGCCTGGTTTTCCGGCTACAACCAGGAGTTAGTGACCACCGCGTGGGTCGGTTTTGATGATTACAGCCTGTTGGGCCGACGAGAGTTCGGCGGAACCGCCGCACTGCCGATTTGGATAGGATTTATGGGCGAGGCGTTAAGTGCTGACGCGCCAAATGTAGGCATGCCCGAGGGCATAGTGCGCCTGCGCATTGATCGAGCATCCGGACGCAGAGTTACTGGAACGCCTGAAAACAGCATGCTTGAGTATTTCCTCGAAGAATTCCTGCCAAGCGAAAGCACCGATAGCCAACAACCTCTGGGCACCGATGAATTGGAAGGGCTGTTTTAGCGCTCAACGCCAGTTACGATCCGCACCGAAACCAACACCGCCCCACAGCTGCTCCTCATAATCGTCGTCAAGAGGGCTACGAGCGACGCCACTTTCCACCGCCGCCCGAGCAACTGCGGCGGCAATAATGGGCATGAGACGGGGATCCATCGGCTTAGGTAAAATATATTCGGGGCCGAACTGCAGCTCCACCAAACTGTATGCATCTAGCACGGATTCAGGAACGGGCTCTCGAGCAAGTGCGGCAAGTGCTTTTACCGCCGCAATCTTCATGGACTCATTAATGGTCGAGGCGCGAACATCGAGCGCTCCTCGGAAAATAAATGGGAAGCCCAGTACGTTATTGACCTGATTCGGATAATCAGAACGTCCCGTCGCCATCACAATATCGCTCCGTGTTGCCAGTGCAAGCTCACGATTAATTTCTGGATCAGGATTGGAACAAGCAAAAATGATAGGGTTCTTTGCCATCGATTCGACCATCTCTGCGCTGAGCAAATCCGCGCCTGACAGCCCGATGAAAACGTCTGCACCAGCCATCGCATCGTCTAGCGTGCGTTTATCTGTATCCACTGCAAACAACGCTTTTTGCTCATTAAGATTCTCCCTACCGCTATGAATAACCCCCTGTCGGTCAAGCATTAGCATGCGCGCTGGGTCTGCGCCCATCTCCAAGAGCAACGTCATACAGGCGACGGCCGCTGCACCGGCTCCAAGGCACACAATATTGACGTTATTGAGTGTCTTTTCTTGCACTTCTAGCGCATTAACAAGCCCTGCCGCGGTCACTATTGCCGTGCCGTGCTGGTCGTCGTGGAACACCGGAATATCGCAAGCGGCTTGAAGACGTCGTTCAATTTCAAAGCATTCTGGCGCCTTGATATCCTCAAGGTTGATACCGCCATAAGTACAAGAGATCGCGCGCACGGTATTAACGAAGAGATCCACATCCTGCGTATCAACCAGAACATCAATAGCGTTGATGTCAGCAAAACGCTTAAATAGCAACGCCTTACCCTCCATCACGGGCTTACTTGCAAGAGCACCCAGGTTCCCCAATCCCAGCACCGCACTGCCATTACTTATCACTGCCACGCTATTGCCTTTGCCGGTATAGCGATAGGCTAGACTTGGATCGCGGGCAATTTCCAGGCAAGGCTCAGCCACACCAGGAGAATACGCCATAGCCAAGTGGCGCTGAGTTGAGGCCGGTTTGCTCAACTCAATACTGATCTTCCCTGGAACAGGTAACGCGTGGTATTCCAAAGCATCTTTCATTAATTGCTTAGACATTCTGATCCTCAATACAACAGCCGTGGTGATTAGCCCAAACGGTAAAAAAATGTAAGAACCCGTCGTCAAGGCAAAAAAAACGCCGGCGTAGCCGGCGTTTTTCCGTCAAAGCAGAGCTTACTTCTTAAGACTACGACCTGCAAAGCGCTTGTTGAAACGATCTACACGACCGCCCGTGTCAAGAACCTTCTGCTTGCCCGTGAAGAATGGGTGGCAGTTGCTGCATACGTCGATAGTTAAGTCGTTGCAGAGAGTAGAACGTGTCTTGATCTCGTTGCCGCAGCTGCAGCGTGCAGTGACATCTTCGTAGCGCGGATGAATTTCTGCTTTCATGGGTTTTACCTCGCCTTTCGGCTGACGCTTAAAAAAAGAGGCCGGATAATACCAGAGAAGCGGAGCTTTTCAACCCTTAGTTACACCCTGCCGGCTCAACCCAAAAGGAAAGCTGCTTCCCTACTGCCCAACTACGGTTACCATAAGCAGCTTACGAGGAGAATACGATTGACCGAAACCCAGCCATTGCTCACTGCGCCCTCTTCTGCGCCCGCAGGCACTCGCCTGCTGTATCGCTGCGCCGTGGCTGCACCCCTGCTGTCTTTACTAGACTACCTGCCCCCTAAAGACGCATCGGGAGACGCGCCAAACCGACCGCTGCTATTGGGAACTCGAGTGAGCGCACCCTTAGGTAATCGGCTGGTGACCGCAGTCGTTGTTGAGGTGATCGATTCGTCATCGCCCCAGCAAGACGTCATAAACCCGGAAAAACTGCGTGCTATCGACAGCGTCATAGATACCGAGCCGCTTTTAGACAGCGTGCACTTATCGCTATTGAGCTGGGCGACTCGCTATTATTTGCACCCTCCTGGGGAAGTTTTTGTTTTGGGCTTAAGCCCAAGAGAGCGACGGGGGGAGCCCCCTGCGCCGACAGGTAAGCAAGGCGTAAAACTCAATGAACGAGGCCTTGGGTTGCCACCAGGAGCGCTAAGTCGCGCTAAAAAACAGGCTGCGCTGTTAACAGCCTTGCAAGAGCGGCCCCACTCAATTGATGAGCTCAATAGCCAAGGATTATCCAGAACCATTGTTCGTGCGCTGGCCGCGAAAGACCTCATCGAATACTGCACGCTCAAGAATACCGAGGCATGGTCATGCAACGATCCTCTCAAGCCCACTCAAGAACAGCGTACGGTCATTAACGCCATTAACGCCGATCAAGCTGGATTCATTTGTCACCTTATTGAGGGGATTACCGGCAGCGGGAAAACCGAAGTTTATTTGCAGTGCGCTGCTGAAATAATCAATCAGGGCAGGCAGGTACTAATTTTGCTGCCTGAAATTGGTCTTACACCCCAAATGCTGACTCGATTCCAAGCTCGCTTTAACGCACCTGTTGTTATGCTGCATTCAGGCCTCTCAGATGGCGAGCGAGACCGGCACTGGGCCATGGCTCGTGACGGTAGCGCAGCCATTATCCTGGGCACTCGATCAGCAGTATTCGCTCCCGTCGCTAATTTGGGAATGATAATTGTCGATGAGGAGCACGATCAATCCTTCCATCAGCAAGATGGACTGCGCTACTCAGCGCGGGATGTTGCCGTGAAACGTGCACAGCTACACAACTGCCCCATCGTCCTAGGATCAGCAACGCCGAGTCTCGAATCACTTAGCAACGTGGAAATTGGCAAATACACATTACATGCCCTGACCGAACGCGCAGGTGGCGCTTCAATTCCACGAAAAGCAGTGGTCGACGTTCGCGGACTGTCACTAGAAGCCGGTCTTTCGCAGCCGCTATTATCAGCAATGCAAGCTACCCTGACTTCGGGCAAACAGGTTCTGCTGTTTCTCAATCGACGAGGGTTTGCGCCGACACTCTTATGTCATGATTGCGGATGGTTTGCGGGCTGCGATCACTGCGATGCACGCCTAGCAGTACATCGCAAACCTGCGGAGCTTCGCTGCCATCACTGCAACAGTAAAAAGTTCTTGCCCCGCTCCTGCCCCTCCTGCCAAAGCGGTCGACTTGTAAGCGCAGGCCTTGGTACCGAACAAAGCGAACTCACGCTAAAACGCCTGTTTCCCGCGTTTCCTGTTTTAAGAGTAGACAGCGACAGCATGACCGGCCGAAATGCGATGGATGATTTCGCTCAGCGGCTGAGCACGGGCGAGCCATGTATTATTTTGGGTACACAAATGCTCACTAAGGGTCATCATTTCCCGGCGGTAACGCTCGTCGGGGTGGTCGATGCCGACGGGCTGTTGTTCAGCCCCGATTTTCGCGGTGAAGAGCGTCTACTTCAGCTGCTTACGCAAGTAGGTGGTCGGGCTGGCCGAGGAAAAGATGCAGGGAGTGTGATAATTCAAACCCATTACCCTGATCATCCACTCATTCAAGCAGTCATGGAGCGAAGCTATGGCGAACTTGCCAGAAACCTCCTCGCAGAGAGGCGCCAACGAGCGCTACCGCCTCTAGGTGCAATGGCGATGCTACGGTGTGATAGCGTTGATTTCACCAACGGTCTGAATTTCTTGACCCAAATCAAAAACCAACTGCAGCTCGCCCCAGGCGTTCAAGTCATCGGTCCCGTGCCCGCAGCTATGGCGCGACGAGCCGGACGCTACAGAGCTCAACTGCTCTTACTGTCAGAAGATCGTCGTGCGCTCCACAACGCGGCATCGCAACTTGCATGGGTTGCCGACAAGACCAAAAAGCGAAGTGACATCAAATGGTTTATGGATGTGGACCCCGTTGAGGCTGTTTAATACCGCATTGGCATTTCTCCCCCTGTGAAAAATGCTGTAAGCAAGGGATAATGAGGGATTAAACGGTTGAGTTGTGCCGACATCTACCACCTTGCACACATCTGGATGCCACTATGAAGCAAGCGCTCGCTAACCTGCTGAGTCAAGCGCTACAAAACCTTGTCGCCGACGGCACTCTGGTCGAGGATCCCAAAGTTACCCCTCAGATTGACCATACCAAAGACCCCAGCCACGGCGATTTAGCGACTAACTTGGCCATGGTGCTTGCCAAGCACGCCAAAATGTCACCCCGAGATCTCGCCGCGAGGATCCTACTGGCCATTCCAGAGAACGCTATCGTAGAAAAAACCGACATTGCGGGCCCAGGCTTTATCAACTTCTTTATAACCCAAGCGAGTAACACCCAAGCAGTTAATGACATCTTCGCCGCCGGTCGCCGTTATGGTTACACCGATATCGGACAAGGCAAGCGCGTCCAAGTGGAATTCGTATCAGCCAACCCGACAGGGCCACTTCACGTCGGCCATGGTCGTGGCGCAGCTATCGGAGATGCTCTCTGCCGACTACTTAAGGCTACAGGGTGGCATGTACATAGCGAGTTTTATTACAACGATGCGGGACAGCAAATTACTAATTTAGCGCTGTCCGTTCAGGCTCGCGCTTTAGGCCTAACACCTGACGACGCCGAATGGCCAGAAGACGGTTACCGAGGGGAATACATCACTGATCTCGCTCAAGCCTACCTGAACAAGGAAACCGTCTCAGCCGCCGATCGATCGCTTTCAGCGGGCGGTGATCCACACAATCTAGATGATATTCAGGAGTTTGCAGTCGCGTGGCTACGCAGAGAGCAAGATGCTGACCTGCAAGCCTTTGCCGTCCAATTCGACGAGTACTTTTTAGAAAGCTCACTGTACGCGGGGCACGATGTTGAAACTACCGTCGAGCGACTGACAGCGAACGGCCATACCTATGAGCAAGACGGGGCGCTGTGGTTGCGAAGTACCGATTTTGGCGACGATAAAGACCGAGTGATGCGAAAACGCGAAGGGGGGTACACTTACTTTGTTCCCGATGTCGCCTACCACCTCAACAAGTGGCAACGCGGCTTCGAGCGGGTTATCAACGAGCAAGGCGCAGACCATCACAGCACAATCACGCGTGTAAGAGCAGGATTACAAGGCCTCGATACGGGCATTCCCGAGGGCTGGCCTGAATACGTGCTACATCAGATGGTCACCGTCATGCGCGACGGCACCGAAGTAAAGCTGTCTAAACGCGCGGGGAGTTACGTCACCCTACGAGACCTTATCGACTGGGTTGGTCGGGACGCGACTCGATTCTTCCTCACCGCTCGAGCAGCAACATCGCAACTCACGTTTGATATCGATTTAGCCCTGTCTCAGTCCAATGAGAATCCGGTCTATTATATTCAGTATGCACACGCTCGTGTTTGCAGCGTTAAACGCAAAGCCTTAGATCTCGGGGAGGACTGGCAACCTCAAGCGGGCCTCGCACATTTGGATATGCTGAAGGAGCCTGAGGCGCGCAGCTTGGCGCTCATTCTCGGACGATTCCCTGAGGTGGTCTCGGGAGCTGCAGAGCGACTTGAGCCACATGATATTGCCAATTACCTACGCGAAGTCGCAAGCGAATTCCATAGCTTTTACAATGCTCTGAAACTTATTGATAGCGACGATCAAGCGCTCTCATTGGCTCGACTTGCCCTCGCCGAGGCGACCCGTCAAGTTCTCGAGAATGGGCTTGATCTGCTTGGCGTCTCTGCTCCGGAGAGCATGTAAGTGACTACCTCGGGCCGTAAAAAGCCGACTTCTACGGGCACAGCACGACGCGCTCCAACGAAAAAAAGTGCGGCGCGTAAAACAGCTACTCCGGGGCATGCTGATGGCCCACCCTCGCTTACCATGGCTCACGCCAAAGGCTTTTTAGCGGGGGCATTAGCCGGCGTTATTATTGGCGCCGGGGGCGTCACTTATTTATCAAAAGAAGCGGCCGACGGCCCCCAACCTATAACGCTATCAAGCGATAACGAGGCGCCAACAGACACCAAGCCCCGCTTTGACTTCTACACCTTACTACCCAATCAAGATTTAGATTTTTCCTCCGACGTAGAGCCCGCAGAACTGAGAGGAAAAACGTCGAGCGATGATCAGTTTATTCTGCAAGCAGGGTCATTTCGCGCGGAAAAGGATGCCGATCGTCGGCGCGGAGAACTGGCTTTACTAGGGCTAGAGGCCACGATAGAACTGACTCGCGGTAGCAATGGCGTTTGGTATCGCGTGTATTTAGGCCCTTTCGAGAGCCGCTCCGCCATGGCAAAAGCGCGCTCCATGACGGCACAACAATCTATCGACACGCTACTGATGAAGCGACCTCGCACGCCCTGATCTTACGCTCTCGATAGAGCTGCATTTACCCAGCACTTGATTTTCGTTCCTTTCACCTCCACATCAACAACTCTCGAGTAGGAGTTTTCCATGGAACAATACTGCGGCACCACCATACTGTCCGTTCGTCGCAACGGCGTTGTTGCCATCGGCGGCGACGGGCAAGTCTCCATGGGTAATACCGTGATGAAAGGTAATGCGCGAAAGGTTCGGCGACTCTTTCAAGGTCAAGTAATTGCAGGGTTTGCAGGCGGCACCGCGGATGCCTTTACGCTGTTTGAGCTCTTCGAAGCTCAGCTGGAGAAATATCAAGGCCAACTCACCAGAGCCGCTGTTGAGCTCGCGAAGCTGTGGCGCTCGGAGCGCTCGCTTCGTCGTCTTGAGGCGCTGCTGGCAGTTGCCGACAGCACAACATCATTGGTCATCACCGGTAACGGCGACGTCATCGAGCCGGAAGACTATTTGATTGCGATTGGCTCAGGGGGGCCTTTTGCTCAATCTGCCGCCCGCGCGATGCTTGACACCACCGAGATGTCTGCCGAAGAAATTGTTCGTAAAGGTCTGCAAATCGCCGGCGATATATGCGTATACACCAATCAAAATCACACTATTGAGACGCTGAGTTAATTCATGTCTGCTATGACACCACGAGAAATTGTTCACTCCCTCGACCAACACATTATCGGCCAGTCGGAAGCCAAGCGCGCCGTTGCCATCGCCCTGCGCAACCGGTGGCGACGACAGCAACTTAATCCAGAGCTCCGCGCTGAAATTACGCCAAAAAATATTTTGATGATTGGACCAACAGGAGTGGGCAAAACTGAGATTGCACGCCGACTCGCCAGACTTGCTCACGCACCCTTTGTTAAAGTCGAAGCGACGAAATTTACTGAAGTGGGTTACGTTGGCAGAGACGTCGAATCGATGGTGCGCGACCTTGCTGAGAACTCCCTGACTCTTTTTCGTGAAGAGGCTATCGAGAAAGTACAGGCTCGTGCCGAGGAAGCTGCGGAAGAGCGCATGCTAGACATTCTTCTGCCTCCAGGCCGCGATGATTCCAACGCTTCGACACGGCAGATTCTGCGCAAAAAACTGCGTGAAGGCGAACTCAACGACCGCGAAGTAGAGGTCGAGGTCAGCGGGCAAGGCGCCAGCGTCGATATTTTAACGCCGCCAGGTATGGAGGAAATGACTCAGCAGCTTCAAGGGCTATTTTCTAATATGAAGGGCGGTAGCAAGGCGCGTAAAATGCCAGTCCAAGATGCTTTAAAAGTACTCAAAGAAGACGAGGCTGCCAAGCTAATCGATCACGATGCACTCAAGGTACAGGCGCTTGAAGCCGCGGAACAAAATGGCATCATCTTCATCGACGAGATAGACAAAGTGGCAAAACGCGGCGAATCCGGCGGTGCTGATGTATCCAGAGAAGGGGTTCAGCGCGATTTATTGCCGCTTATCGAAGGCTGCTCGGTAACCACCAAGCATGGCACGATCAAGACAGATCACATTTTGTTTATTGCCTCGGGGGCATTCCATCTATCGAAGCCATCGGATCTTATTCCCGAGCTACAGGGTCGCCTGCCTATTCGGGTCGAACTTGACGCACTCACACCAGAAGATTTTAGGCGGATTCTCACTGAGCCGAGAGCCGCGCTCACCGCGCAGTATCAAGCGCTATTAGCAACGGAGGGGGTTACTGTCACCTTTACCGAAGAGGGCATTGAGCGTCTTGCAGAGATTGCTTGGCAAGTTAATGAACATGGCGAGAATATCGGCGCCCGACGACTGCATACGGTTATGGAGCGCCTCCTCGAAGAGGTTTCGTTCACAGCAGCAGATGCGGGGCTCAATGGCTCAAATGTCACTGTCGATAGCGCCTTCGTTGACGGGCGCCTGGGCGATTTGGCGCAAGATGAAGATCTATCGCGGTTCATTTTGTAACCGAGCTAGCATCGACAATGACTGCAATCACCCGCATTTATTACGCCCGCAGCAGACGAATGCTTGAACTCGAGTTCGACGATGGCTCAGAGGGCGCATTAAGCGCTGAGTTTTTACGGGTGCACTCCCCTTCGGCGGAAGTACGGGGGCATGCTTCAGGTCAAGAAGTTCTGCAGACCGGCAAACAGGACGTCAGTGTTTCGGACATCAAACCCATAGGCCATTATGCGGTGCAACTTGTTTTCGATGATGGTCACGACAGCGGTATTTTTACTTGGCCATACTTATATGAGCTGACGCGTAACCAAACTCTATTGTGGCAACGCTATATCGAGGCACTGGATGCTGCGGGCAGTAGCCGTGATCCCAGTGTGCAAGTAGTCCACATCAAACCCTGATTAGAGACGCATCCTCGGTTACAATGGGGCAACCAGAACGCCGGACACCCGCTCATGACTGACCACAATCGCCCCTCTGGGGATGACCAAGATACTACGCACTTCGGTTTCACCACCGTTAAAACCAATGAGAAAGAAAAGCTGGTACGCGGCGTCTTTGATTCGGTTGCGGGCCGCTACGACCTGATGAACGACCTAATGTCGGCGGGCATTCACCGCTTATGGAAGCGCTTTACCATCGAGCTTAGCGCTGTTCGGCCAGGCCAAACCGTATTGGATATTGCCGGTGGTACGGGGGATCTATCGGCGCGTTTCTCCAAGTTAGTGGGCACCGATGGCAAGGTGATTCTAGCCGATATCAATGCGTCTATGCTGCAAGTGGGGCGTGACAAGCTGCTCGATGCAGGGGCTTTTGGCAACTTGCACATGGTTCAATGTGATGCCCAGTATCTGCCGTTCCCGGATAACAGCGTTGACTGTATTACCATCGCATTTGGACTTCGTAACGTCACCGACAAAGCACTTGCATTGCGCTCCATGGAGCGCATCCTAAAGCCCGGCGGGCGATTACTGATCCTTGAGTTCTCAAAGCCTACTAACCCACTGCTCGAGAAAATTTACGACACGTACTCCTTCCGCATTCTGCCCATGATGGGTCGACTTGTTGCTAATGACGAAGAAAGTTACCGCTACCTCGCTGAATCTATTCGCAAACATCCCGACCAAGACACCTTAATGGCGATGATGGAAGACGCAGGCTTTGTTGACTGTCAGTACCATAATATGACGGGTGGCATTGTCGCTGTTCACCGTGGCATCAAGGCCTAATTAATGCAGAGAGAACACGACCCTGCGGTGATAACCGCCGTCACAGCAGCGCTCGAAGCCAGTGTTAACCGAGCACTCGCCCTTGCGCCGGTCGCAAGTCGCGAGCTAGCCGAGATGGCTGACACGGTGCTGGCCATAGAGTGCACGGCGCCCGTAATAACTGTTTATATCACCATCACCTCAATGGGTACGCTGCAGGTCAGTAGTTACTCCGAAGCCAAATCTAGTACGCGTGTTAGGGGTGCATTTGAAGACTTTCTAACACTCGCAACCGCTGATGATCCGGCCGCAACGTTAATCAACAGTGATCTTGAGATCGTTGGCAATACTGCACCACTGCTAGCCCTGCAGCAGATCGTTACCCACATGGATCTCGATTGGGAGGCGCCACTAGTAGATGTACTCGGTGACGTGGCCGGCCATCAGTTAGCGCAACTATTACGCGGAACTTTCAGTTGGGGCAAGGATGCCAGTAAAAGCCTGCGTCGCCAGCTGTCGGAGTTTATCCTTGAAGAGGGACGACTCTCTCCACCTGCAGCTGAACTCGATGCCTTTTATGATGATGTTCAGAATTTAGCGCTGCGAGTCGACCGATTGCAGTCAAGGCTTAAGCGCTTCGCGCAAAAAGTTGGTGCGCGCTAATCGTGCTGCCACGCCTATTCGCTGTTTACCGCACGGTTTGTCGGTACCGCCTCGACACGTTACTACCTAATGAGCGTCGCCCCTGGCCCCTGCGCTTATTAATTGCCTTGTGTCCCGTTAGACAGGTCGATACGAGTCAAGCCAGAGGACGGCGGCTTCGTGAAGCTCTAGAAGCGCTGGGCCCTGTGTTCATCAAATTTGGTCAGCTGTTATCCACTCGCAGAGATTTACTGCCCGATGATATCGCCGACGAGTTAGCGCTTTTGCAGGATCAAGTACCGCCTTTTTCGACCGCAGAAGCCGTAGCACTGATCGAACAATCGCTAGGGTCCAGCATCGATACCCTCTTTTCTGAGTTTGAACACGCGCCACTCGCTGCGGCGTCAGTTGCACAAGTCCACGCCGCCGTATTGCCTACTGGCGAGAGCGTTGTGGTCAAAGTACTGCGACCTGGGATAGAAAGCACTATTCGCGCAGATCTCGCACTCATCAAGCAGCTTGCCTTTTGGTTGGGAAAAACCCTCAAAGACGGCCGTAGGCTCCGTCCTTCAGAAGTAGCCGCTGACTATGAACGAACGTTACTCGATGAGCTCGACCTCCGCAGAGAGGCCGGCAATGCATCGCAATTGCGACGGAACTTTCTCGGCTCTGGACTGGTTTACGTACCCGAAGTGCATTGGCCGCTAGTGACTACCAGTGTCATGGTATCCGAACGCATAAACGGCATACCCGTCAGCGACATAGCGGCCCTTAATGCTCGGGGTGTCGATATGAAGCTGCTCGCTGAACGCGGCGTTGAAATTTTCTTCACGCAAGTGTTTCGCGATAGCTTCTTTCACGCTGATATGCACCCCGGCAATATTTTTGTAGACGCGTCGAACCCCGCGGATCCCACATATCTGGCTGTTGACTGCGCCATCGTAGGCCAGCTAGACGAATCAGATCTGTATTACTTGGCGCGCAACTTGCTCGCTATTTTCAAGCAAGATTACCGACTGGTGGCAAAACTGCACGTGGAGTGTGGCTGGGTTCCGCCAGAAACGCCGGTAGCCGAATTTGAAGCCGCTATGCGCACACTGTGTGAGCCGGTATTTGAGCGTCCCCTCGGTGAAATATCTTTTGGCCACATGTTAGTCACACTGTTTAGAACGGCCGGGCGCTTCAATATGGAAGTTCAACCACAGTTGGTTTTACTCCAAAAGACATTGCTCAATATCGAGGGACTAGGAAGGCAGCTCTACCCTGAGCTCAGCCTCTGGGACACTGCACAGCCCTATCTAGAGCGATGGCTCGCTGAACGCTATGCCCCACAAACGGTTCTTAAGCGTCTGCAAGCGGATGCACCTGCATGGCTAGAGACCCTGCCTATGATTCCCGATCTGGTTTTTTCAAGACTCAAAGCCTCTGCACCCGTGCGCGAAGTCAAGCAAACTCACACGCTCTGGACCGCGGCGGGTACACTAGGAGCTGCGAGTGCAGTGATTGCCACAGCAATGACGCCCACGCTCCCATGGGTTGCAGGTGCTGGCGCCGCATTATTTGCACTTGCTCTGCTCAAACACCGCTCTTAAATAGCTCTGGCATAATGTAGCAATGATGATCGACCCGAATACACCAACAACAATGAGTCCCCGCTGGAATGCGGATGGGCTAATACCTGCTATCGCACAAGATGCGAGTACAGGCGAAGTGCTGATGATGGCCTGGATGAACGCAGAGTCCTTGGCACTCACACTCGCAGAACAGCGCGCTGTTTATTGGTCACGATCGCGAAGTGAAGTCTGGCGAAAAGGCGAAACGTCGGGTAACGTTCAAGAACTTGTAGGCATCAGCCTCGATTGTGACGGCGACACGCTGCTATTAAAAGTACATCAAATTGGTGGGGCAGCCTGTCATACAGGACGTAAGCATTGCTTTTTTTATCGGCCGCTAGGCGATAGCTGGATCTTGGAAGAGGAGCCCTCATGAGCGATATTCTTACCGCGCTGAATACAATCCTTGAGCAGCGTAAGTCATCGGCAGCCGACAGCTCCTACGTTGCCTCACTGTATGATCAAGGTCTGAACAAGATTCTTGAAAAGATTGGCGAGGAAGCCACCGAGGTAATTTTGGCCGCCAAGGATCTGGAAGCCCAGTCCAGCGATGCTGCACAGCGTGCCTTGGCTGGCGAAGTGGCAGACCTGTGGTTTCACTCCATGGTGATGCTCGCGCATCTCGATATGAACCCAGACGCGGTTACTGATATTTTAAAAGAACGCTTTGGCCTGTCTGGATTAGAAGAAAAAGCCGCCCGAACAGGGCATAATACTCCGCCTTAAATGCTCCGCCCTTAAAGGGTACTAGCAACACTGGGGTGAGTTTTAAAAGTTAACGTGGCAGCCCTATAGCTGACACATCTAACAGCAATCGAGGAGTTTTTATGCTCGGCGGAATCAGTATTTGGCAACTGCTCATTATTTTAGCGATCGTCGTGATGCTTTTTGGCACCTCACGCCTCAAGAATATTGGCAGCGATCTCGGCACAGCGATTAAAGGCTTTAAAAGCAGTATAAAAGATGACGCCGATAAAGCTGGCGAAGACGGTGCTGACAGTGCTGACAGCACCGTTCAAACTCGTGAGCAGGCCGATGACAAAAACGGCAGTGACAGCGGCAACGACAACGACAAAAAAGCTTGAAGCTAACGATCTCGCGGAGATTGACGCATGTTTGATATGGGCTTCTCCGAATTGCTGCTGGTCGGCATTGTTGGTCTGCTTGTCATTGGTCCGGAGCGACTACCAGGTGCAATTCGCACAACCATGGTATGGGTGAATCGCATTCGCCGTAGCTTCAACGAAGTGCGGGCAGATGTTGAAAGAGAGCTTCATAACGACGCCGTGATGAAAGAGCTGCGCGATAATGCCAGTGCTCTGAAAGAGGATGTCGCCTCGATAACAGAGCCTGTGCAGTCGCAACTCAGCCAAATAGGCGGCGAGTTACGTCACGACCTACATAACGATCTGCACAACGACCTAAGCACTATTGGAACACCCGTCGAGCATACCGATACGGTGGCGCCCTCACCAGCGAGCTCGCAAACTAACGCACCGAAACCCGATGCTGAGTCTGATGCGAATCCCGGCAATAGTGAGAAAACACTAACGTGACAGAGAGCCTGGAAGATAACCCGCAGCCACTAGTGGCCCACCTTACCGAGCTGCGCGACCGCCTGCTCAGAGCGATACTATCTGTTTTGGTGATCTTTATTTGCTTGTTTCCTTTTTCAAATGAAATTTATACTTTTATCTCTGAACCTCTGAGAGCCTTGCTACCCGAAGGCTCAAGTATGATCGCCACGGAAGTCGCATCGCCCTTCTTAACGCCATTTAAACTGACCTTAGTCATGTCAATATTTGTGGCGATACCCGTAATCCTTTATCAAATTTGGTCGTTTGTCGCGCCGGGGATGTACCGACAGGAGAAACGTATCGCTTTTCCGTTGCTCGCATCATCCGTATTACTTTTTTACGCTGGGGCATCCTTTGCCTACTTCGTTGTTTTCCCACTGATATTTGCTTTCTTTACCAGCGTGGGACCGACCGACGTCGCCGTCATGACAGACATCAATCGCTATTTAGATTTTGTGCTGAAGTTGTTTTTTGCCTTTGGAATCGCCTTTGAAATTCCTATCGCAGCAGTCATTCTTATCTGGAGCGGCGTAACGACACCCGACGCACTCGCCAAAAAACGGCCTTACATTATCGTAGGGTGCTTTATTTTCGGCATGTTGCTGACGCCTCCAGACGTCATCTCCCAATCATTACTCGCAGTCCCTATGTGGATGCTTTTCGAGGTCGGGGTGTTCTTTGGTCGCATAATCGAAAAGCGACGCCAATCCAGTAATGGATCACCGACTTGAGAGAACTATGGGGCCGGCGCGCTCAAGATCCCCTATCATCACCAGATCGGCCTAACGCATACAAAGATCGCCTCAAAGCGAGCATCGATTACCCACCCAAAGGATCTCACTACTTTTGACCGACACCGACACGGCAACACCCCCAACATCGAGGAACTTTGGTCCTTTAAAGCAGCTACTGCGCTTTCTTTGGCCGCATAAGTGGCGACTGATTGGCGCTTCGACAGCTTTGATCTTTACAGCAATGGCGCAGCTCTCCCTCGGTTATGGCGTACGCTTGCTAATTGATGAGGGTTTCTCTGGTACCGATGATTCAGGCTTAAAACAAGCCGTTGCGTTCATGATGATTGTCGGTTGCGCCATGGCAATAGGAGCCATGATTCGTTTCTATTTAGTGACATGGCTGGGTGAGCGCGTTAGTGCAGATTTACGCAGCGCAGCATTTAAGAATCTGGTGCGTCTCCAACCGAGCTATTTCGAGAGTAACGAAGCCGGCGAAATCATGTCGCGTTTAACGACTGACACCACGTTACTGCAGTCGCTCATCGGATCGTCAGTCAGTATGGCCGCGCGTAATGCTCTGTCACTGGTGGGTGCCCTCACCATGATGATCATCACCAACTTCAAGCTCAGTTTGATCATATTGTTCGTCGTCCCGCTAACAATTGTACCGATCATGATTTTCGGTCGACGCGTGCGAAAGCTATCGAATGAGTCCCAGCAAAGTATCGCCGAAGTAGGAAGTCGCGCGGGAGAGGTGCTGCAGGCCATCAAGGTGGTACAGAGTTACAACCGAGAGGGTATGGAGCAACGCTCCTTTGATCGCAGTGTTGAGGTGGCTTTTCAGGTCGCCAAGCGCCGAATTCGCCAACGCACAATACTAACGGGCGTCGCCATATCACTTCTGCTCTCAGGCTTAGTGGGCATGATGTGGTCTGGTGGGCAAGACGTTATACAAGGTCGCATGAGTGGCGGTGAACTCGGCGCCTTTGTCTTCTATGCGGTAATTCTTGGAAGCGCCTTCGCGACCTTATCGGAGGTTTGGGGTGATCTTCAGCGGGCAGCAGGTGCTGCCGAGCGATTACTCGAGCTCATGGGAGAGCGCAGTACGACCAAAGATACCGGCACAAGTCCAGCGCCCATGCGCCAAGCCATTCGTTTCGATGATATTCAATTCGCCTACCCTAGCCGACCCAGCAGCCTTGCGTTAAACGACTTCAAGCTCAGTGTCGCGCCCGGCCAATCACTCGCGCTGGTCGGTCCATCAGGCGCAGGCAAGTCCACCGTTTTTGAGCTCTTACAGCGTTTCCATGATCCCGCGGCAGGCGCAGTCTATTACGGTGATGTCGATATCCGCGCTATCTCGCTCACTGAGTGGCGGGATAAAGCAGCGCTTGTCCCCCAAAGCCCTGTTTTGTTTAGCGGCGATATTCGGCACAACATTGCCTACGGCAATCCAGAAGCGAGCGATGATCAAATAGAGGCCGCAGCACGAGCAGCTCACGCCGACGAGTTTATTAGCCAGCTACCTGAAGGGTATAAGAGTCAGCTCGGCTCTCAAGGAGTGCGGTTATCGGGCGGGCAACGACAGCGACTAGCACTCGCTCGGGCTATACTCAACGACCCAGAGATTCTGCTACTTGACGAAGCAACCAGCGCTCTCGATACCGAAAGTGAGTACTACGTGCAGCAAGCACTCACCGAAGTCATGCGTGATCGAACCACAATCATCATCGCGCATCGCTTATCGACTATTATCAATGCCGATGTCATTGCGGTGATGGAAAAAGGTCGAATCATCGCGACCGGCACTCACACCGAATTGCTTGAGAGCTGCCCACTCTATGCGCGGCTTGCAAGCCTTCAGTTTGACGAGCGGAAACTCGAGTCACAGGCATAAAAAAGCCCGCAGATAGCGGGCTTAAAATCTCAATTGCTTCTCAGCCAGCGAGCTCACGAACCAACTTGCTGAGTGTTTCTTTTGCATCGCCGAATATCATCCGCGTGTTTTCCTTATAAAACAGTGGATTCTCAATGCCTGCAAAACCCGATGCCATTGAGCGTTTAAGGACAAACACCGTTCGCGCATCTGCCACGTTAATCACGGGCATGCCATAAATAGGCGATGACTCAATCTCGCGGGCAGCTGGGTTGACCACATCGTTCGCGCCGATAACAATCGCGACGTCGACAGACTCCATGCGCGGATTGATTTCATCCATCTCAAGAAGCTGGTCGTAAGGAACATCTGCCTCTGCAAGCAGAACGTTCATGTGACCGGGCATGCGTCCCGCAACAGGGTGGATGCCAAAATTGACCTCAGCACCATTGGCTTCTAACAAATCTGCAAGTTCTTTAACAACGTGCTGCGCCTGTGCTACCGCCATTCCGTAGCCGGGGATAATCGCAACATTCGTCGCAGCTTCAAGAATATAGTAGGCGTCCTCAGCATTGATCGGCTTGATCTCGCCATCAATTTCGGTCACTTCGTTAGACACGCTGGCAAAACCAGAGAACAGAACATTGCTGAGCGAGCGGTTCATCGCCTTACACATGATTTGCGTCAAGATGATGCCCGAAGCACCCACTAATGAACCGGCAACAATGAGTACGTTATTGTCGATTGCAAAGCCCGCCGCACAAGCAGCAAGCCCTGAATAACTGTTCAATAACGAGATGACCACTGGCATATCGGCACCGCCGATAGGAATGACCACCATAATACCGAACACCAAAGAGAGTCCGATGACCGCATAGAGCCAAGAGGTATTAGCAGGTTCGATACAAAACATAACCGCACTACCAACCACGCCGGCAATAATCAGTGTGTTAACAATCTGTTGGCCTGTGAACGTTATCGCCCCGCTCGCTAGCTTTTCGCTGAGCTTGCCGTATGCAATAAGCGAACCTGTAAGTGTAATGCCGCCGATAAGAATCGACAGAACAATAGTAACGAGGGTAAAGGTAGTGGCATCCGGCGCAAGAGCTGCCCAACCCACAAGCAGTGACGCAGCGCCGCCCAGTCCGTTAAAGAGGGCCACCATCTCGGGCATGGATGTCATAGCGACTGCACGGGCGGCAATGGCACCAATAGCGCCACCCACGACCATGCCACCCAGAATCCACTGGAACTCAACAATACCCTGATCAAGTAGAGCAACTACAATGGCTATCAGCATGCCCACGGCGGATATCATGTTGCCCTTGCGAGCCGTCGCAGGGGAACCGAGCATCTTCAGCCCAAAAATGAAGAGGCCTGAGGCAACGACGTAACCGAGGGAAATCACAACAGAAAAATCCATGATCAGCCCTCCTTCTTCTTAAAGAAACCCAACATGCGGTCGGTGACCATATAACCACCCACGACGTTGATACTCGCGAGCGCAACGGCCCCTGCACCCAACCACTGGGCCAAGTCCTGGTTGCCGTTACCGGCAATGGCGATAGCACCAACTACGGTAATACCAGAGATAGCGTTAGCACCGGACATAAGGGGTGTATGCAGCGTCGCTGGCACTTTATTGATCAACTCGAAGCCAAGAAAAACCGCAAGCATTAAGATAAATAGGAGATATTCAGCACCGTTCATTTCAGCGAGCTCCTTCAACAATGTCTTTAATAGTGGGATGAACGACAGCACCGCCGTGGGTAATCACACAGCCGGGCAAAATATCGTTTTCGAGGTCTAAGACGAATTCTTTTGCTTCCTTATCCCAGCTATCCTCGACAAGATTGTATAAATTATTGGCATACATCGTTGTGGCATCGCGAGCGACCTCATTGGCCAAATTGCCGGTACCGACAATGGTCACACCACCTACGTTAACAACTTCGTTGGGGACAGAGCCTTCGACATTACCACCCGTCTCTGCAGCCATATCAACGATAACGGAGCCTGGTGCCATACCTGCAACCATATCGGCAGTCACCAACACCGGAGGCTTGCGGCCAAAGACCTGCGCGGTGGTAATGACAACATCGGAATCCGCGATCACATCTTTTTGCGCTTGACGCTGAATCTCAACCTGTTCAGGCGTTAATTCCTGAGCGTAACCGTCCTTGGTTTGACCGGTATCGCCCAAATCGATTTCTAAGAACTTTCCGCCGAGTGATTGCACTTGCTCAGCCACTACCGGGCGCGTATCGAAAGCTGTCACTTTAGCCCCCAACCGCTTAGCGGTTGCAATAGCCTGAAGTCCAGCAACACCGGCACCAATGATGAACACTTTAGCTGGCTTTAACGTGCCCGCGGGCGTCATCATCATTGGGAAAATTCGCGGTAAGCGCGTGGCAGCAAGCATCACGGCTACATACCCTGCCAAGTTTGCTTGGGAGCTCAGTGCGTCCATCTTTTGACTGCGCGTGGACCGGGGAATCATCTCCATGCTCACAGCGGTAATGTTATTCGCTGCAAAGGCTTTGATGAGCTCATGCTCGTTAAAAGGATCCAGGTAGGAGACGTGAATACAGCCGCTCTTTAGTTTCGCAACTTCATCATTCTCGGGCTTTCGTAACCGCAACACCATATCCGCGCTGCCGAGCAACGCGTCACGATCGCTCTCAATGACGGCGCCTTGAGCTGTGTATTCATCGTCACTGATGCCGCAGCCCGTTCCAGCTCCGGCTTCAATGATGACATCGGCTCCAAGGTGAACAAGTTTTTTCACTGTCTCCGGAGTGACGGACGCACGGTTTTCTCCAAGGTGCGTCTCACGGGGAATCGCTAATCGCATATAGGTAAGCCTGACTTATTTAGAATTTTGGTGGAAGGAAAGTATACTAAACGGGACCATTTCAGTCTCGCACTTTCTATTGCGTTCTCTTTTCGGTCCTTGCAAATCTAGCCCGCGATCTAGCCGGCCCTAAGTTGCAAGAAGGGGTTCAGCCAACGGTACTGCCATGAAGTAAACTTCAGCGGGGCATCGAGCACGGCGAGACAAATGCATTCTTCGCCGTCGATTGTAACTGGCATGTGGGTTTCGTTCGCTTGGCGGAAAACAAAGTCCCCAGGGTGATAAGAGCCTCGGTCGTCCGAAAAGCCGCCTTTTAACACCAGGGTCATTTCAGAGCCACCATGGTCGTGCTCAGGAATGCTGCCGCCCGCGGCAATCTTGTAGAGCGCAAACTCGTAGGCGCTGTCGCCAGTTTGAAGAGAGCTAACGCTCAGTGCCCGGGTGACGCGCTTCCACGTAAGCTGAGTGAAATCACCGTTAATAATCCGATTAAGCAGTCCAGGCAGGTCGAATGCTTCGTGACGTGATGGTTTTTGGGCAAAGCTCAACGGAGCAGGCTCATCGAGCCTCGCCAATACTGACTCAAGCACTGACTCAGAAACCGTGACCGGCGCGAGTTGCTCCATAAGAACGCCACCAATAGTCTGGAGTTGCTCGGCGGACCGTCGGCAGTTGTCACAGTAGTTAAGGTGGGCCGAAATGCAGGCGGCCTGCGCCACGGGCAAGGTGCCTGCAGCAAAATCTGTGATGAAATCTGTAGTTGGGTGGTGCTTTACCATGTCTTTATC
>CAJQLP010000111.1 GCA_905479205.1 uncultured Luminiphilus sp.
CGAGGCATACCCTACAATGGCGGCGTCACAAAGGGGAGTGCAGGCGGACATCTCGTCCAGCGACGACGCAACTTATTTAAATGATCCTGATCAGCATTTTTAATCAATAATTGGAGATTCACCATGACTATTCAAACGCGTCTGGTCGATTATGCACACGGGGACGTCACGCTTCAGGCCGAAGTGGCTTGGGATGATTGTCTTGGTCCTCGGCCTGCTGTATTGGTTGCACATACATGGGCTGGTAGGACGGAATTTGAAGGGAGTAAGGCACGGATGCTGGCTGAATTAGGCTACGTGGGTTTTGCTGTGGATATGTATGGCAAAGGCTTAATCGGTAACGGTCCTGAAGAGTGCACGGCTCTCATGACGCCGCTTGCGTCTAATCGCGGTTTACTGCAAGCGCGAATGGATGCAGCCGTTAATGCAGCGCGTGCGTTACCCGAAGTCGCTGATCAACCGCTAGCCGCGATTGGCTTCTGTTTCGGTGGTTTGTGTGTTCTTGATCTCGCACGCTCCCGCGACGACATTACCGGTGTTGTATCCTTTCACGGTTTGTTGCACGCAGCGGACAATATCCCAGCCCCAAAGATCAGTGCGAAAGTGATGGTGCTACACGGGTACGATGACCCTATGGTCGACCCCAGCGCGATGCGCACGTTTTGCGATGAGATGACTGCGGCCGGTTGTGATTGGCAGCTCCACGCTTATGGCCAAACCCAGCATGCTTTTACTAATCCGGCGGCAAATAACCCTGACGCTGGCACCATGTATAGTGCGACAGCATCAGATCGCGCTTTTGCCAATATGCGTGCGTTTTTAGAGGAGGTGACTAACTAATGGGCTTCTATAGCAACTATGTCGTACCGCGATTCGTCACCTGCGCCTGTGGCTCTAAGCCCATTGTGCGCCAGAGACAAAAGGTTGTCCCCAGAGCGCGCGGTAAAATCTTAGAGATTGGTCTTGGTGCTGGGCACAACATTCCGCACTATGATCATGAACGCGTTGACCGTGTCATCGGTATCGATCCGTGTGAGACCTCATGGCAGCTTGCACAAGAGCGCGTAAATGCGGTCCCATTCGACGTGGAGTTTCTTGCAGGAAGTGCAGAGGACATTCCGCTTGATGACGACAGCGTCGACTCAGTGTTGCTGACATTTGCGTTATGCACTATCCCCGATCCTCTCGCCGCATTGTCCGAGGCAAAGCGCGTTATGCGTCCCGGTGGAGAGCTGGTGTTTTGCGAGCATGCACAGGCGCCCGACGAGTCCGTGCAGCGCTGGCAGGCCAGAATAAATCCGCTGTGGAAGCGATTGGCGGGAGGTTGTAATCTCAATCGCGATATCGTCGGGTTAATCCGCACTGCAGGCTTCGATATTAATGAATTGGAGCAAATGTATTTACCGAATACCCCGCGAATTGCTGGCTTTAATGTTTGGGGAACGGCAATACCTCGGTCTTAGCCGGCGCCCCCTCGTATGACAACGAGCGATTAAATAAAACTGATTAAACAGAGGTATCTTCATGCATCGTCCTGAACCTAACATGAATTTAGCTGCTCATATTCTTAAGCAGGCTGACTTAAGTCGCGATCGCATAGCGCTGGTATTCGAGGATCAGCAGTGGACTTACGCTGAGTTTTCCGCACGTGTGTATAGCATCGCGGGGGCCTTAAAAGCGCGCGGTGTCTGTATGGGTGATCGCGTTGGCTTCTTGGGATTTAATCAGCCGGCGTTTCTGGAAACAATGGTTGCTACCAATGCGTTAGGGGCGATCTTTGTTCCGCTCAATTTCCGACTAACCGGTGAAGAGCTGGCGTTCATCATCGGTGATGCTGGTATTCATACGCTGGTGATCGATCCAGCTCTGGCCGATATTATTTCCCCGGTGATCGACCGTCTCCCTTGCCGGCAATACTTTGCGGTGGGCAGTACCACGGACGGATTTGAAGGCATTGAGGACGCAATGGTGAAGGCCGAGCCTGTGACTGAGGCTGTCTTTCTTGGTCCTCACGATACCTTATTGATTATGTATACCTCGGGTACTACGGGTTTGCCGAAGGGTGCGATGCTGACCCACGGCAACTTCATATGGAACAATGTGAACGCGTCCTACGCCTTTGGTGGTGTAAGAGATGATATAACCTTGAGCGCTGCACCGTTATTCCATATTGGCGGCTTGAATACAGGTGTGATCTCAGCCCTTCAGCTGGGCAACACTGTAGTCATCATGCGGCACTTTGATCCGGGTCAAGCGCTCAATTTGATTGAGCAGCACGGTGTTACACACATGTTTGGCGCACCTGCGATGTTTTTGTTCATGTCTCAGCATTCTCATTTTGCAGAAGCAAATCTTGACACCATAAAAATGTTTGTCGTTGGCGGTGCTCCGGTTCCAGAGCCCTTATTAAAGCTGTATGAAGCGCGGGGGATCAAATTCTGCCAGGGTTACGGTTTGACAGAGACCTCACCTTTCTCAGCATTTTTAGGCCCTGACAAAGCGCTACAAAAGCTTGGGTCGGCGGGCTTGCCTCCTGTTACATCGGGTGTGCGTATTGTTGATGCGGATAACCTGCCTGTGGCCGCCAATGAGCGCGGCGAGATTTGCCTTTGCGGCCCCAACATAATGAAAGGCTATTGGAACCGCCCCGAGGCAACAGCAAAAGCTATCGATGCGCAGGGATGGTTTCACTCGGGAGATATTGGCTACCTCGATGAAGAAGGATTTTTGTTCATCTGCGATAGAGTCAAGGATATGGTGATTTCGGGCGGTGAGAATGTTTACCCAGCCGAAGTCGAGAGCGTGTTGTTCGGTCATGACGCCATCGCTGAAGTCGCAGTTATTGGGCTACCCGACGATAAATGGGGTGAGGCCGTTACCGCCGTAGTTGCACTGAATGAGGGGCATTCCCTAACACTCGAGGAACTGCGTAGCTTCGCAAAAGAAAAGCTGGCGAAGTACAAACTACCACTACGTCTGCATCAGATCGATGCTTTGCCACGAAACCCGGCAGGCAAAGTGCTCAAGTTTCAGCTTCGAGAAACATTGAGCTAAATCCTTCAACAAAAGGGGTGATTTGTGTCGTGGCGCTGGGGTCAGTGCCTTAGCTAGGCTACACTCGACGCCATGACATCTAAGACTTTTATCGCCGCTCT
>CAJQLP010000112.1 GCA_905479205.1 uncultured Luminiphilus sp.
GCTGAATGTGCAGTCTCGGTACATTGATATCGTCATGTCTGCCATGTGGGAGCAGGACATAAACATGGGTGACCCGGACACTGTGTTGCGCGTGTGGCAAGACGGCGGTCTCGATGCCGATGAGCTCGGCAAGCTGATTCAAACCGACAGTATCAAAGAGGCGCTAAAACACTCGACGCAAGCAGTGGCTGATCGGGGCGCCTTCGGCATACCGACGTTTTTCGTGGGTAAGGACATGTTTTTTGGCAAAGAGCGATTAAATCAAGTTGAGGATGCACTCAACAAGGCGCTCCGATAATCGCTAGAGAAAACCCCCGATTACTACACGCCCTCGGGGGCATCCCTGAACATAAGCTCTCAGTGCAATTACCGAGAGAGTACAGACTGCCTAAGAAAACGTTCGGATCAATTCTTTTATTACTAGTGTAATCAAGATCAGTGAACCCAACGCGAATATCACAAAACGCGGAATAACCTTGCTCATTAAAATTTGCACCAGCGAGTGTAGTACACGCGCACCAACGTAAGCCCAGGCCAAATTAAGTGCCACTGGGTCGGCACCACCCGTTAGCGCCGCAAAAAACATCACCGCATAAAAAACTGTGGGCTGCTCATGCAAGTGATTGTGATTGTCCGCCACTGCACGAACGTTTGATGGCAGCAAATGCCCATAGGTCCCTGGATGGCGCGCATCATCGGGGTTAATCGCCGCCTGGTTCATCGCCGGAATGCGAGTTGCGTACATCCACACCCAAACAAGCATGGTCCAGCCAATCAGTACGATAATGGGCTCTAAGAAATGATGTATGTCCATGACAGTCTCCTCATTATATTTTTGTCGTCGGAATTTATTGTCAAATAAAAAAATCGCCCAAATGGCGTCGACACGTGTTTATACCATCCAAGCCACCAAGAATGACAACCTAATCGGTGCACCAATATGGAACCATTGCCGAGCACAGACCCTGCCCGCCCTCGCAGGTCTTAATACCCTTTTGGACATGTCGATGGTTCGCGACGCGCTGTTAAGTTTGTTAAACTCGCCCGCTCTTTTGGGCAACGCTCCTGGTGGATAAAACCATCTCGATCAGTAAGGTCTGCCGATCAATTAACGTAGAGCTTGAAGCCGCTGCCCAAAACGCCACCGCTAAAACTTCATTAGCTGACAACGCTAAGTACTTAGCTCTTAGGCACGAAAGCACAATCATTGGAGAAAAAAATGGCACGTTGGGAATGTATTGTTTGTGGTCTGATCTATGACGAGCGTGAAGGATGGCCTGATGACGGCATCGCCCCGGGCACGAAATGGGCCGATGTTCCTGACGATTGGATGTGTCCTGATTGTGGCGTGGGTAAAGATGACTTCGAGCTAATTCCGGGGAGCGAAGACGAAACGGTACCAGAGGCTAGTGCACCCTCTCCGACCTCTGAAGAATCGGCGCAGCCAGTCGCTTTGACGGAAACTGACGCGCTAACGCAAGAGACTATCCCCGCCAGCGAGCACGTAGTGATTATTGGTTCAGGGCTCGCAGGCTATGGCCTTGCCAGAGAGATTCGTCGTCATAATGCCACGCTGCCGATCACGCTAGTTACAGCGGACGGTGGAGAGGTCTATTCGAAGCCATTACTCTCTACCGGCTATACCAAAGATTTGAGTTACGAGAAGCTCGCCATTCAAACCGCACAAGACATAGCTGAACAACTGCACATCTCTGTGCTTACACGCTCAAGGGTCAGCGCTATAAACACAGAGAAAAAACTTCTCACTTTGGAAAATGGTGGCGCGCTGAGTTACGACAGCCTCGTACTCACTACTGGCGCAGATGTTATTCAACCGCCGCTCTCCGGAGATGGCGTAGACGATATTTTAAGCATCAATGATCTCGACGACTACGCGCGCTTTCAAGTTATCGTCGACGAACGCAGTGTCAAGAAAGTAGCCATTATCGGCTCAGGTTTAATCGGTTGTGAATTCACCAATGACTTGCTCAACGGTGGATTCGTCACAGAATCGGTAGACCCCATGGGATGGTGCCTGCCCACTCTGCTACCCGAGGAATGTGGCAAAGCCGTTCAAGCAGCACTTGAAGCTGCAGGCGCTACGTTTCATTTTGGCAAGCTCGCGGAGCATGTTGAGCGTCTAGGTAATGGCTACAAGGTTATTTTGAACGATGGTTCGACCATTGAAGCAGACATTGTACTTTCGGCCATTGGTGTCCGGCCAAACACCGCCCTAGCAGAAGCGGCCGGTATTGACGTAGGACGTGGCATCAAAACCGATGTACTGCTTCGCACGAGCGCCAAGGACGTCTATGCGTTAGGCGATTGCGCGGAAGTGGCAGGTCACGTTCTGGTTTATGTAGCACCACTGAGCGCTGCAGCGCGGGCACTGGGGTCGACTCTCGCAGGCCAAACAACATCTGTTCAGTATCCGGCCATGCCAATTGCTATTAAGACACCCGCCTGCCCGGTTACCGTAGCACCACCTCCGAAAGATGCCGTAGGGGCCTGGGCAATTGAAGGAAGTGCTCCCAACTTAAAAGCCACCTTCGAGGACAGTGATGGACGATTGTTAGGTTATGCACTCACCGGAACTGCAGTCAAAGAAAAATCTGTTTTAACCAAGCTATTACCGCCCGTGCTCGTTTAAGCCGACAACGAAACACTCGACTCAGTCGGGGCTTGGGGTCCATGCCGGCGCCGTAAGGCGCCGCTTTCCATCTGACGCCAACACCACGTTATCGCCGTCAAGCTCTTTGCGATCCCATAGCTCACAGGTCACTTGCTTATGCTTTTGATCAAGCCCTTCACAGTAGTTACTGTATCGGCAAACCATGACCTTATCGCCATAACCTTGCCTAACTTTTTCAAACCAATCAGGGTCTGCCAAAGCCTGCCGAGCAAAACCAATAATGTCCGCTTTATCGTCACACAGCAGCCGTTCAGCTTGCTCGTAACTATAGATACCCCCTGCGACGACGACCGGTATTGAAAACCCTGCGTTGCGCACTGCTCCCCGAATGGCAGCAACCGGTTCAACGTTTCTCTCAAACGGTCCTTGTGCATCGGAAATGTAGGATGGCATGCATTCATAACCACTCTGCCCCGTATAGGGATACGCAGCCCACCCCACTTTTGGTGGTTTCGCATCGTCAAATTTTCCACCCCGGGATAGACTTAGAAAGTCCATACCCACGCGCGCAAACTCAACCCCGAAAAAAAGCGCATCATCTAAATGACTGCCGTCACCGATAATCTCATCACTCAGGAAGCGACACCCCACTGGAAACTCGTCGCCGACGCGATCACGCACCGCTTGAAATACCTCAAGAGGGAGTCTAATTCGGTTCTCTCGAGTACCGCCATAGCCATCTTGGCGATCATTAGTCGCCGATAAAAAAGAGGACATGGTGTAGGCATGCGCATAGTGCAGTTCTATGCCATCAAAGCCCGCAGACTTTGCACGAGCAGCAGCCTGAGCAAACAGCGCAGGCAAGGTTGTGGGTAGTTCTGCAATCTCTGGAAGCTCAACGTCGGTCACGCGCTCTCGATAGCCAAAACGCAAGGCTTCGAATTCCCGAACCGTTAAAACACGCTCTTGCTCTTCGTCAGATAATAGTGCGAGTGCATCGCGAACATCTGCTTCTGGAGCGCCAGTCATAGAAAGCGCGTTACGGTGCTCCGCGGTTATGTTTAAAAAACGCGTAAAGTACTTTTCCGGATCGGGTCGTCGGCGAATACTTAGAAAATCAATAAGCTGAATATACAGCTTGGTCTGCCCATCACTTGCAACGCGCACCGCATCCACCAGCCGGCGCAAGCCCTCGATGTAACTATCATTGGATATACGTAACAAAGGTCCACTTGGAATATCGCGGATTCCAGTGGCCTCAATCACGATTGCGCCCGGCTTACCTTGAGCAAAGCGGCTATACCAATCGATGACGTCGTCAGTAACTTCGCCATCCTCGTTGGAGCGCCAAGGCACCATGGCAGGAATCCATGTACGCTGTGTAAGCTCTGTTGAGCCTATCTTCACAGGGGAGAACAAATGGCTTCTCATCGCCTCCCCTGCTGTGGGCCAGCGATCTGTCGTCGCTACATATTTAATGCGTTCAGAAGGCTTCCACACCCTCACCTACCCCCTTTATTCGCGAGCCCAGCTTTCACTTTTTTCAAGCTCTCCATCAGTTGATCGACTTCTCCACCGCTCAGATGACCTAGCATTTCAATGACCCACTGCTCGTGTTGCGCGGCTATTTTTGAGAACTGCCTTTCACCGACCTCCGTTAGACAGACACAAAATGTACGGCGATTACCTGGAACAGGGGAACGAGTAATGAAACCCTCGGCTTCAAGCTGCGTGGCTATTCCTGAAATGTTCCCACCAGACACCATCATGCGTTTCGACAACTCACCCATGGTTAAGCCGTCAGGCGCACGCTCTAACTGCGCAAGAAAGTCGAAGCGCGGTAGCGTCATATCAAACTCTTCGCGAAGCCGACTTCTCAGCCGGTTTTCGATCAGATTACTGCAGGTCAGCAAACGCAACCAAAGGCGTATCGAATGGTGGTCGTCCTCATGCAAGCGCGATTCGTGATCCAATGAGATCACTGCCTGATTATTCGCGCCGGTGTTGTTGCCGTTCCTCACTTTCGATTCCTCTTCACCCCTTTTAGGGGTCTTCACGGTGCCATTGTCTCCGAGATTGTCTCCGAGATTGTCTCCGAGATTGTCTCCGAGATTGTCTCCGAGATTGTCTCCGAGATTGTCTCGGCGACTGTTTCGGACAATGTTTCGGACACTGTTAGAGCGCCCCAATTTAATATTTTAAATGTAAAATGTTTTGTCTATACTGCCCTATATTTCAAGCTTGAACAATCAGCCTGCTATTGGCAACA
>CAJQLP010000113.1 GCA_905479205.1 uncultured Luminiphilus sp.
TCAATTTCTTGCTGACGCTACAAGAGTGGCTTACCCACCGTGCAACCCACACCCGCCTTCACTATCTCGGGCTCGATGACCATCCTTTGCGTAAATCGATGCTCGAGCAGGCTTTAGAGCAGGTTCCCCAACTGTACGACCTCGCGTCAATGCTGCTGGCCGATTGGCCACCGCCAACGAAAGGCTGTCACAGAGTCCATTGGCCTCAATGGGGGGTGACCCTCGATCTATGGTGGGAAAATACTGAGGACGCATTAGTCGATCTCGCCTCAAGAAACCGAGCATGGGTGAATTGCTGGTATTTCAATAGCGCGAGTGAGCAAGCTGACGATGCCTGGGCCGACCAAAGCACCTCTCAAAAAAGCACCTCCCAGAAAAGCACCGCCCAAAAAAGTTACTCCGCAATAGGGCGCCTGAGCCAACACAATGCCGCAATAGCAGGATACTCAAGCTCAGTAACCACAGTGAAGGCCTTGCAAGCGGTAGGTTTTGAGCTGACCAACCAAACCTCTGGTAGGCCCAAACGCAAGTGCTTTAACGGCCACCTAGCCAACGCCCACCCACCCGCTGAAATGACGAACCCACGTAGCGGAACACCGTGGGACCTTAATCCTAATGATAATCGCCCAGAGCGCGTGATTGTTATCGGTGCTGGACTTGCGGGCGCTTTTATTGCGCGTAGCCTTGCAGAGCGTGAAATTAACGTCACGGTCCTCGACAAAGGCTCAATAGCGTCGGGAGGCTCAAGTAATCTTCAAGGTTTGACTTACACGCGTCTATCCCATCGATTCGCGCCGCTGGGTGATTTTTCAAATGCAGCCTATGACCATGGAACTCGCTTATATCAGCAATTACTTCGTGCTCGAGCGCTTATTCCCGGTGACGATGCCGAAGCGTGTGGCTATCTTCAAGTGGGGAACCAAGAAACCCTAGAGAAACTTTCTGGCGCCCTAAAGAGTAATCACGAGTTTGCTGAAATTTTAACGCCAACGATGGCGGCAACTAGGCTTGGCATTAACCATGCTGGCCTTTACTTTCCGAATGCGCTTTGGCTACATCCCCCCGCAGTTTGTCGAGAGCGCCTCAATCATCCATTGATTAAGGTCCAAGAAAACTGCGGCTCCATTGAGTATAGGCACGTTAATGGTCGTTGGCAGCTGACGGGTCCAGACGGCTTAGAATTGCATACAACCACGCTCATTTTGGCAAGCGCGGGCAATGTGGGCAGTTCGCCATTGACTGATTGGCTACCCTTGCAAGCTATTCGCGGGCAGGTCACGCATGTATCGGCGAATATGAAGTCTCGTCAGCTCCGCTGCGCATTCTGTCATGACGGTTATTTTCCTCCGCAACGACACGGGGTTCACTGTATTGGTGCGACTTATGGCCCCAACGATCAGCGTCTTGATGAGCGAATTGAAGATCACGAATTCAATGTCAACGCCCTTTCAGACTGGATGCCCGACCTAGGTTTTTCGGAATCGACCAGCGCCCACGTGGGTCATGTCGCGTTACGCTGCACAACCGCTGACTACCTTCCCGTAGCGGGGCCGGTACCCGATCGCGACGCGTTTAATCGTCGCTACGCCGCACTGAGCAAACGCAAATCAATGATCATCAACGAACCGAGTCCGGTTGTTCCCGGGCTTTGGGTACTGGCAGGCCTTGGCTCACGCGGACTGACCGCGGCGCCGCTAGCGGCTGAAAGTATCGCGGCCGAAATGCTGGGAGAGGCTCCACCACTCCCCCGATATCTACAGCAAGCTATTTCACCCGCACGATTCTTACACCGAGCGTTAGTAAGAGGAGCGCCACTGTGATCTGTCGCTTATGGTCAAGACGTTTTGCTTGCTGTTGCTGGACAGTCTTTTTCTTGTGCAGCGCCTGCTCTTACGCGTCAGACACCCCCATCGCCTATTCGCCCAAAGCCCGCCATTACGATGCCGTGGCGATCGAAAAAAAATCGTTTGACCGAGCCAACTTTGTGCAAGGCTTAGAATTTCAGGAAAATACCCTATTAGTCAGTTCGGGACTCTACGGACAATCTGCACTCAGAGCCTACAGCTGGCCCGAGCTAGAACTCGTAAAAGAGCAGCCACTGCCCGCCCAGCTGTTTGGGGAGGGCCTTACTCGAATCGACGAAAAAATTTATCTCCTCACGTGGCGAGCAAGACGCTTGCTAGTTATTGACGCAGAAACTCTACAAATTGAAGGTGCGGCGCAAATACCTGGCGAAGGATGGGGGGCAACGAGTTACCAGAACCAGCTGTTCTGGAGTGACGGTAGCGACCGAATCATGTCGATTGAACTTGGTGGAGACAGCAAAATAACCGTGGTGCACGTGACCTTGGACGGAGCACCGGTGTATCGCTTAAATGAGCTTGAATGGATCGATGGTGAGATCTGGGCCAATGTATGGCAAACCAACGAAATTATGCGTATCGAGCCCAACACGGGGCGAGTAACGGGTGTTATCCACCTTCCTCAACTGCTTAACAAGGAAGACCGACAGGTGGACACCGATGTTTTAAACGGAATCGCTCTACATCAGGATACCGGCGACGTGTGGGTGACGGGTAAGCGCTGGCCCTGGCTGTATAAAATCACACTAGAATCGCGGTAACCTTGCCCCCATATCGTTACAATCAATATGCAAACAAGGCACTAATCGCCAACCTACGCTAAAGCAATGACGCTATCGGGAGTTTCATGGACGCCAGCAACGCTGTATCGGAATCGCACACTACATTTGAATTACAACGCAAAGTCGCGATTGAGGCACTTAATCTCGAGATCGAGGAATACCAGCATCCGCGTACTGGAGCGGTGCATTTACATCTTGCGAGCGATAGTCCAGAAAATGTTTTCATGGTTGCTCTACGTACGGTCCCTAAAGATTCAACGGGGGTAGCGCACATCCTTGAGCACACTGCACTGTGCGGCAGCGAAAACTATCCGGTCAGAGACCCATTCTTTATGATGTTGAGGCGATCACTCAACACATTCATGAACGCATTCACCAGCTCAGATTGGACTGCTTACCCTTTTGCAACGCAAAATCGCAAAGACTTTGACAATCTTTTGTCGGTCTACTTAGACGCTGTATTTTTCTCTCGCCTTGACCCACTTGATTTTGCCCAAGAGGGCCACCGGGTCGAATTTGAGAAAAGCGCTGATACCGATAACGAAGAGCTTGTTTTTAAGGGCGTCGTCTACAACGAAATGAAAGGCGCAATGTCGTCAACGTCATCGGTACTCTGGGATAAGCTTTGCTTTGAGCTCTTTCCAACCAACACCTACCATTACAATAGTGGCGGAGATCCCGAAGCGATACCCGATTTAACGTATCAACAACTCCGAGATTTCTATAAGAGTCATTATCATCCCAGCAACGCTATTTTTCTCACTTTTGGTGATATCGCGGCCTCGGCACATCAAGCAACATTCGAGCAGTTGGCGCTCCAACGGTTCGAGCGCTCAAATGCGAAAATTGAAGTTGCATTAGAAAGCCCGTTCAGCGCGCCTATCACTGCCAGCCACACCTATGCCATCGACCCCGCTGAAGGCATTGACGCCAAAACCCACCTCATACTCGGTTGGAAACTCGGCGAAAGCGCCGATTTAATGTCAATGCTTGAAGCTCAATTGGTGGCTGCCGTGCTTATGGAAAATAGTGCATCACCGCTCATGCACTATTTAGAAACCAATACCTTGGGAACATCACCCTCGCCACTCTGTGGCCTCGAAGAATCCATGCGTGAAATGGTCATATGCTGCGGGATTGAGGGCAGTGAAAGTGCGCATGCCGAGCAGTTTGAGCAGGATGTTCTCACTATTATCCAAACCCTGATAAGCGACGGGGTCGAAAAGGAAAAACTTGAGTCCATCCTGCATCAGATTGAACTGCATCAACGGGAAGTCAGTGGTGACGGAATGCCCTATGGACTCAATCTGATGCTGCGAGCACTAAGCGCGGCGACTCATCATGGTGATGCGGTAGCTACGCTGGATCTGGATCCTGCGTTGGCTGAGATACGTAAACGTATCGAAGACCCTCGTTATATTCCGGGACTGCTTCAGTCACTGCTCATCGATAATCCTCACCGCGTTCGCTTAACCGTCGCGCCGGACCCCTCGCTGTCAGAGGCTCGTAATCAGGCGGAAAAAGCCAAACTGGCCACAATGGCAGCGGCAATGGGAGAGGATGAGAAAGCTCTCATACACGAACTCGCCGACAAACTCCGTGAGCGCCAAGAACAAGAGGACGATCCTGATGTACTGCCACGTGTAGAACTCAGCGATATCCCCGCCATGCTTCCTGAACCTACGCCTCAATTAGCGGACCATAATGGCACTCGGAGCGTGACATACGCCACCGGCACCAATGGCCTGGTCTATCAACAATGGGTGCGCCCGCTACCCCCGCTATCAGACCAAGAATTTGAGCGCTTACCGCTAATGACCGGGCTCCTCACGGAGGTGGGTGTAGGCTCACAAGACTATCTCGCACTTCAAGATCGTCATTCCGCCACCGTGGGCTCTTTGGGTGCTGGAACACTCACTCGCAGCGCCAGAGACGATGTTCAAAATTGTTCGGGCTGGCTGCTGATGTCATCCAAAGCCTTAGCTAATCGCAGTGCTGCACAAAGCGAATTAATGAAGGATACGTTTACATCAGCGCGTTTTGATGAAGGCTCGCGTATTAAAGAGTTGGTCAGTCAGACCCGTGCTCGTAAAGATCAGAGCATCACAGGGAATGGTCATATGCTTGCAATGATGGCCGCTACAGCGGGGATGAATGCGCTTGCTAAGCGAACTCATGAACAGTCTGGTCTTGAAGGTATAAGGCGGCTTCGTGAGCTGGACAAGGGGCTCTCCACCGATAGCAACTTGCAACAGCTACTGGGTGAGTTGACGGCACTTCACAGTCGACTATTTACCGCAAACGCCATGCAAGTTGCCACGATCGCGGATCCCGAGCACTTGAAGAGCGCACATGGCGATGCTCTTGCTGCGGTTAAAGCAATGAGTCCTAATGCCACTGCAGGTGTATGGCGCCCAGCACCCGTGCGAGAAGCTAATCGGGAGGTGTGGGTAACCAACACCCAAGTGAACTTCTGTGCCATGGCGTTCCCTACTGTTCCCTCAGGACACGCTGACGCACCACTGTTGACGGTATTAGCCGCACTGCTTCGAAACGGCTACTTGCATAGATCTATTCGCGAACAAGGTGGAGCCTATGGCGGCGGTGCAAGTCATGACGCCAACATCGGCGCGTTCCGCTTCTTTTCTTACCGTGACCCAAGACTTCAAGGCACCCTGCGGGATTTCGAAGCATCAATACAATGGTTCATCGACACTCAACATACTCAGCTGGCTCTCGAAGAAGCCATTCTTGGTGTCGTTGGCAGCATGGACAAACCCGGCTCACCCGCGGGTGAGGCGAAAAAGCATTTCCATGAATTACTATTCGACCGTACCCAAGAGCATCGAGCAGCCTTTAGAAGTGGCGTTATTAAGGCTGATCTTGATAATTTGAAGCGCGTGGCAAGTACGTATCTTGTGGATATTCAACCCAGTATTGCTGTGGTCACCAATGCCGATGTGGCAAAGCAAGAGCAGAGCTTCCTCAATGAACTGGCGCTCGAACGCCAAGAGCTGCTTTAACGGCCTAGCCTTGCGCGGCTAGCGCATGAACTGCACATATACGCCTGTTGAATTGGCGTCAAGCCAATGCGATTGGAGGCTCACAAGATCGACTGAATGCCAACCTTGCGCGGGATCAAAGAGCGTCGCCACGCGCTCTTTCAGCTCAGTGACAACGACAAAATGAGGCGACGAGGCAGCGTCGAGCAAAAGCATAGTTGGCAAATGCGCCGATCTCAAACCAGCAATATCACTGCGCATTACAACAGTTTGTAGGCTTAAATGTTTCCCCAGGCGCGCAATGTCTCCCAGACTATAGCCCGCCTGTGGCGGTGCGCCCTGAGAGGCTGCGTAAGAAGGAGCAAGCAGCTTTGCTAAACCTTGTTCGGTGATCCCTTGAATACCGAATGACTCAGCTATAAAGGCGACTGCCGCTAACCCGCAACTATTGGGCCTAGCTTGCAATGCTGGCAGCTCGTTAAACGACTGAACGTTAACCGCAGTGAGCCCGAAAAACAGTGTGGCTAAAACAGAGCGACATATCCATCTAATGCTCGCGGTCTTTATCGTCTTTGCGTGCACTGAGAAGCAGAGCAATGGAGACACACACACCAACACCGCCCGCGAATACGGTAACCCAAACACCATAAGGCACCCCCTGTGCAAAAAAGGCGAAGGCAGAGGCAACTACGAAGAGCCAAAACGCTAGCAGCTTTATAAAGACCGTTGACCAGCGATGTTCCTCGTCAACTTTTTTCTTTTGCTGGGCGAGCTTTTGCGCGAGCATCTTTTTAGCGTTCATAGCGCCTCTCCTCTGATTTAAGGTAGCTGTGAATTAAAAGATGGGCCTGACGGTGCGTAATAAGGAACGTAAACCCCCCAGTAAAAGCCCATCAATGCTAAGTCGAAAGACGCAACACCCAATGCTATTGCAAGAGGCACCATGCCGCCGCGCGTTGATTCCAGCTCAATAGGATCCAGTATTTGCTGGGTGATGGCTCCTTGAGGTAGTTCTCTTAACGCCTCCGATGCCTCGCTAAGACTTGTGAGTTGAGTTGCGGCGCTCGCACTACCCGCTAAAGTAATCCATGTTGCGCCAAATATGCCCGCTATCGCTTTCTTCATGATCAAAACTCTCCATGTTTTATAAACCCCCTCTTCCTTGAGAGGATAGTGATGATGAGCTCGCCAAACAGTGTTAGATCGCCATTCGGCAAGCCAATACAATATAGTCCGTTGGGCACTTGATAGTGCACAGCGAAACCGCGCAGAATCGCACCCTTACAAGTAATTATCATCAAAGGTAAATCACAATGCATGTCAAACGTGTCGCTGGCGCCCTCGGCGCAGAAATTCTTGGCATCAACCTGGTCGATCCACTAGCAGAAGATATGCAGGTCGAGATCCGACAGTTACTGAATGAGCACGAGGTATTGTTCTTTCGTGACCAACCCATTGAGCCCACTCAGCAGCGTGACCTAGCAGGCATCTTTGGGCCTCTTCAAACGCACCCCGCCTACGGGACTGTAGACGGGCTTCCTGAAGTTATGGTGCTGGAAAGCACCAAAGAGAAGCCGTCTAAAATCGAGGTGTGGCATTCGGATATGACGTTCCGGCAACACCCACCATCGGTAACCGTACTGCGCGGCATAGTCATACCGGAAGTCGGTGGCGACACGTTGTTTTCAAGTATGACAACAGCCTACAACACCCTTTCAACTGGAATGCAGCAATATTTAGAAGGTTTAGTTGCCGTACACGATTTCACTCAGGGCTTTAAAGAAAGTCTGGCCGAGCCGGGCGGACGTGAACGCCTAGCTGACGCAGTAGCGGCCAACCCACCCGTGCGGCATCCGGTCATACAGACACACCCAGAAACGGGTAAAAAAGTACTGTTCGTAAACGCGCTATTCACGAGTCACATTGAAGGCCTGCCGCCGCTCGAGTCGGCGGAAGTACTGCGCTTTCTTTACGCTCACGCCGCACTGCCAGAGCATACGTGCCGTTTTAACTGGCGGCCCGATAGCATCGTTATGTGGGACAACCGCAGCACCCACCACAAGCCAGTCAATGACTTCTTCCCAGCGACGCGTCGCCTAAATCGCGTAGTGAGTGAAGGCGATATGCCCTACTAAGCTCGCGCTTTTAATTCTGCCATGTAAGCTATCAGCTCTCTGCGCACCTGGGGTGCGTAGAGGTAAAGCGCTATCAAGTTAGGCACCGATATCAAGAAAACCATGGCGTCAGAGAAATCCAACACGGCACCCAGTTGCAGCATAGCGCCAATGATCAGAAATCCGCAAAATACTAACTGAAACGCGAGTGCCCTCCTGGGCCCCTCACCAACCAAATACGTCCATGCCTTCAGTCCATAGTATGACCATGCTAACGCGGTAGAAAAGGCAAATAACAAGGCTGCGACAGCGATAACATAGGGCGCCCAACTAAAGTGATGCCCGAAAGCAGCGCTCGTCAACTCGATCCCAGCCAAACCATCGCTCATCAAGTTGTTAGGTACTGCTGTTGTCAGAATAACAAGCGAACTCAGGCTGCACACTATTACTGTGTCGATGAACGGCTCTAACAGTGACACCAAGCCCTCTGATGCTGGGCGCTCTGTTCGAACCGCTGCGTGTGCGATGGATGCCGATCCCAGTCCCGCCTCGTTAGAAAATAACGCTCGCTGAAAACCAACAATGACAGCACCCAGACCGCCCCCTATCGCCGCGTCAGAAGAGAACGCCGAGGTCATAACAAGATTAAGTGCAGGCATTATGTGCTCATAGCTTAACGCGACAACGACCACGGCACTCAAGGCATACAACAACGCCATAAAAGGGACTAGAACCCCCGCGACACGAGCGATAGCTTTAATACCTCCAATGATCACCGAGGCAACGATAACGGCAAGCACAAGTCCAAATAACCAGCCCTTATCCGCCAACCAACTCTCACTACCACCCGTAATGACAATTACCTGTGCATAGGCTTGATTGGACTGGAACATATTGCCAATACCAAAACAGCCAATAACCAACGCGATAGCATAAAAGCCGCCAAACAATTTACCCACCGATGGTAGCTGTCGATCTCGGAAATAGGCCTCCAGGTAATACATGGGGCCACCCGACACCGAGCCGTCTTTATTATGTCGTCTAAAGCGCACTCCAAGGGTGCATTCAACGAGTTTAGTCGACATGGACAATAGGCCTGCAAAAAACAACCAAAATGCTGCTCCCGGCCCACCGATACTCAAAGCAACGGCTACGCCACCAATATTGCCTACGCCAACCGTCCCCGAGATCGCCGTAGCAACGGCTTTAAAATGGCTTATTTCTCCACGTGCATTAGGATCGTTAAAGTCACCACGAACGTGTCGAATGGCCAGCCATAATCCACGAACGTTGATAAAACGAAAATACAGCGTGAAAAACACAGCTGCTATACCCAGCCATGCGACGATTAAAGGTAGTTCATACCCAGCCACGGGTACTGAATAAAATACGAAACTCGCAAAAGAAGCCGCTATGGGGCCCAGCACACTTTCAACCCACTGATCGGGTGATTCCACGTTATCTCCAAATAGTATTTTTATAGTCGCGAGTCAGTTTACGGCTATTCTGCTCAGGCACAAGCCATTGACTTATAGCACCAGCGATACTCAGGCTAAGTGCCCACAGAGAGTTAACGGGTAAAATAATCACTAGCATGCGCCGGCACTCTCAGCCACACTTGCGCTCCAATACAGCTGCACCTAGCAATCGATGCAGAAACTGTAACCGACACACAGCACTTGAATTTTTACAGCAAAACCCCACTTTCGTGGAATCAACGGATCTCTGGAGATAGAACGTGCGAAATTTCAAAATTTCACTATTAATGTTAGCTCTCAGTGCGACCATTGTGGGCTGCACCTCAACGGAGCAGAAAGCCACCATGGCTATGGATGAAAGCTTGGATGGTAAATTCACCAGCTATGATGAGCTACAAACTTACCCCGGTAATGTGACCTGCGGAAAATACCTCGTTGCGGATTTTATGGGCGGCGTTGAATATCGCAACTTTGTCGTCGTCAACAATGAAGCCAACAAGAACCCAAGCCCCTTAGACCTCGCTATTTACTGCTCCAATGAACCATTAGATAGCCTCAATAAATCGTTAAGCATTGATTATTTGGCGCAAAAAGCCGAGATCGACGCCATCGTTGCTGACATGACGTTGCTTGAGCAGCCGCTGCTCGCCTACGAAACCGACAACCGCTATTTCCCTTGGACCGATCAAGGGCTAATTGCACTGGTCACACCGAGCACCAAAGGAAACCCTCCCCGTAACTTCCCCGAGGGAGGCTATATCAGTGACGTTCCCAAGGATCCCTGGGGTCGGGACTACGACTATCGCTGCGACCCCTTCGCGGGTATCCGGGTGATGTACAAGCTTCAGTCACTGGGTAGGGACGGCACCAAAGGTGGCGAGGGTCACGATGCCGATATCAAGGTAGATTATCTTCAGTACTTCGCGCACGTTAACGCGCTACTTTAAGGTACTAGCGTTGTCTAGCTTCCCGAATAAGGTCTTCCCGAAATGAGCGTGAGACTCACAACTTACAGCGGAAAAACCATAGGCAGTAAAGTCAGGACGGTGGCGCTGTATGCCACCGAAACTGGCCAGCCACAACGTAGATAATCCTTCCGACGGTAACCACCCAAGTTTTGCACCATCAAATTCGTTTGATAGCCAAATGGCGTGACAAAGGATGCGCTCGCGCCAAAGGCCACTGCCATAACAAATGCCATGGGATCGGAGCCACTGCTAATTCCGAGTGAATACGCTAATGGAAAGACTAACGCCGCCGCGGCGTTATTAGTCATTAACTCCGTAAACATTAATGTCAGCAGATAAACAGCAACCACCGCCATGTACGGTGGCACCACCGCCAAATATGGCCCCATTGAATCAATAAACTCTCCCACCAGCCCGGTGTTTGCCAAGGATTGAGAGACTGTGAGCGCCGACGTGATGATGAGCCACATCTCAAAGGGAAAACGCCGACGCAAGTCACCGCCGTTTACTACCCCGAGTATTAGCATTGACGTTAAAACAAAGGCCAAACCTTTGAGTAAGCTAAGCCATTCGAAGGCCGACAATACAATAGCCGTAATAAGTGCAACCGTTAAGAACACGCTTTTGCCGAGCGATAGCCGCATAGCGTCAATCTCACGATCGACAATGAGAAAGTTTTTCGTCAAGTTTGACCGCTGGGAAAAATCTGAACCGACGGCCAGCATCAAGGAATCGCCGGCCTGTAAGCGGATCGACCCCAGCTTGCCTGACAGTCGTTCACCGTCGCGCTTGAGTCCAACGACAGCAGCATCGAAGCGCGCTCTAAAACTACTTTCTTTAATGGTCTGACCCATAACCGAGGCAGTAGGCATAACCACTACTTCCGTCATATTGGTATTCAGCAAGCCAGCCTCAACCGCGAAAAGTTGCAAGCCATCAAAACGTTCCAATATGCCTATGCGGGTTACATCGCCTGAAAAAATCAATTTATCGCCTGCTTCAATTCGCTGCGTAGGTGAAACAGGGGAAAGCAGCTCGTCGCCACGGACTATCTCAACCAAGAAAAGATCTTCGAGGTCTCTCAAGCCATTGTCCTGAATGCTCTTGCCCACCAATTTGGAGTGAGTAAGAACCTCGGTTTCAATCAGGTATTCGTCAACTTGCAGCCCTTGCTCACCTTTGACGGGCAGTCGACGGCGAAAAATTAGCAGCGCGATAATCCCTGCGACTGCAGCGGGTAAGGCGACGGGCAAAAAAGTGAAGAACCCCAAGCCTCTTCCCGTCACATCTTGCAGGAAACTACTAACAATAAGATTGGTCGAGGTGCCTATCAGCGTCAGTGTGCCACCCAAAATAGCTGCATACGATAGCGGTAAGAGAAGCTGACTTGCCGCATGCCGGCGATTTTTACGGATGGTGCCAGCAAGTGCTGCAACTACGGCCGTATTATTAACAAAAGCAGAAAAGAGTAGCGTGATCGACGATAGCCGAAGCAACGATTGACCAAGTGAAGGAACAAGCATGCGTTGAGATAGCGCCGACAACCAAGGGAGTCGCTCGAGCCCAACGGATACCAACATTAACAATACGAGAGTCAGCACGCCCTCGTTAGATGCCTTGTCCAGCAACGTCTGGGTATCGACAAGACCCAATAAATAACAAGCCAGCATCGAGCTACTAAAAATCCATGGCACAGGCCAACGGGTAACAATGAGTGCCACTAGCAGCCAGCTGACTATTAGTGCTACTAGAATCTGCTCCATAGGTAACCTGCAAAAAAACCTTTGTCGTTAGTCGACAAGAATACGCGCTTTGGCCCCAAGTGACCAACTGGGTAATGCTCATCACTGGCACGACCGCAGCCTGAGATTTAAGATTTTTCGCTGCTTATTTAATACGTTAACCGAGCTGCGTTTCTTCCAGTTTAACTGAGAGGCTACTACTGATTAGCACCTAAGTGGGCGCGATAAGGGAAGTGTCATATAAAGCTCATTTAGTGCGCTCAAACAGGTGTACATCCCGCTGAGGGAACGGAATACTAATCCCTTCAGCGTCGAAGCGTAGCTTCACTTCCCTGTGTAGGGCCCAATAGGTTTCCCAGTAATCCTCGGTTTTAACCCATGGCCGCACCACGAAATCCACTGAACTCTCGCCCAGTCGATGAACACGAATCACCGGCTCTGGACTGGGAAGCACTTGCTTAATACTCGCGACAACCTCAGACAGTATTCGCTCAGCCTTCTCGATGCTATCGCCGTAGCTGATGCCAAACTCACAATCGACGCGGCGAACTCGCTGCCCCGTGTAGTTACGAATAACATCGCCCCATATTTTGCTGTTAGGAATAATCAGCATCTGGTTATCCACGGTGGTAATGGTCGTTGAAACCATGTTCATACTTTTCACGGTTCCCAAAACACCTGCAACTTCAATATAGTCATCGGTATCGAACGGCTTGTACGCGAGAATCATTGCGCCTGCAGCAAAGTTTCCCAGAGTATCTTGCAGCGCAAAACCAATGATGAACCCGGCGACCCCTAGACCTGCAAGCATAGGAGCAACGGACACCCCGACCTGCGCTAGAGCGAGAAGAAAGCCTAGCGCCAAGATAGTTGCGCCGGTCATGGAGACCAAAACATCTTTCAAAAGAACCGAGATATTTTCACCCCGTGACAGCAGCGTTCGGTGAACCGCTGCGCGCGCAAATCTAGCGAGTAATCGGGCGCAGAAAAGAATGCCCAAAAACAGCGCAACTTGACTCGCAATATCCAGCGCCTGGCTGGACAGCCACTGCTCGAAGCGCTGGGAAAAATCGTCAAAAAGCGTAGCCAGTAAATCTGCGTCAACCAAGGAAACTGAAACACCCTTTGCATGAGCAAGTAGCAGGCGACGCTGATCTGCAGTCTCAAGATCCAAACGCTCTAGCTGAACTACCACTCGCTCTAAACGCTGCAACGCTCGCTCAATCAACACTGTTTGTGTAGCCATCGCTGACGTCAATTCAGCGTTATCTGGGCTACGTGTGAGCTGTCCCTTCAGTGCCTTTCGCGTAGCCTGATGAAACTCGATCATGCCAACGAGCTCTTCTGAATAGGCGTTTAAGCTACTCCGCGCTAACTTCTCGATGGTTTGCTTGGGGAATTTCAACTGATCGCGAATACTGACAATGTCGATGATTAGTTCAAGATAACGCAAGCGCTGATTATCCAAGCTTGAAACTTGCGCTCGCGCGATAACTTTATCCTCACCCGACAAACTTTCGAGCCGCGCCAGCCCCTCGTCAATCCGCACCTCAATCTCCGCCAGTCGCGCAGTGAGCGCCTGATCGAGGGGTATGTTGTGCGATGTCAATCGAGCGGCTAGCTCTCCGCGATCTATTTGATCGGCTTCATTTTCTACAATTGATTGTGCAACTCTGCTGAAGGTAGATAAAAGGCTCAATGCGCGTTCATCGTAGCGAAAAAGTGCTGCCTGCTCTCGCTCGCCCTGCGCACTAGTCACGAGGTCGCGATCGATCTCTAATGCAGAGAATTGCGCGCTTAACTCATCTAGCAGCTGTATAGCGACCGTGACAGGGGGATGAATCTCTTTAGGCAACGCCTCTGTAGGAAAGCCCTCTTCAGGATTCGCCTGTGCAGCTACTACCGAATTAAGGGCGAGTCCAAGCAACAACGAAATTATCGGCCCAAAATACTGCTTAGAAAATGTTCGCATTCTCAATGACATAAATGCCTTCTACATTAGCTGTGTTGACTACGCCATTAAACGACGCTGGCTAACTGCTGCAGCAAGATCATCTAAAACCTGCTCCGTAGTACTCCAATCCATACAAGGGTCTGTAATACTTTGACCGTACACTAGGGGCTCTCCAGGCTTTACGCTCTGACTACCCTCTTCCAAAAAGCTCTCTAACATGATGCCACTTATTGCAGAGTTACCACGTCGGATTTGTGTGGCTATGTCTGCGGCCACGTCCGCCTGACGCGCGGGTATTTTTCGACTATTGGCGTGACTAGCATCAATCATCAAGCGTTCAGGCAAACCCGCTTTTTTAAGCAAAGCGCAGGCGTCATCCACCGAAAACATGTCGTAGTTAGGTGATTTTCCGCCGCGTAAAATAATGTGGCAGTCTTCATTACCGGTAGTCTCGAAAATAGCAGAGCAGCCCTCTTTTGTTACCGACAAGAAATGGTGGGGGCGCAAGGCAGCACCTATCGCGTCTACAGCTACTTGTACGTCGCCATCGGTCGCGTTCTTAAATCCCACAGGGCATGACAACCCTGAGGCTAGCTCTCGGTGTGTCTGACTCTCCGTTGTTCGCGCACCAATCGCGCCCCACGTGACGAGGTCAGCAATGTACTGAGGCGATATGAGGTCAAGGTATTCCGTGCCGGTAGGTAAGCCCAAGCGATTCAAATCGACCAATAGCTGACGAGCTAAATGCAGCCCTTTATTAATATCAAAGGATCCATCGAGATCGGGATCATTGATTAAACCTTTCCACCCTACCGTCGTTCTAGGCTTTTCAAAATAAACGCGCATAACGATGAGCAAATCATCTTGATAATGCTTAGCGAGAGACAGCAGTCGGTGAGCGTAATCCATTGCCGCCTCAGGATCGTGAATACTGCAAGGCCCCACTACAACAATCAATCGATCATCTTCACCGTGTAAAACGTGATGCAGTGCAGCGCGCGACTCCGCAACGTGCTCGGCTGTCTCTTCACAGATAGGAATATCGTTGAGTAACTTCTGGGGAGAAACTAGCTCTTTAACTGTGTGAATACGCGTATCGTCAGTCAGGACTGTCATTCATTTTTCCCAAAAAATTAAGAATTGTTAGACTCAAATAATGCACTATCTACCAATGCACCTATCGTGTTCGGCTCGACCAGATGGGCCGCATACCATGTGTGTAAACAGCGAATCCTGGTTGACTCAGCAATACCGCCGATACCACGCTCTTCTAGGGCCGCCATCATTCCATTGCTGACAAGAAACGCGCGTTGCTCTTCCGTCAAATAGCTATTTCGCAACTCTTTGTGGCGAGCGTGGTCGTTCTTCATAGCCTCTTGCATCTCAAGGGAGCTTTTTACCTGTTCTTGCAGGCGTGCGATCTCACCTTTCGCTTCGAGTCGATCCAAGCTCAAATTCAAAACCGGGTCGATTAGCCAAAACAGCGTCGGGAAAGGTTTTTTCTCAACGACTGACGCCACACGGATAACCGCAGGCTCCCCAGCTTTATTGTAAGCGGCTATAGCGCGCAAACCGCGCGGCTGGCGGCCCAGTCGCGCCTCAATATAAGGAAGCCAGCGCGCCATCTCGGATTCCATAGAAAGAAATACATCACTGTTCATATGTGCATCTTAACACCTCATAGCATTTGACCGCGTAACTTAAGCCCAGTAAAGTTCCCGCGTCAGGTGCCTGCAGATCTTACGATTTGGGCAGGTTAAAAGGGAAGTCCGGTAAATCAAACTATCCGGCGCTGCCCCCGCAACGGTTTAAGCCCGATACCTGCCTGACAACGTTCAACCGCGGAGCGGAGGGCTCTGTCAGGTGAAGGAATCACATTGTGCGGTTCCTATCCTGCGTGTGCTCCTAACACAGCTCTCCCCACCAGTATTTTCTACTGCACAGCCGATAACTCTCGGCATCAGGGAGCAGCTAAGTTTGATCCGTAGAGCACAAGGCAACGCATCTGGCGCGCGTAACAACAGTGCACCTCTCCCGATGTCTCTTTTAATAGCCCGCAATCTCGTTACCCTTGGTTTCACAAAATCTGGTTTCGCAGAATCTAGCTTCGCAGCATCCGGTTTTGCGGCACTCGGTTTCGTAGCAGCCAGTTTTGTAGCAGGCACTTTTGTAGCGAATAGTGCGGTAGCATCTATTGAAGAGCTCGAGGAGACCATTGTTGTCGCTTCTCGGGTTCCCACGCCGATGTATGCCCTCGGGGTATCCACATCAACGCTCGATCGCGATGACATTGCGACGCTTGGCTACGCTAGTCTCTCAGACCTTCTAGACATTCAAGCCGGGGTCACTGTCAGCGAAGCGGGGGGCTACGGGAAAACCGGTACCATTCGAATTCGTGGAGAAGAAGGTTTCCGCACACGTATCCAGCTCGACGGCATCGATATCGCCGACCCCTCTTCACCGCAAATCAGCCCTCGGATTGAACACCTGCTCAGCGAAGGCATCCAGCGTATTGAGGTGCTCCGGGGGCCACAAGGCTTAATGTATGGAGCAGATGCTGGAGGTGTCGTTGCAATTACAACACGCCAACCGACAGAAGCATTTAGTGCTGACCTTTCAGCTGAAATGGGTAGCAATACGTTTCAGCGCTTGGGTGCAACACTCACAGGTGGTAGCGAGTACGTCTATGGCTCTATTAGTGCGGCAACGGTTGATACCAATAACTTTAACGCGCGCGAAATTGACAATATCGCGCCCGACGATGATGGCTACCAGAACAAAAGCCTTCACGCGACGCTCACCGCTGTACTGAGTGAGCAGTGGCGCGCGGGCGGAAGCGCTCATGGGGTAGATGGCGCTAACGATTACGATGGGTGTTTCGACCCAGATACCTTTGCAACAGTTAATAACTGCACTGACGACTACGCCCAACTCGCTTGGCGCAGCTATATTAATTGGTTCAATGACAAAACCGATGTCATAGCTAGTTATGAACAAAACGCCATTGAGCGCCAGTATTTTACCGAAGCAGTTAAGACGTTCGAAACGGATGGTGGTCATGAAGAACTTTCTGTTATCGCTAATCTTCAGCTGCCGTCGGATCAACGTCTCACGATGGGAAGTGATTTTTTAGTGCAGTCGCTAAATGATGGCAATGAAACGCGCTCCCGTAATAACAGGGCGTTTTTTGCGGAGTACGCTCGCAATTTTCTGAGCGGCAATATTCAAGTGGGTTACCGAACAGATGATAACGATGATTTCGGCCGGCACAATTCGTGGCGTGTGAGTACGTTTCAACCTCTTTCCCTGACCACGATCCCACTTGCGCTTACAGCCGCATTAGGCACTGGCTTTCGAGCCCCTAGTCTTTATGAGATCGCTTATAACAAAGGTCCTTTTGCCTATGCGCCCGCGAGTGAGCAGCGACTGCTAGCAGAAACGAGCAAGGGCTGGGAAGTCGGCTTACGAGTGGGCACGCCTGAGCAGCAGATAACGGCTACTTGGTTCTCACAAGATATTAGCAATGAAATTTATTTTGATTTGTCGGGCTACTCGGGATACCTGCAACGCCCGGGAGATAATCGATCGGAGGGCTTAGAAATAGAAGGGATAGCAACGTTAAACCCTCAGCTTTCAGTCAAGGGTAACGTAACCTTTAATCGCACAGAAGATGCACTGAGTAATCAGCGCCCTTACCGGCCTGAACTCACCGCCGCTGTGTCACTGATATGGCAGAATGCTTGGTTGACGGCTTCGCTCATCGGACGACACACTCAAAACGTTGTTGATACTGAGGGCGAGCCAATGGCTGACTACACACTATTAGACTGCTCGTTCGCTGCGAATTTGAGCGATTCCCTACAAATAACAGCACGCATCGAAAACTTAACAAACGACACTTACCAACAGATTCAAGGATACTTCAGTGCACAGCGTGCATGGTACCTGGGCTTGCGTTACCAACATTGAGGTTTTATGTCAGATACAAAAACAACCACCAAAGAAGCTCGGCACAAGCGTGCCATGGAAAAACAGAAAGCTGCCGTGGATAGCTCTATTGAAGCTGCCGATATCGAGCGTGGCGTAGCCCTTCTGTTAACGGGCGACGGTAAAGGCAAGAGCAGTTCAGCCTTCGGCATGGTGCTACGGGCCATGGGGTACGGCATGAAGGTTGGTGTCGTGCAATTTATTAAGGGCGAGCAATTATCTGGAGAGGAACTGTACCTACGCGACCGTTTCGATAAGTCCGACTTCTATCAAATGGGTACGGGCTTCACCTGGGATACACAAGATAGAAGCAATGACATTGCAGCTGCAAAGAGGACCTGGGTCGAAGCCGAGCGAATGCTATCTGATGCAAGCTACGACCTAGTGATTCTTGACGAGCTCACCTACATGATTGCCTTTAGCTACCTAGAGGAAAAGCAGATACTCGATGCGATTAAGAGTCGCCCTACGGAGCAGAGTGTGGTTGTAACGGGACGGGGCGGCGGCAGCGCGCTCAGGGATATTATGGACACCGTTTCAGAAGTCAAAGACGTCAAACATGCCTTTACGTCAGGGATTCGTGCACGTCGAGGCGTCGATTTTTAAGATGCTAACCCAGGCCGTCGACAACGCTATCTCTATTGGCTGGTTCACCGCTTATAAATTTTTCAATTCGCTATTTTTGGGCCTATCGATTGGATCGATCTTTGTTATCTATACGCCTTTATCGCCCGCTGTTTTTTCCGCCGGGGGTATCGGCCTAGCCCTTGGAACACTTGTTATTGCTACCCAATACCAAAAGCTTTTCACGGCCAGATGGTTTTTCAGCCTATCTTTTGTCGTTGAATTAACGATCCTACTAGGAGTCATTGCCGTACTCGTTTACCCAGTCGACACCTTTCTCGCGCTATTTGTTTATGTCGGTTACCAGTTCAGCTTTGCATTTGGCAGCTATTTAGTGAGGTGTGAAACCTTACTCATCGGGGACAAGAAAGCGCTGACACATTTGGATATTGCCAAACAAGTGGGCTACCTAGTGGGCATGGCCTGCGCTTGGGGATTTTACGAAGCTTTAGAAAACGGCCATGGAGTAACAGACAAGCTACCCCAGGTGCAGGCTATGCACTGGCCATTAGTCGTTGTGGAGCTGGCTATTATTCTCTTGCTCATCTGCGCGTTTAAGAAACTGTGGCGGTCAGCTCCCAACCTGCCTGAATAATTCATTCCAGTAGATCGGGCTGCTCCTGAAGAATCACGTCGAAAAGTGGTTGCGCACTGAACCAGCCTGCAAGCGTGCCGCCGACTTGCTGCTGTGTGTGTCTTGCCATTTCATCGGGAATTACCTTTGGCGTCCCGGCAGCTTCTGCAAGTAATTGCGCCTGACAACTACGCTCGAAAGTAGCGTACCACCAACAAGTCTCTTCGATACTCTTTCCGACGGTGAGATGCCCGTGATTCTGGAGGATGATGGCCTTTTTATCGCCTAGTGTCGCCGCTAATCGGTCTCCCTCGCTCGTATCGACAACCACCCCCGTATAGTCATCGAATAGCGCATGATCTTCAAAGAACGCGCAGGCGTCTTGTGTTATGGGGTCTATAAGCCGGCCTAAAGACGACCACGTTTTACCAAAGAGTGAATGCGCATGAGCTGCTGCAATTACATCAGGTCTGGCGCTGTGAACACTGCTGTGGATCGCGAAAGCAGCGCCATTGAGTATCCCATGACCCTCTAGAACGCGCCCATCATGGCTGACTCGCAAGAGATCCAATACGCGCATCTGCTTAAACGATCGACCCATCGCATTAACCCAGAAAGTATCGGGCTCAATGGGGTCTCTAACCGTAAAATGCCCGGCAACCCCCTCGTCAAAACCAAATTTTCCAAAAATTCTCAATGCTGCAGCGAGTCTTTGCTTACGGAAAGTACGTTCTTCTTCCGGTGTACGATCGCCGTTCATCATGGCATTCAGATCATCGGGTGCATTAAGCACTTGCGCTTTCAAAGGCTGATTCATTGCTTATCCTCAACAGACTGTAGTTTTAAATTCTCAAGGTACTGCCGATAAAACGCCATCGCAGCAATGGGTAGCTGTGCGGGGTCGGGGACAGTTCTCTCATTCTCGCGACATGATTCTACATAGGCTGTTAAGCCTAATCCGAGCCGCGGAGACATCTCCTCAGGCTTCATGGGATCACCACATTCAGAACAGGTCATAAGTGGCTTAGACTCTTTGCCGCAGCGACTATGCCAAAAGGTCATTGGTGGACCGGCGCCATCGTCCATCCATTCATCGGCCCAGCTACTTAGGCTTACGAGCACCGGGTAAAGCGCAAGTCCTTTTCGGGTGAGCCGATATTCGTAACGCACAGGTCGATCTTGATATGGAATACGGGTCAGCACGCCCTCATCAACTAATTTTTGCAGCCTCTCTGCTAGGCGATGACGCGTCACGCCGAGAGTTCGCTGAAAGTCATCGAAACGCCGGGTGCCCTTAAATGCATCTCGGACTAACAGCAATGTCCAGCGTTCACCGACGATAGAGAGGGCGCGTGCGACTGAACAAACTTGCTGATCTACTTCATTCCATTTCATGCGGACTCTGCCTAACGTCTGCGACTCAGCGCATCACTTTCAACATAGGTACTCACAAGAACTCGTGTCTACCGATAAAAAGCATTGCGATACCAGCGCCACCAATGCAAGTATCGCGCGCTGCAATCGCCTAGTCTGCGCTTACAGCATCGGCCCAGAACGAGCGCCTTCATAGTGACTACGCTTGCTGATCGCGAAACCCTAGATTATGACCCATGCATTATGCAACATCGCCCTAGGTGAGTCGATCTTGTGAGAGCTCCGAGCTTGCCGCTCTACATTAGGCACAAAAAAACCCGTGGGCTAGGCGCAGCACACGGGTTCTTAAACGACTATTTAATCAGCGGAAGTTTAATCAACCGAACTGATTCATGGTGTTGTCATCACCCGCCGCTTTTAACGCTGCATCACCAGAGAAGTACTCTTTGTGATCATCGCCCATGTCTGAACCCGCCATGTTTTGGTGGCGCACACACGCAATAGTTTGACGAATCTCTTTTCGCTGAACACCTGCTACATAGCCCAGCATACCCGCCTCGCCAAAGTACTCCTTGGCGAGATTATCAGTCGATAGTGCCGCTGTGTGATAGGTTGGGAGCGTGATCAGGTGATGGAAGATTCCGGCCTCACGTGCTCCGTCCGCCTGGAACGACTGAATACGCTTATCCGCTTCAATTGCCAGATCGGTATCATCGTAGTCTACGCTCATCAACCCAGCGCGATCATAGGCACCCAGATCCTTACCCTCTTCTGTCCACGCGTCGAATACCTGCTGGCGGAAGTTCAAAGTCCAGTTAAATGAGGGGCTGTTGTTGTAAACCAACTTCGCATTCGGCACGACGTCTCGGATTCGATTAACCATCGCGGCAATCTGTCCTACGTGCGGCTTCTCTGTCTCAATCCACAGTAGATCCGCGCCATTCTGCAGCGAAGTAATGCAGTCAAGTACTACGCGATCCTCTCCTGAATCCTTCTTAAATTGGAACAGACCAGACGCTAATCGGGCGGGCTTGAGTAACTTACCGTCCGCCTTCACTACCACATCGCCATTAGCAATATCTGCTGCACTTTCAATGTAATCGCCGTCAAGGAAACTATTGTACTTATCGCCAAGATCGCCCGGGGCATTTGTCACGGCAATCTGCTTAGTCAAACCCGCACCTAGTGAGTCGGTGCGCGCCACAATAATGCCGTTCTCAACCCCTAGCTCTAAAAACGCGTAGCGAATTGCTCGAATCTTAGCGAGAAAGTCTGAGTGAGGCACCGTTACCTTGCCATCCTGGTGGCCACACTGCTTCTCATCGGACACCTGATTCTCGATCTGGATTGCACACGCACCAGCTTCAATCATTCTCTTCGCAAGCAGGTAAGTTGCTTCTTCATTCCCGAAACCCGCATCAATGTCAGCAATGATAGGCACTACGTGGGTTTGGAAGTTGTCAATCTGATTCATTAACTGCTGAACTTCAGTATCGTTGCCTGCCTTACGAGCCGCGTCTAACGCGCGGAATAAACCGCCAAGCTCACGGGCATCGGCCTGGCGCAAGAACGTATAGAGCTCTTCAATCAAGGCTGGAACCGACGTTTTCTCATGCATGGACTGATCAGGCAATGGACCAAACTCAGATCGAAGCGCGGCAATCATCCAGCCCGACAGGTAGAGATAGCTTTTGTCGGTTGTTCCGAAGTGCTTCTTGATCGAAATTAGCTTCTGCTGCCCGATGAATCCATGCCAGCAGCCTAGCGACTGAGTGTACTTAGAGGTATCGGCATCATACTCCGCCATGTCATTACGCATGATGTCCGCGGTGTAACGCGCAATATCGAGTCCTGTTTGAAAGCGGTTCTGGAGCTTCATGCGAGCTGCATATTCAGGGCTGATATCACACCACGTGCTGCCAGCCGCGGTAGTCACGCCCTCAAATTTCTTAATTGTATCCAGATAGATGCTCATGAGATGTCCTCGCTCGAACAAGTAATTGATCAAAAACTAACGGGTGGGTTAGCGTTGACCGCATGGTACGGAGACAGAGAACATTTTTGAAATAAATAGATAGGATGCTTGCCATTCACCAAATGATTAAAGGTCAATGGCAGGAATTGCTTTCGCAGGGATATGTTTAGCGAGTTTTTTTCTGCTTCTTCTTGCGCTCTGCTTTCTTCACGTGTGCAACAAGCCGTCTCCGACGATGTGCCTGCCGTTCTGTCAGCTTATTACGCTTACCGGCATAGGGATTGTCTCCGGTACGTAATTCAATACGCACCGGTGTGCCCTGTAAATCCAGCTCCCGCCGGAAAACCTTCTCGAGGTAACGTGAGTAGCTATTGGGCAGGTTGTCGGTTTGCGTACCGTGAATAACAATCAGCGGGGGATTCTGACCACCTGCGTGGGCGTAGCGCAATTTGACGCGCCGGCCATTGACCATGGGGGGAGGATGAGTAGCAACTGCATCCTCTAGAATCCGCGTTAACCGGTTGGTGTTCAAGCTGCGAGTAGCCGCTTCATGGGCGGTGTGTACTGACTGGTACAAGTTGCCGACGCCTGTTCCATGCAACGCAGAAATAAAATGTATATCGGCGAAATCGACAAATTTTAGCCGGCGGCTAAGTTCTGAGCGAATCCACTCGCGCTCGTCCGCATCGATACCATCCCACTTATTAAGTGCGACCACTAAACCTCTACCGGCATTGATGCACTGACCGAGTAAGTGAAGGTCCTGCTCAACGATACCTTCATGTGCATCCATCAGCAGAATAACAACGTGCGCCTCGGCAATGGCCTTAAGCGTTTTTACGATAGAAAACTTCTCGACCGTCTCCCGCACATTTTTTCTGCGTCGAACGCCCGCGGTATCGATAAGCGTGTAGTTCTGACCACGACGCTCGTAGTCAATATAAATGCTATCTCTCGTCGTGCCCGGCTGGTCATAAACAACGACGCGGTCCTCACCAAGCATGCGATTGACGAGTGTCGACTTCCCCACGTTCGGGCGCCCAACAACTGCAACGCGAATCGCATCTGTATTCAAAGGCTCCGGCAACTCTACCGGCGGCAACGGCGCTAAAACGTCTTCGATCAGCTGCGTCACACCACGATTATGCGACGCGGCGATAGTGTGGATATCGGCAATGCCTAAACGATAAAAATCGCTTGCAGCGACCTCTTCGCCGACACCATCAATTTTATTAACCACTAAATGAAAAGCTTTTTCAGACTGGCGCAAATGCTTAACAAGAGCCTCATCGCCTGGGTGTAAGCCGGCGCGACCATCGACCATAAGAAGAACGATATCGGCTTCATCGATCGCGATAAGCGATTGAGTAGCCATAGCAACGTCAATACCCGCCTCATCACCCGAAATACCGCCAGTGTCGATGACTATGTAAGGCTGGTCTCCCAGCTTACCGTCGCCGTATTTGCGATCACGCGTGAGACCTGAAAGATTTGCTACCAACGCATCGCGCGTACGAGTCAGTTGATTAAATAGCGTAGATTTACCTACATTGGGACGCCCTACTAGGGCGATAACAGCGGTCACTTTTTAGTTTTTAACCTCGATGTCGTAAGCAATTAGCTCTCCGCTATTGCCGTAGACATATAAAATGTTGCCTTTGGCAATCATATCCGCGCGCGCGCCATCACTGTCTGGCCTATCACGTCCGACAATTACGCCGTCCACTTGCGAGAGAAGGTGTAAATAACCTTCGAAATCTACCACCGCGACATAACTCCCGATCGGCGTGGGGCGAGAGAGCTCCCGATAGCCGAGCTCAATATTTTGCCAACGAATACTTTGTCCATTGCGAAGAAAAGCGCTAACCGTCCCGTCTTCATCTGCTACGTAAACGTTACCAAAACCTACGGATACGCCAGATACTGATGAAACATTGCGCTGCCACAGCTTGCGCCCCGCTCGCATTTCCAGCGCGACTATTCGCCCCTGGTAACTCGCCACGTACAGCTCAGCACCTTGTACCGCCATCGTGCCGTCGATATCGACGATTCGCTCAATTTCTGAACGTCCTTGAGCAATGGCGACTCGCGCCTCCCAAACAACGCTACCAGAATCCAACGATACAGCGATGACCTTACCGTCTGCGAAACCGGCAATCACAAAGTCGTTGTAAATTATGGGTGTTGAAGTACCTCTCAAGGTTAGTACGGGAACATCGTTGCTAAATGTCCACAGCTTCTCACCCGTCTCATAGTCGAAGGCCATCAACTTACCGTCATAGGCTTGTGCCACCACGACTTCACCATTGCTTTGAGGAGCCGCCAACACTTCGCCTGTTACGGGCCGGCGCCAAATTTCTGAGCCGTCTTCAGCACTTAAGCGCATGACAAGGCCATCGGCACCACCCAGCAACAAAGAGTCTCGGTACTTCCCTACCCCACCGCTAATCGGAATCTCGAGCTCACTTTCCCAGCGTAGCTTTCCAGAGTCGGCATCAAAAGCCGCTAATTCACCCTCTTCAGAAACCGCATAAATCACACCATCGGCGAGCAGCGGATTGAGGCGGTATAAGCCATCTCCCTGGCCATTACCTATTGATCTTGACCAGCGCTTATCCAGCACTACAGTTTCATTGATATCGGTTAGCTCAACAGGTGCCGTCGGATCGTAGTCCTCATCGTCAAACCACTCACCGATGGTCTCA
>CAJQLP010000114.1 GCA_905479205.1 uncultured Luminiphilus sp.
GATTGAAGCGCTCGCCAATAACGACAATGAGCGTTACTCTAGCGCCTTGAGACACCTGCACCTTTTCTTTCATAACGGCGTTATAAGAAGGACGTTTTATGTCAATCATCAACTCAGTAAAGCGCGTGGCGCTCCGCGCTGCGATCATTATTGTTTTACCTGCCTTTGCACACGCAGATGAAGTACCGGAACGTGCTGATATTCCCAACGAATACAAATGGGACCTCAGCGATATGTATGCAGACACCGCAGCATGGGAAGCCGACAAGGCATTAGTCGCAACATTGATCCCAACGATCGAAGCTTATAAAGGGCGCTTAAGCGAGGGTGGTGAAACACTACTTGCGGCACTCAAACAAAGCGAAGTTGTCACAACAGTCGTTGGCAATCTCTATGTGTATGCGGGCCTACAATCTTTCGAAGATACGCGAATTTCAGAAAATGCTGCGCGTTTTTCAGAAGCTCAGACGCTTTACTCACAGTATCAGCAAGCAGTCTCCTTTTTCTCCGTGGAGCTTCTCGCTATTCCTGAAGAGCAACTCGAGGAAATGGTAGCGAGCACCCCCGGTCTTGAAATTTATTCACACTATTTGAGCGAAGAACTTCGAATGCGGCCTTACACCTTAAGTGAGGGCGAAGAAAAGCTCCTTGCTATGGCCTCAGATCCTTTGGACAAGTTCGGCAGCGTATTCAGCGCCATTGATAATGCCGATTTAACGTTCGGCACCATACTGGACGAGGAAGGTAACGAGATAGAACTGACTAAGTCACGTTACGGCGCATTTTTACATTCACAAAACCGCGGCATTCGCGAGGCAGCGTGGAAAGGACTCTTCAGCGCCTACCAAGGCCTGAATCATACTCTTGCGGCTAATTACGAAGGGCACGTAAAAGCAAAGGTCTTCGAAAGTAGGGCCAGAGGCTTCGAGACAAGACTGGATGCCGCAACCTATTCCAACGCAATTCCTAAAGCCGTTTACCTCAATCTTATAGAAGCTGTCCGCAATGGTACCGAGCCCTTGCAGCGGTTTTTAGAGCTGCGCCGAAAAGCACTCGGTGTTGAGCAACTTGAGGTTTGGGACATGTATGCCCCTATGGTTGAACCTACCATCGATAACGTAAGTTTTGATGAAGCGAAAAATATTGTCGCAGACGCATTAACACCCCTAGGCCAAGACTACCTCGATGTTTACTGGAAGGGCTTTGATGAGGGCTGGGTTGATGCCTTCAACAATCGCGGCAAGCGCGGCGGAGCATATAGCTGGGGCACCTACACGTCTAAGCCTTACCTATCGATGAACTTCGAAGGCACGCTGAGCGACGTCTCCACTCTGGCCCATGAGTATGGCCACTCGATTCATAGTTACCTTACGCGCAACACTCAGCCATACGTTTACGGCAGCTATCGCACATTTATTGCTGAGATCGCATCAATGACAAATGAAGCGATTCTGATGCAGAAAATGCTTAAAGAAGCCAAGACTCCGGGCGAGCGAGCTTATCTGCTCAGTAGTTACCTCGATGAATTCCGGGGCGGATTCTATCGCCAGGCGTCCTTTGCAGATTTTGAAATGCAGGCTCATGCCAAAGTTGAGGCAGGTGAAGCGCTAACCGCAGATGTTCTCAATACTATTTATGCCGACGTATTTTCTGCTTACTATGGCGACGCCGTTCATGCCGATAAACTCAATGACATTGAGTGGAGTCGGATCCCGCATTTTTTACGCGGGGACAACTTCTATGTGTACCAATATTCGACATCGTTTGTTGCGGCAACTGCACTGGCCAAACAAATTCTTGAAGAGGGCGAACCAGCCCGCGAGCGATTTTTGACCATGCTGAAGTCGGGATCCAACGACTACCCTATCGAGCTTCTTAAGAAAGCGGGGATTGATATGACCACGGCTCAACCCGTCGTCGATACCGTCGCAGTTTTCGCAGACTATGTTGATCAACTGGAGCAGGCATTGCGAGACATGGAACGTTGAACTGGCTTCGAGTGCCCCTATTAGCCATGCATCGGCTGCGCCCGTCTATGGCGAAATTACAGAGGTCGAGGGTTAAGTGAGCGATCAGCGATCGTCTGAGTATTTGAGCACTCTCGAGAAAGGGTTGAGAGTGCTCAAATCATTCTCCAGAGAGAACCCCAGAATGACTCTGACCGAGGTTGCGCGGGTAACAGAGTTGAGTCCTGCGGTCGCGAGGCGATGCCTTATTACCCTTTGCGAGCTCGGGTATGTAGGCAAAGAGGACAACCTCTTCCTCCTACGTCCCTCGGTACTAGAATTGTCCACGCCCTTTATTGACAGCTTCAACATCGACAATATCATCCGCCCTTCCCTGCTCTCCCTGAGAGATCAAACCGGCGACAGCGCATCTTTTGCGGTTCTTGCGGGCTCGGATGTACTCTACGTTAATCACGTATCCACTCACCGCGCGATAAGGTTGCAGGCCTCGTCCGGTACCCGCTTTCCTGCTCTAGCGACATCCCTCGGACGGGCAATCTTATCCGCGTTATCCGAAGGGGAAATCGATGCTTTTGTATTCCGTTACCCGCTTACCGCTCGAACGCGCTTAACGATAACGGACCCAGTCGCACTCAAACGCGTAATCATGCAGGCCAAAACACAAGGATTTGCAGTCGTTAGTGACGAATTGGATTACGGCGTGACCTCAATTGCCTGTCCCGTAGTGATCCCGGGACATGGCATCGTAGGCGCGCTGAATAGCTCTTCATCGACAAACTTAGTTGAAATAGACCGCTTTACCGAATCTCAGGCGCCCCTTCTCTTTTCAATTCGGGATCACCTGGTTGAGGAGTTAAGCAACGCACCAGAGCTCGTTCGGGCGCTCAGCCTTTAATCGTTATCTAGGGATTTCAACCACCGCAAAATGGCCAGGTTGACCGCCTCTGGTTGTGAGACATTACAGAGGTGCCCGCCCCCGTTTATCGTGATAATGCTGGCCTCAGCCATGCGAGCAAGTTGCTTAGCATGAGACTTACGCGAGAGTGTTTCCCACTCTCCAATGATGGCGAGTATCGGCACGCCGCAATGGGCTAGTGCCTCGCGAATATCCAGAGTGTGGGGTAATGCACCAGGCAACAATAGGTCCTGACCATCGTAAGCCGCTATTAACGCCACCCTCTTTTTGAGTGACAAATTCTCCACATCGTATGCATTCAGAGGATGCTTAAGCCAATGATGCTGAAAGGCGCTGATGTCTCCCGCTCGAAACCAATCGGCGTAGCGGTGAAAAGGGATTGCCTCACCATCGGTTTCCTCGACAACTAGCCCATCAACA
>CAJQLP010000115.1 GCA_905479205.1 uncultured Luminiphilus sp.
CATGGCCATAATTGCGCAATGGAGATGCAAAAGATGAACTCGTCGTCTTCCGGTCGAGCGATGCAAGTCCTATCTGGCCTACCCGGCAGGCTTGTTCACGCATCCCTCATCACCGAAGAGCAAGCCCAGGAAGCGTCTCGTGAAGCCGTGAAAATGGGCAAGTCCCTGGTGCGCTACGTGGTCGACGTACTTAACGTAGACAGCCATGCAGTTGCTGCAATGGCCTCCCAGGAGTTTGGCGTACCACTCTTTGACCTTACAGCGATTGACCGCAGCAACCTTCCCGAGAAATTGATCCCAGCAAGCTTAATGGGTAAACACCACGCCCTCCCTTTATACCGGCGTGGTAATCGTTTATTCGTTGGTGTTTCCGACCCAACCAACCTTGCAGCCCTCGACGAAATTAAATTTGCGACGGGAATAAGCACCGAAGCGGTCTTGGTCGACGAGAAAGCGCTGGCTAAAGCGCTTAGCGACATTCTTGACGATCAGGATTCGCTCGAAAATGACATGGCCGCGCTAGGTGGCGACGGTGAGTACGACATCGAGATCGCCGATGGTGACCTAACCGGCGATGAAGACGACGACAGCAGCGCCGTCGATGACACACCGATCGTGCGATTCATCAACAAAGTACTTCTTGACGCCATTAAACAAGGCGCCTCGGACATTCACTTCGAGCCCTATGAGAAAGATTACCGCGTTAGGTTTCGTACCGACGGTATTTTAAGAGAAGTGGTGCGACCGCCTCGCAACCTAGCACCGCGCTTATCGGCCCGCCTGAAGGTCATGTCACAGATGGATATCTCTGAGCGACGCGTGCCTCAAGATGGCCGCATTCAGATGAGGCTGTCTAAGAATCGCGCCATCGATTTTCGTGTTAACACGCTGCCCACCATGTTCGGTGAGAAAATCGTGCTGCGTATTTTAGACCCCACCTCGGCACAAATGGGCATTGACGCCCTGGGCTATGACGCCGACCAGAAAGAGCTGTACTTGGAGGCGCTCTCGCGACCTCAGGGAATGATTTTAGTCACGGGACCTACGGGCTCCGGTAAGACCGTTTCGCTCTATACGGGCTTGGGTATTCTTAATACGCCCGAGCGCAATATCTCAACGGCAGAAGACCCCGTTGAAATTAACATGGAAGGCGTGAACCAGGTATTAGTGAACAACAAGGTCGGCCTTAACTTCGCTGAAGCTTTGCGCTCGTTCCTCCGCCAAGATCCAGACATCATTATGGTGGGTGAGATTCGAGACTTGGAGACCGCGGAAATTGCCATCAAGGCGGCACAAACCGGCCACTTGGTGCTCTCGACGCTCCACACCAACAGCGCAGCAGAAACCATTACCCGCATGCTCAATATGGGCATACCGGCGTTTAATATCGCGGCCTCAGTATCGCTGATTATTGCCCAGCGTTTGGGCCGTCGATTGTGCAAACAATGCAGCGTGCCCGAGACCGACGTGCCTTACGAGGCGCTCTTAGAACTAGGCTTCACCGATGATATTTTAGACACCGCCAACATTAAGCGCCCGGTAGGCTGTAATGCCTGCAAGGATGGTTACAAAGGGCGTGTCGGCATCTATGAGGTCGTTAAGGTCACCAAATCTATTGCCAGCACGATTATGGACGGCGGAAGCTCCATAGATATTAATAAGCAAGCCCGCGCAGAAGGGTTTGATGACCTGCGTACGTCCGCATTAAAGAAGTGTGCGGCCGGGCTTATTAGCTTGGCAGAGGTCAATAGGGTAACAACGGACTAATCTTTTAGAGAACGAGCCTTTTAACGGTCTAGCTGTTTAACGGACTGACCTTCACAGGGACGCTAGGAAAGCATGGCAACTGATAGCACATTCGTCTGGAGCGGTATCGATCGCAACGGCAGAAAAAGCCAAGGGGAAGTTGTCGCGACCAGCAAAGCTCTGGCGCAGGCGCAGCTTAGGAAGCAAGGTGTTAATGCCAAGAGCCTGAAAAGAAAATCCAAACCGCTGTTTTCGCTGGGCGCCAAGAAAATTAAGCCTGCGGACATCTCTATTTTCACCCGTCAAATGGCCACCATGATGAAAGCGGGCGTTCCCTTGGTGCAAAGCTTCGACATTGTTGCCGAGGGCTTAGACAACGCCAATATGCGAACCCTCGTGACCGAAATTAAGAACGAGGTCTCAGCAGGGGGCGGTCTCGCTACGTCACTGTCCCGTCACCCTAAATACTTCGATGAGTTGTTCTGTAGTTTAGTCGGCTCTGGTGAAGACTCGGGAACACTCGATGTCATGCTCGACCGCATCGCCACCTACAAAGAAAAAACCGAAGCGCTGAAAGCGAAGATTAAGAAAGCGATGACGTACCCGATTGCCGTTGTGGTTGTAGCCATCGTGGTGACGGGCATTTTGCTAGTCAAAGTAGTGCCGCAGTTCGCCGAGGCCTTCTCCTCCTTCGGCTCTGACCTGCCTGCATTTACGCTGTTCGTTCTCGGCATATCGGAAGCGGTCCAAGAATGGTGGTTTATTATTCTTCTACTGATTATGGCGTCAATATGGGCTTACTCTCAGGCTATGTTGCGTTCCAAAAAGTTCCGCGATCGCGTCGACTCCCTCGCGCTCAAACTGCCTATCATCGGGGGCATAGTTCATGACTCCGTTATCGCGCGCTTCTCACGCACCTTATCAACGACATTTGCTGCGGGAGTGCCCCTTGTCGAAGCGCTGGAGTCTACAGCGGGGGCTGCCGGTAATGCGGTTTACGCTCGGGCTATCCGACAGATTCGTGACGATGTGACCTCAGGCACATCGCTCTACCAATCAATACGCTCAACAGGGTTATTCCCCAGCATGCTGCTGCAAATGACGTCTATTGGTGAAGAGTCTGGATCCCTCGACGAAATGCTAGGCAAAGTTGCCGACCAGTATGAAGCTCAAGTCGACAATGCTGTCGACAGCCTGAGCTCACTCATGGAGCCAATTATTATGTCGATATTGGGCGTGCTTGTGGGCGGACTGATGATCGCCATGTATCTACCGATCTTTATGCTGGGTTCAGTTGTCTAAAGGAGAACCGCGTGAGCGAAGCATTCCAAACACCGTGGTTTCTCATGACCGCAGTCACTGCTCTTGGTTTAATCGTTGGCAGCTTCCTCAACGTGGTGATTTATCGGCTCCCAAAAATGATGGAGCAGGGCTGGCGGCGAGAATGCTGTGAATTTTTAGCCCAAGATGCGCCCAACGACCCACCGCTGTCCCTGTCGGTACCGAACTCGAGCTGCCGTGACTGCGGCACAGCGATTAAGCCTTGGCACAATATTCCGGTGATTAGCTTTTTACTCTTGCGCGGTAAATGTG
>CAJQLP010000116.1 GCA_905479205.1 uncultured Luminiphilus sp.
GGCACCTAAATTGGAGAAGCACACAAAAGCCGCACAAAAAGCAGTTTTTAATCTTCTTCGTCACAATGCGCCGCGTAATCATCTGCGGACAATAATGCCTCAAGCTCTGAAAGGTCTTCAGGCTGCACCTTAAAAAACCAGCCGTCGTTATAGGCATCGCTATTGACAGTTTCAGGCGCATCTTCCAGTGTTTCATTGATCGCAATCACTTCACCTGAAATAGGCGCGTAGATATCCGACGCAGCCTTTACTGATTCCACTACTCCCGCCTGGTCTCCGCCAGCAACGACATCGCCTATTGAGGGAGTTTCAACGTAAACCACGTCACCAAGTGCAGCTTGAGCGTGCTCGGTAATCCCGACTGTAACGGTACCGTCCTCTTCAAGTCGCGCCCACTCGTGGCTTTTGGCGTACTTCAATTCAGCGGGATTGTTGCTCATACGTGGCTCCTGATAAGCATAAATACGTTGATGTAACCCGAAGGCCGTGGGCGACCAGCGGGGGACGCTAAAATATCGAGGTAGGCGTCTCTGCGCAAGTAATTGTGGCTAACTCAATGCTTGGGCGGCTAACCATCGTTTCAAGGGGACTGTGCCATCCACCCACTTTAAACCCATATTACGCAGTACGCGAAGCGCCGGATGCTGACTGCCAAACCCGCGCTTGAATCCTTCCATCATAGCCATCATGGCAAGGTTGTCGCTTTTACGGCGCCGCTGATAACGATTCAGCACTGCTAGCTCACCCCAGTCCAAGTCAGCGCAAAATGCTCGCCCCACTTCATCGGCTAAGACGGCGACATCCGCCAAGCCCAAATTAATCCCCTGTCCGGCTAAAGGATGAATTGCGTGGGCGGCATCCGCTATCAGGGCAACTCTCGGTTGCACGTAATCAACCGCGTGACACTGATTCAATGGAAATACGGCTCTCGGGCCCACGGCAGAGACTTTTGGTGCTTGACCATTCAACGCGCGATTAAGCGCAGCCACAAAATCGGCGTCACTCAAACTTTCGAATGCGCTCAACTGCGCCTCATCTAAAGACCAAACAATAGAACATACATGGGGCTCCGCCAGCGGCAAAAGTGCGAGAGGCCCTGAATCCAAAAAAACTTGGTAGCAGGTGTCACTATGTGTCTGCTCGAGCGCGATTGTAGCGACAATAGCGCTCTGCTCATAAGACCATTCACGTACTTTGAAACCAAGCTGCTTACGCACTGTCGATCTCACACCGTCCGCACCGACAAGTAGCGGTGCTGCGTATTGTTTGCCACTCTCAGTCACAACTTCAACGGCCTGCTCGTTAGGGCACTTAATTGCTGCGATTGGGTCTTGCCATGACAGGGTGATGTGTCGATCGCGCTCCACCCTTTTGAGGAGCGCATCTACCGTGACACGATTCTCGACAATTCGGCCAAGCTCCCTGGCACCAACATCGTTCGCTGAAAACGTTATTTCGCCCGTTCCGTCGCCATCCCAAACATGCATTTGGTCATAGCTCGCACTGCGCTGGTTGAGAATGTCGGGCCAAACATCTATCGCGCTTAACAACGCGCTAGAAGCGGGCGTAAGTGCACTGACACGGCGATCCCAGCCACTCAATCCGCCGTCAACATTGACGGGCGCATTTGGGGAGTTCGCCGCCTCGAGCACGACGACCTGCAAACCCTGGCGCGACAGCGATGCCGCGAGAGAAAGTCCTGCGATACCCGCACCGACAATGATCACATCACTTTCGTGAGTCACTATACGGCCGAGAGTACAGGCGCTGAGAAAAGCGCCTCCCATGCGGGATTAGTTAGCGTATCCAAACCTGTTCCTCGCTCGGCAATATGACGCCGCAAAGGCCTTATGAGATCGAGCGAAGTCAGGGCAACATCTCGAGGCAAATCGAATGCCATGCCGCGAGGCTCGAACAACGTCGATAAAAGATCTGTAGCGTCGATGATGCGGCCTTGGTCTGGCAACACTTTGTGCTCATAATCTCTGGCGGTAGCAATGTCACCGAGGTTACGTCCCCCAGCGCTAGCCACTTTTAAGGTTGCGCCCAAACTCGCCGCATCGCGCAGAGATAAATTCAAGCCCTGACCTGCCACTGGGTGGATTCCGTGGGCTGCGTTACCCGCCACTAAAAAGCCGGACCGACTTTGCTCACGAACACGAACACGATCGAGGGGCCAAGTGTTTCGTCGGCCAACACGAAGTGCCCGGCCCAGTCGCCAACCAAAATGTCGCTGGAGGTCGACCAAAAATGCTTCATCATCCAGCGTCATCAGGTCACGAGCACGCCCCTCTGTTAAAGACCAAACAACGTTAAAGCGCTGTTCGGACGGAACCGAGCTTGCAAGCGGCAATAGCGCCATCGGTCCCGACGGCGTGAAGCGCTCAAAAGCGATTCCCTGCTGTGAACCGGCAAAACTTACATTGGCGACAACCGCGTGCTGACCTGTTCGTCGCCACTCAACATCAATCCCAAGCTGGTGGCGCAACGATGACTGATTGCCATCAGCCACGATCACCAAATCGGCATACAAGATCTCACCAGTTGCCAAATAAATGGCTGGCTGCGCGTCACTGGTCGACAAATACTCAACTTCGCAGGGAGCTTTTATGGTTACGCCCACGGCGTCAGCTCGCTCTTTTAGCCCTCGACCAATGATGTGATTTTCAACAACGTACCCCAAATCCGGCACACCTAAGTCGGATCCTTCGATCATTGCACTACCGAAATGCGCTTGATGAGAAACATGAATCTGAGAAATTACGCCCGCCGAAACCTCCAAACTGCGCCAAACACCTAGGGCAGAAAGTATGGATTGACTGGCTAAATTTAAGGCCGATGCTCGGGTATCGAGAGGATCTGGCGTACCCGTTGGCAAGGGCCTTGCTTCAAGTACCAAAATATCGGCATGCGGTAGCGCATATTGGCAGGTGATGGCAAAGGCGAGGCCCACCATCCCACCGCCAATGATTACAATGCGCTCCGCCACAGCCGTTAGCTTGCCATCAACGCTTCGATTTCATCGGCGTTTTTAGGCACATCGGACGTTAATATCTCGCAACCATTGGCGGTAACTGCAACATCATCTTCAATGCGAATTCCTATGCCACGCCACTTTTTGGGAACCTTCGTATTGTTAGGTGAAACATAAATACCTGGCTCGATCGTCAGTACCATGCCGGGCTCTAACTGACGCCATTTACCGTCAATACGGTAATCACCAACGTCGTGGACATCCATGCCTAGCCAATGCCCTGCCGTATGCATGTAAAAATCGCGATAGGCGCCCTCTTTGATCAGTTCTTTTTCATCGCCTTTTAATAAGCCTAAGTCGATGAGTCCGCGAGTAATGACTCGCACTGTCGCATCATGAGGCTGATTCCACGTATTACCGGGCTTAACCTTTTTAATCGCGGCAAGCTGGGCTTTAAGGACAACATCGTAGAGGGCGCGCTGTTCAGGACTGAATTTTCCACTCACAGGGAACGTTCGTGTAATGTCCGCCGCATAACCCTCGTACTCACAGCCGGCATCAATGAGTACTAAGTCCCCATCTCGCAACTTGTCACGATTTTCAACATAGTGCAGCACACAGGCGTTCGCTCCAGATCCTACAATGCTGTTGTAAGCAGGAAAGCGCGCTCCATGCTCTGCAAACGTGCGCGCGATAGTACCCTCTAGCTGATACTCAAAACGGTCAGGTTGGCACTCGCGCATGGCTTGGCAGTGCGCCTCAGCAGAAATCTCCCCTGCCTTACGCATAAGGCGGAGTTCAGCAGCACTCTTAAACAAGCGCTGCTCATGGAGCAGGAAGGCCAGATCAGTAAAGTCTCCAGGTGGCTTAGCGCCCGTCCTAATTTGACTGCGGATGTGATTAACCCACGCCATAACACGTCGATCAAACGCATCGTTATGCCCCATAGAGTAGTAAATATGCTGTTTGCCCTCGATTAAGCCGGGCAGAATTTCATCAATATCGCCGTCTGGAAATGCGTCATCCATACCGAATTCATTGACCGCGCCCTCGGGGCCCGAGCGATAGCCATTCCACAGCTCCTTTTCAGGATCTCGGTCTCGACAAAACAATATCACTTGCCCATGGCGGCGCCCGGGAACCAGCACTAGAACAGCATCGGGCTCGTTAAATCCCGTCAAATAGAGAAAATCGCTGTCTTGCCGAAATGGGTACTCGGTATCTCTGCTGCGAGTGCATTCATGAGCAGCAGGGATTAGCGCAATACTGTTAGGGTCCATCATGCCCATCAATTGTTTGCGGCGGCGGGCGTATTCACTTTTACTAATTTTCACAGCATATTCCTCAAGTGTTACTCGTTGTCGAGCGCGTCATGTACGATATTTAATGCGGCTATCCTCACATATTCAATCAATTCTTCAAGCTCCCTATCTGCTTGCTCATCCTCCTCTTGGCTGGCGTCCACGTGCGCGATGGCGGCGAAATCTTTGAGCGCCTCGGCGGTATGAGGTTGAACGGCATCCGCGGCACCACCACCCACTGAAACCGCTTGGGTAAAGCCCGCCAAAAACCCACTTACCCAGCGCCCCATAGATGCCAGTCGCTGATCAATTGGATCGTCATCATCGGGCAGAAGAGGCTGGAACGCGAAATCCGCGTCCGCCACTGCAGAGCGAGTAGCCGCGATTAAACGGCCCGTAAAGTCGGCAACCGCGCCTTGCAAATCAACCCCTAAAGCCTTTTCTAGGAGCATCAGCGCTCGGTCGCTATCTTCGGCGCTCGCGAGGCCTTTGCCAGCCCCGAGCACACCGGTGATCGCCCCGTGCAATTCTGAGGGGTTTAACGTCAGACCCGCATCAAACAATACATCTGCCGACTCTGACCAATCCGGCATGTCTTCATAGTCACCGAGAGAATCAACGAGCACTTTTACCTCCATGAGCGCCTTAGCGCAAAAATCAACGAACTTCTTTACATTGCGTTACAGCGCACTGAATCATAAAGGGTTTTTAGTTCAGTTACCTTGGCTTAACCATTGACCGACCCGCATGCCAACCCTATAGTAATGCCATTACTAGAGATCAGTGTAACTGTCGTGGCCGAGAAACTCATCCAAGCCCTCGAAGCAAAGGTGGCAGACCTTATCGAATTGAGTCGTGAACTCAATCGTGAGAATCGCCAACTCAAAGTGCGAGCGGCCGAATTACAGCGCGAGCGCAGAGAGCTACTAGAGCGCCAGCGTAAAGCTCAATCGCACGTCAATAACACCCTAGAACATCTGCGTAAGATTGAGGGTACACAATGAGCCGCGCGCCGACTGTCACCGTAGAAATTCTTGACAAAGAATATCAGGTGGCCTGCCCGCCGGAACAAGAAGCGGAGCTCATCGCTGCTGCCAAGCATCTAGATCAACAAATGCGCGATATCCGCGCAGGAGGCAAGGTAATCGGGCTTGAGCGCGTTGCCATAATGGCGGCACTGAATTTAAGTCACGATTTACTCGGTGTGCGTAACGGCCATGCACCTAAACCGCTCAATGACCACGAAGATCGCATTAAAGGGTTAAACGGCCAACTCGATGAAGCTCTCTATCAGTTAAGACAGATGGAAATCAACTAGCACTATTCCGTTATAATGCGGTCAATCCTAGCGTATTCGCCAGTCAGTAAGTCCCTGAGCCGAATGCACTACCCGGGGATCATCGCCCGTTGCTGTTGCGCATGTCCGGCATGACCGGAAAGCCTGATGCAGCGCGTTGGTCACCACCTTGAACCGCAGGGTTCAAGGACGAAACTGGCAGCGGTACGCCGGGACCTTTTTATCACCATCGGACTTACATTCAACATTCACCGTGTTGTGGCAAGTTCGCAAGGAAGTAAGGGCATGACAATGACCCTTGAAACTGAGCACAAAAAAGCTCTGCGCCAAGAGTGGCGGTCCGTGCGAGATCGCGTGTCAGTAGCTGAGCGCACCCGCGCCAGTGAGAGCCTCTTTCAAAATATTGCTGACTTTGCACCGTGGCGTAACGCGACCATTGTCGCAAGTTTCATGGCTATGGGCTCCGAGATAGACCTGAAAACTATCGACAAACTCGCACGGAAATCGGGCAAACAGATTGTTTATCCTCGAGTTTGCAATGCAGACACTATGACCTTCCACCTTTGGCAGCCAACCGATCCATTAATCACTTCAAAACTAGGTGTAAAAGAACCTGTCAGTTCAGCGCCGTTGGTTGACCTTGATGCCATAGATTTTTTTTGGGTGCCTCTACTGGCCTGCGATGACAGCGGAAATCGTTTGGGTTACGGCGGCGGCTTCTATGATCGACTACTCTCCAACAGCACGAATTTCGCCTGCGGCGTAGGATATAGTTGGCAACGCTGTCGATCGTTACCCAGCGAAAGGCACGATCAGCGAGTGGCGGGCTACTTAAGTGAGAAAAAGTTTGAACGCTTTAACGACTGATACCCGCGTTATTGAACAATAATCCCCGCTTGCTGCGGTGGCATCCGATTGGAGCCATTATCCAAAAACTGCGTCGACGCGGCACCGAGTACCACGACAAGAACAAGTATCCACATGAAATCTGGTTTGTTTTTGTTCGACATTCGCTTTAAATTCTTTCAAGTTGTGAACCGGGCAGTGATTTTATGCAAAATTCACACAAAAAACCACCTGCAACAGTGATCTAACTCACGGTTTGGAATCAAGATGGATTAGTTGACACCGCGTGTCAACAATTCTTTACAAAACCTTGCCGGCTCAAGTAGCAAGTAGATCAACTAGGTCAAGCAGGTAGAGTCGATGTGTGTCCGCCCTCGTTTAACGGGGGCCCAGATACGCTTTGTACGCGGCATTGTCAGTTTCTTCCCAGTGCCGATAACCAACTTCCGTCAATATTGATCGCAGCGCCGAACGCTTACCTTGAGGAACCTTAAAGCCCACCAAAATTCGGCCATACGCCGCACCGTGATTACGGTAATGAAAAAGAGAAATATCGAAATCGGTGCCGAGCGCTTCCAGAAATTTCATCAAAGCGCCTGGACGCTCAGGAAACTCGACACGAAATACCATTTCCTCGCCTACGGCTTCAGACGCGTGACCGCCCACCATGTAACGCACGTGTAATTTAGCGGTCTCGTTATTTGTGAGGTCCTCTAACTGGTACCCTTGCTGCACAAGTTTATCGCGCAACATTGGTAAATCTTGCCCACCTGGAGTCACACTCAGACCCACAAATACCTGAGCCTGCTCACTATCGGTGTACCGGTAATTAAACTCGGTAATGTTGCGCTTGCCGAGTGTTGCGCAAAATTTCTTAAACGCACCCGGCTTTTCTGGAATGGTGACACTGATGATAGCTTCTCGCTGTTCGCCAATCTCAGTGCGCTCAGAGATATAGCGCAAACGGTCGAAATTGGTATTGGCGCCGCTCACTGTAGCCGCCATGGAAGCGCCTGTGATCTCATGGGCTTCTGCGTATTTTTTCATGCCCGCAACAGCTAAAGCTCCAGCGGGTTCTGCTATCGCACGAGTGTCTTCAAAGATATCTTTGACTGCCGCACAAATTTCATCGGTCGACACGGTTATAATTTCATCAACCGTTTCACGGATAATCCGAAAAGTTTCTTTACCAACCTGCGCTACCGCGCAGCCGTCCGCGAACAAGCCCACTTCCTTGAGCGTTACTCGTCGCTGCTTCTCGAGCGCAGCCTTAGCACAAGCGGCATCTTCTGGCTCGACGCCAATAATCTTGGTAGTAGGCCAAACGTAACGAAGATAAGCCGCCATTCCCGCGAGCAAGCCACCGCCGCCACAGCAGATAAATACATAATCGAAAGGCGCAGGAGCTTGGCGGGCCATTTCCATTGCGACCGTACCTTGCCCTGCAATCACATCGGGGTCATCGAAAGGGTGAAGAAATGTCATACCTTTTTCTTCAACCAGCTCCCGCGCTTTCGTGGCCGCCTCATCAAAAGTATCACCGAATAGAATAACGGTCGCACCCCGGCTACGCACAGCGTCAACCTTAATCGCAGGTGTTGTGAGAGGCATCACGATGGTCGCTTTGACGCCCAGTTTCTGAGCCCCAAGCGCTACACCCTGAGCATGATTGCCTGCGGATGCCGCAACTACGCCCTTCCCTCGCGCTTCATCGCTGAGATTAATCAACTTATTGAACGCGCCACGACACTTAAAAGAAAATACAGGCTGTAGGTCTTCTCGCTTTAACCAAGCCTCGTTTCCAATGCGCCTAGATAGCAGCGGCGCCTGTTCGAGGGGCGTCTCACGAGCAACATCGTAAACTCGAGCATTGAGAATTCGCTTGATATATGACTGGGGCATGATCAATTTCAGCTTAGGTGTATGTCGGTGCATCATAAGGCTTTGCACCCATTTAGTCATTGTGCGGTATATTGTTACCTGAATCCGGTTTGCGGGATGGGCGATGTTCGCGGACAATACGCACTTCTTTTTCCCAACACAGCTGCCGGAGCCACCATGTCTTCCAGAATTGAACTCGCAAACGCCATTCGCGCACTGAGCATGGATGCTGTGCAAGCAGCGAACAGTGGTCACCCGGGCGCGCCGATGGGCATGGCCGATATCGCAGAGGTACTCTGGAATGGCCACCTAAAACACAATCCGGCCAATCCCGATTGGCCAGACCGAGATCGATTCGTTCTTAGTAACGGTCATGGCTCAATGCTGATTTATAGCCTTCTGCATTTGACGGGCTATGATCTGAGCATCGACGATTTACGAAATTTCCGTCAGCTCCACAGCAAAACCGCGGGACACCCAGAATATGGTTACGCGCCGGGCGTTGAAACGACCACTGGGCCCCTTGGACAAGGTTTGGCAAATGCCGTCGGCATGGCCCTCGCAGAGAAAGTTCTGGCGGGCCAATTCAACCGTGAAGGCCATGCTGTTGTTGACCACAGAACTTGGGTTTTCCTAGGCGATGGCTGCTTAATGGAAGGTATTTCTCACGAGGTTTGCTCCCTTGCCGGTACGCTCGGACTCGGAAAGCTCGTCGCATTCTACGACGACAATGGCATTTCCATTGATGGTGAAGTTGAGGGCTGGTTTACCGATGACACTCCCAAGCGTTTCGAAAGCTACGGCTGGCAAGTTATCCCCAATGTTGACGGCCATGACGCCGACGCCATTAACAAAGCAATCGACATTGCCAAAGCTGACACCGACAAGCCAACGCTGATTTGCTGCAGAACCATCATCGGCAAAGGTTCTCCTGGTAAACAGGGCACCGAATCTTGCCACGGGGCTCCTTTGGGCGCGGATGAAATCCAAGCAACGCGCGAAGCTCTCGGGTGGCAGCACGCCCCTTTCGAGATTCCCAGTGAGATCTATGCTGCTTGGGATGCAAAAGTAAAAGGGGCTGAGGCCGAGCAGTCATGGAAAGAAACACTCGCCAAGTATGCCCAGGCGCATCCTGCGCTTGCCGAGGAACTTACACGCCGCATGAGCGGCGCCCTTCCGGCGAACTTTGAAACTGACATCGACAATTACATCGCGCTGTGTGCCGAGACCGCCGCCGATGTTGCCTCACGAAAAGCATCGCAACAAACGCTCAACGTTCTCGGCCCGCTGCTGCCTGAACTTTTAGGCGGCTCTGCAGACCTAGCCGGCTCCAACTTAACGCTGTGGCAAGGCTCCAAAGGTGTTTCCAATACTGAAACGGGTGGTAACTATATTTACTACGGTGTTCGCGAATTCGGTATGTCTGCCATTATGAATGGCATTGCGCTGCACAAGGGTTTCATTCCCTACGGTGCGACCTTCTTGATCTTCATGGAGTACGCTCGTAATGCGGTACGTATGGCTGCACTCATGGGCCAGCGATCTATATTCGTTTACACCCACGATTCTATTGGCTTGGGTGAAGATGGGCCCACGCACCAGCCCGTTGAACAGATGACTTCATTACGCAGCACGCCAAATCTGGAGACTTGGCGGCCCTGCGATACCGTCGAGTCAGCTGTCTCATGGAAAATGGCTGTCATGCGCGAACAGGGCCCGTCTGCCTTAGTATTTTCTCGCCAAACATTGCCACACCAATACCGTGCCGGTGAAGTTCTTGAAGAAATTGAGCGCGGTGGTTATGTGCTAACACCCGAAGTTGGCGAGCTTGATGCGATCATTATTGCAACCGGCTCCGAAGTATCACTCGCGGTTGAAGCCGCAGCGAAACTGAGTGAATCTGGCCGGGGTATCCGCGTAGTGTCGATGCCCTGTGCTGAGCGTTTCATGGCACAAGATGCAGCGTACCGAGAAACAGTGCTTCCAAGCCATGTCCTGGCGAGAGTGGCCGTTGAGGCGGCACACGCTGACTACTGGTACAAGTTTGTCGGTCTCGACGGAAGAGTTATCGGAATGACCAGCTTTGGTGAGTCAGCACCCGGGGATGTGCTCATGAAAGAGTACGGCTTTACGGTTGAGACAGTCATCGCCGCCGTGGAAGACGTCATTCTCGACTAATAATTCCTGCCACGCTGCAGCCTGAGACGCCTCCCTATGAAGCAACGAATTGCCATCAATGGCTTTGGTCGAATTGGGCGCTCTGTGTTTAGGGCGTGGGCTATTCGACCCGATGCGCAAGAAGCGCTGCAACTGGCCGCCATTAACGAGCGAGCAGATCGCGATACAGCGATTCACCTCGCTCGTTATGATTCTACCCATGGTCGGTTCCCCAGCGTGATTGAAGCGACTCCCACGGGCATGCGTGTTCTCGATACCGAGATTGAGTTGTTATCGACAGAAGACATGGCCTTGTTACCGTGGTCTGATAAAGCGATTGATCTAGTGCTCGAGTGCACAGGCTCTTTCAGCGACCGAGCCACAGCGCAAGAACATCTAACGGCTGGCGCGGACAGAGTGTTGTTTTCACAGCCGGCAGAGCCCGACGTTGATCTAACCGTAGTCTGGGGTATTAATCACGATAAGCTCCAGCCCCAGCAGCGTATAGTTTCCGCAGGCTCGTGCACCACCAATGCACTTTGTCCCGTATTACAAGTATTGGATGACTGCTTTGGTATCGAGGCCGGCACCGTAACAACGGTACATTCCGCGATGAATGATCAGCCAGTGCTGGACGCTTACCACAACACTGATTTACGTAAAACTCGGGCCGCTTTTCAGTCCATCATTCCTGTCGATACTGGCCTTGCGATTGGGGTTCCGCGTATCTTACCCAACCTTAAAGGCAAGCTCACCGCGCACGCACTCCGAGTACCGACACTCAATGTTTCAGCGATGGATGTCACCGTTTATACCCACAAGGCGTGCAATGCAGAGGACGTGAACGCAGCACTTGCGGCGGCGGCAGCCAGTGATCTCGAGGGCATTCTGGGCTTTACTACCGAGCCGCTCGCGTCCTGCGACTTTAACGGTGAAACATGCTCAAGCGTGGTCGATGCCAGTCAAACGCAGGTCAGCGCTCGCCACCTAATCAAAGTATTAATCTGGTTTGATAACGAGTGGGCGTATGCAAACCGACTGATCGATATTGCTTTGCGTATGGGCGAAATAGGACGGTCGAGCGTAAGAGACTCTTAGAACGACATACTTTTTAATCGACGCCATGTGGAAATGGCATTCGCGATGTTTTTGGAGACACTATGAAACTGATGACTGATTTAGATCTTAACGGTAAACGCGTCCTGATCCGTGAAGATCTAAATGTACCGGTTAAAGATGGTCGCGTAACCAGCGATGCCAGGCTTGCGGCTGCATTACCTACCATCCGGGCTGCCTTGGCTGCTGGTGCTGGTGTTATGTTGATATCGCATTTAGGCCGCCCTACCGAAGGCGAGTATACCGATGAGTTTTCGATGGCGCCCGTTGCGAAACGTCTTGGGGAGCTGCTCGGTATCGACATCCCCGTTATTCGCGATTGGCAGTCAGCCTCCGCCGCGCCAGGAGAAGTGGTGTTGCTTGAGAACGTTCGCTTCAATGTTGGCGAGAAAACGGATGATGATGGGTTAGCGCAACAATACGCTGCTCTTTGCGACATTTTTGTTATGGATGCCTTTGGTACAGCGCACAGAGCGCAGGCCTCGACTCATGGTGTCGCGAAATTTGCTCCGACTGCCTGTGCCGGCCCGCTGCTAGCAACCGAATTAGATGCGCTGAAGCGCGCACTGTCTGCACCCGCCCGACCCATGCTTGCTATTGTCGGCGGCTCAAAGGTATCAACCAAGCTTGATGTGCTGGAGCAACTCGCAGAACTCTGTGACAGCCTAGTCGTCGGCGGCGGCATCGCCAATACTTTTCTTGCGGCAGCCGGATACAACGTCGGTAAATCCTTGTGTGAACACGATTTAATTGAGACTGCACGCGCGCTCATGGACAAAACCCAAATTCCACTACCCATTGACGTGGTGGTAGCGCGCGAATTTAGCGCACAAGCCGCCGCGACGACCAAGCTCGCGTCAGAGGTCGAAGACGACGACATGATTCTAGATATCGGGCCTCTATCCGCCCAAGTTATTGCAGAACAGCTGGCATCATCGGGCACTATTTTATGGAACGGGCCGGTTGGCGTTTTCGAATTTGACGCCTTTGCCAGTGGAACTGAAGCTATCGCTAAAGCTGTTGCGGCCAGTAGCGGATTCTCCCTCGCAGGGGGCGGTGATACGCTTGCAGCAATAGAAAAATTTGGCATCGCCGAACAGGTATCGTATATCTCTACCGGCGGTGGGGCTTTTTTAGAATACGTAGAGGGCAAAGTCTTACCTGCTGTAGCGATGCTGCAGCAGCGCGCAGACTAACTAAACGTCCCATTGAGGTCACAAGCGCCTTTTTACCCGATAACATAGGCGCCAATGACGGCGAAGAACTTCCTATTACTGATCACAAGCGCGTCAGTCGAGATTTAACGGAGAGAGACCATGGCCATTATTAGCCTACGACAATTACTGGACCACGCAGCCGAATACAGCTACGGCGTGCCTGCTTTTAACGTCAATAACCTCGAGCAAACTCGCGCGATTATGGAAGCGGCGGATGCAACCGACTCACCGGTGATCATGCAGGCAAGCGCTGGAGCGCGTAAATACGCAGGAGCCCCCTTTATACGCGCGATGATGGCGGCTGCCATTGAAGAATTTCCACATATTCCCGTGGTTATCCACCAAGATCACGGTACATCTGCCGCCGTTTGCCAGCGCTCTATTCAGCTAGGCTTCAGTTCGGTCATGATGGACGGGTCCTTAGGTGAGGACGGTAAAACGCCCATGGACTATGATTACAACGCACGGGTGACGCGCATGGTCGTCGATATGGCTCATGCCTGCGGCGTTTCTGTCGAGGGCGAGCTTGGCTGTTTAGGCTCACTCGAAACGGGGGAAGCGGGGGAAGAAGATGGTATTGGCGCTGCGGGCAAGCTCACTCACGACCAAATGCTCACCGATCCCGACGAAGCCGCGCAATTCGTAGCCGATACCGGTGTAGACGCCCTCGCTATTGCCTGTGGCACCAGCCACGGCGCCTACAAATTTACCCGTCCGCCCACGGGAGATATTCTCGCAATAGACCGCATTAAGGCGATTCACGCGCGTATTCCTAACACTCACTTGGTAATGCACGGGTCATCTGCAGTGCCACAAGATTGGCTCGCTATTATTAATGAGTACGGTGGCGAGATCCCCGAAACCTACGGCGTGCCTGTCGAGCAAGTTGTCGAAGGTATCAAATATGGGGTCCGGAAAGTAAATATTGATACCGATTTACGCTTAGCATCAACCGGCTCTATTCGTCGCTACTTAGCCCAAAATCCGAGCGAATTTGACCCGCGGAAGTACTTTGCTGAAAGCCTTAAAGCCATGAAGGACATTTGTATAGAGCGCTACGAGTCGTTCGGCACCGCAGGCAATGCCAGCAAAATTACGCCTCTCTCTCTCGCTGACATACAAGCGGCCTATGATAGCGGCAGGCTTTAATCGAACGCGGATATTGAAGCTTATCCACTCTGCATTAACCGACAACTCATTGAGTGCCTGCTAAAGCGTCGCTTGAGAGATACAGTTCATCCCCGAATATGCTCTGCAGCGGTGCGTCATATTGGCGCCAGCGCCCTTGCCGTGTCGTACTGAGAGGTTCTCGCACTTGCCAAACACTGGCCGTAAGCACTGGGTTCGTAAGCCTGTGAAATTCAAGGCACTCAGGCTCCCAAGACTCGCCAAGCCATTCGAACAAGGCGCGCATAGTCGATTCAGGCTTTGCCACAAGGTCCTCATAGGCAAATCGGCGCACGCGATCCGGTGCCATTGCTTGCCAGTGTGTGGCAAGACTGGAACATTGCTCCAACTGCGTTTTAATACTTAAGGGAGACGTTGCGTAGCCATGCTGGGGGTGTAATCGCGTGCCGTAAACAGAAATGAGGGTATCGCGCCAATCGCGCTCAGTGATGATAAAGCGGGCATCGGGTATCGCTTTAGCAATTAAGGGTAGGTGATAGAGATTATCCGGGCGCTTATCGGTTACCCGTCGGCTAAGGTCAACTCCTCGTTCTATCAGGTGCTCGCGAAACTGACTGCGAGAAACTTCGAGCTGCTCGGCAACAGGCACCTGCCCCGGAACCACCATTGCGCCGCCACTTGCCGCGATAGTACGTGGCCAGAACTCGGACTCCCCCAGCGGTGTAAACGCCGTGTGCGCCGCAAGAATTTGCTCTAACAAAGTAGACCCTGTTCGAAACATACCAACGATAAATACGGGCCCCTTGGAGCCAGAAGAGCGCTCAATTTGATGCTGTTTTAATGTGTCATAGCTCTTTTTGATCAGCTCATGCGGCCAAGCAGGGGCACGCTTCCCGTCGTAACGATTTGCTGTCTCGAGTGCAAGCCATGCGGCATCTGTGTTGCCGAGGCGCTCCTCAACCTTTGCAAGCGCATAAAAGACATCCGGGTCATCGCTGGTCTCGGCCAGTTGCCTTAATTGAATAACCGACGAATCACTGCTACGGACAACTCGGGCTGCCTCCACCAATCGCGTAAGGGGAAGTGGGTTATTGGGCTGCAATTGACATGCCCTTGTAAAACCGGCTTCAGCTCCCTCTCGATCCCCCAGCTGCTCGGCCAAATGCGCGCGGTTAAAAACCGCGGGGAAATAATCGCCATTGCACTGAAGCGCCTGCAGCAACCACGCCTGAGCATCAGTGGAGCGCGCTAAACGCTCGGAATAAATAGACGCGATATTGGTCATCGCTTCTTCGGGCTGACTAATACCCAACGCAATCGCTTGCTCATAGGCTTTTATTGCTCGACTAAATTGCCCTAAGCGCGAAGCCCACCAAGCAAAATTGAAGTGCGCCAACGGATCTCGCGGCGCTTGCTCAACCCTATGGCGCCACCGTTCGTATTCTGCCTTTGCATCGGTCATAGGCAATGACTCGCACTACCTATCTTCATCGGGGATCACACATAGTCTTTAACCGTCGTAGTCATTGGCTGTCATATTCACTCGCAAGCATAGTCATTCGCTGTCAAAGACAAGCCACATTGCGCAAGTAAAACTAGCAAAAAAAAAGCGGACCAAATGGCCCGCTTTTCATTTACGCAGCGTCTGCTGCCAGAATCAACTGTCCCTTAGAAGCGGAAAGTTGCCT
>CAJQLP010000117.1 GCA_905479205.1 uncultured Luminiphilus sp.
TGCGACTAACGTCGCTGCTGGCCCTGCAATACTGAGTTACGAACAAAGACCCGCAGTGCAAAATACCATTCTCGCTGAACGACTAGAGACACTACTGCCCGTGCTAATGCGTGAGACCGGCATTGATCTTTGGGTCGTTATCGCTCGCGAATACAACGATGATCCGGTTTTTTTGACACTCGTGCCCAAGCCTCGTTTCACCGCACGGAGAACGACGATGCTGGTCTTTCACGATCGGGGCACGGAAGAAGGTATTGAGCGACTGACAATAAGTCGCTACCCACTAGGCTCACTCTATGACGCAGCATGGGAGGGCGGTGATCTCGATGCCCAGTGGCGCCAACTCGGCGACATCATCAAACAGAAAAAACCGACCTCTATTGCCATCAACACCAGCGATACATGGCCAGTCGCCGATGGTTTGAGCCACTCTCTACACCAGCGCTTTCTAAGCGTGCTCGATTCCAGTTTACATCCGCGAATAGTGTCTTCAGAGAATCTGGTAGTCCGCTGGCTCGAAACACGAATCGAATCAGAGCTAGCGGTGTGGCAACGAGCGGTTGCTCTCGCTCGACATACCATCGCCGAAGCATTCAGCGAACGCGTGATTACCCCCGGGGCTACAACGCTTGGGGATGTGGCGTGGTTCATCCGAGGCCGATTCGAGGAACAAGGACTCAAACCTTGGTTTCATCCAGACGTTAATCGGCAGTGGGAGGGACAAGACCCTAACGATAGCGCGAGCCTTAGGATAAGTAATTCGCCCGACACGGTCATACAGCGAGGCGATCTGCTGCATACCGATGTTGGCTTGTGCTACTTGGGCTTATGCACCGACACGCAAGAAATGGGTTACGTGCTAAAACTGGATGAGACAAAACCACCCTCTGGCCTGCAGTTTGCTATGAAGGTCGGCAACCAATGGCAAGACGCTCTAACCGCAGAATTTCAGGTCGGCCGCACGGGCAATACCATTCTCGCTATGGCCCAAAAATCCCTCGCCGAGAGTGGTATTGAAAACGCCATTTACACACATCCACTAGGCTTTTTCGGCCATGCCCCTGGGCCAACCATAGGCATGTGGGACAACCAAAGCGCCACACCAGGGCAAGGTGATTGGAAGCTCCACCCGAATACAGGTTATGCGATCGAGGGCAACGTCACCGTGGGTATTCCTGAATGGGGCGGACAAAAAGTAAAAATGAAGCTTGAGCAGAGTGCCTACTTCGACGGCAATGTCGTACATTATTTAGCCGGCCGACAAACCGTCTTGCATGAAGTGAAGCATTAAATCTCGAGTAATAAGATGCTCATCAATCGATCAACGACTTCAATAGCGAAGGATCATTGATCAATAACTCGCGTTGCGTATCGTCTTCTGTGGTCGCGGCCAGCGATGCGCATAGATTGACCATAGCGAGAGGTTCTCTCCCCACTTTTTTGTAGGTCATAACCGCCTCAGCGGGCGTCGACGTCAACTCAGCGATAAGTGCAGGACTCAATGCTCCAGCGGCGGGAATAAGATGAAACTGGGCTAGACTGTGCAGCGCTTTGAGTAACTTTGGGCCAACCATCTGGGGGGCAATATGATCTTTGTCTGCACGATTAATAATTGACTCAGTGATGTGAGTAAGAAAAGGCAGAATTGGTGAAGAAGCGCTGAAACCTAAGAACGCATTATGCGGCGTGATGAATTGCCGCCACTTGCCGTGCTCATCTTGTTGTATCCAGCACTCCTCCCCAAAGAAGCTATGCAGGTCAGCGGGGGGTGACCACAGAGGATCAACGCACAGTGTGTCGGCATCAAGCCAAATAGCTTGACCACCCTTTTTCTGCAGATGATCTTGCATCAAAAGCAGACGACCCAAATCTGCCAATATGGCTCCACGGCCATCCACCTTGCCTCGGTATCCTTGGGGCAATAAATCAAACAGCTCGTCACCAATAAATACGTAATTAAAGCCCTGCTGTTGTGCCCATTGCTCCACAGATTGAAGACATTGCTCTACCCATTGAGGGCGTTGTGATGGGGCTGACTGAAAAACTATAGTCACGGCTAGATACTCGCTATTTGTTGTGTGAAAAACTTACACATAGGCCGCTTAACCATCGGGCCTTTTCGGAGGCTCTGCTAACATCACACTTCCTAAAAAAACGACCATGACCTCTACTATGACACGACGTATTGTTCTGATCTTAATTGCCGCACTGAGTTTAAACGCATTGTCCTACGCCGAGGTAGGGTCAGGTGCCAGAGCGTTTAATCAGTTGGGTGAAGCACTCCCCACAGCCACGACTTATCGGACCGCTTCAGGAGCGCCCGGCAAAGATTACTGGCAGCAGCAAGCTGACTACGATATCAAAGCAAGCCTCAACGAGACACAGCGTTCAATCGACGCTACAGCAAAGATCCGCTATCAGAATAACTCCCCAGACACCCTGCGCTATTTATGGCTGCAGCTTGATCAGAACCGCTTCCGCGACGATTCGCTTGACCGTCGATCGCGCACTAGTGACAAAGACCGTGTGAGCTACCAAACGCTGCGTGATCATCAGTCAATGATTGATAACGACTACGGCTATCAAGCCCTGCAATTCTCTGACGCATCGGGCAACCCGATAAAAGCCACTGTGGTCGATACTCTCGTCAGACTGGATCTTCAACGCCCTTTAGAACCTGGCGCAAGCGTTACCCTCGGAGTCACTTGGCAGTTCTCTATTATTGAGGACGCGGCCATTGGCGGGCGAAGTGGCTATGAGTTATTCCCTGAGAATAATACTCAGCTGTTCTTTTTGGCTCAGTGGTTTCCTAGATTGGCAGCCTACTCAGATTATGAGGGATGGCACAACAAAGCCTTTCTGGGTCGCGGTGAATTCACTCTTGAATTCGGCAACTATAACGTTGAATTAACGGTACCTGACAACCACATCGTTTCGGCTACCGGTGAACTCACTAACAGCAACGACGTGCTGTCCAAGAATCAGCTCGCAAGATTGAACGCAGTCGCCGCAGATAAGCTCAGCTTTATCGTGACCCCAGAAGAAGCGAAACAAAACGAAACCACCGACGCTACCGGAACGAAAACCTGGCGTTTTAGTGCAGAAAACGTGCGGGATTTTGCGTGGGCTTCTTCCAGTAAGTTTATTTGGGACGCCATGATTCACGAGCAACCCGGCGCTGAGTACGACAAGGTACTCGCGATGTCGTTCTATCCCAATGAGGCAGAGCCAGTTTGGTCAAAGTATTCAACCCATGCGGTCGCTCATACTCTCGATGTTTATAGCAGACTATCTTTTGATTACCCCTACCCGGTCGCACAATCCGTGAACACCTGGGATCGCGGTGGAATGGAATACCCCATGATTACCTTTAACGGTTATCGACCGGATCCGCCCAAACTCGAGAAAGACAAGCCCGCCACCACTAAAGCGAACGAACAACGAGCCTATTCGCGAGATATTAAGTACAGTTTAATTGGGGTCATCATCCATGAAATTGGCCACATATATTTTCCTATGGTGGTTAACTCTGATGAACGTCAGTGGACATGGATGGACGAAGGTCTCAACACCTTCCTCGAGTACGTAGCTGAATTGGAATGGGAGGAGAAATACCCCGCGTTCGGTGGTGAGACTAATATCCTCGACTATATTCCTAGCTATATGGCGTCCAGCAATCAAGTCCCCATCATGACTCAGTCGGACTCCATCTTGCAGTTCGGACCTAACGCCTACGTTAAGCCCGCCGCAGCCCTAACCGTTCTCAGAGAAACGGTGATGGGGCGGGACCTATTCGACTTTGCTTTCAGAGAGTATTCCCAGCGCTGGAAATTTAAGCGTCCCACACCTGCCGACTTCTTTCGTACTATGGAAGACGCTTCAGGCGTCGATCTTGATTGGTTCTGGCGCGCATGGTTTTTCGGCACTGAACACGTTGACATTGCGATTACCGATATTCGTGCTTATCGCCTGAAATCAAGTAACCCCGATATCGACTACCCACTTGATCGCGAAGAGAATAATCGCAACAAGCCCGCTCCAGTATCCATTGAGCGTAATCAAGCGCAGGGTATAGAAACTCGTGAAGCACGCTACGAGGAGCTGAAAGATCTTTACAGCGAGAACGATCGCTACACGGTGAGCAACGAAGATCGTAATGAAGCGGAAAAAGCGTTCAACAAATTAGAACCTTGGGAGCGACGCGTTTTCGAACGAGCCATAGACGATAATGAGCTGTTCTACTTTCTCGATTTTTCGAACAAAGGCGGAGTTCCAAGCCCAGTACTCATGACCATTAACTATGAGAATGGCGCTACGCGAGAGCTCGAACTGCCAGCTGAGATCTGGCGTCGAAACGCCGAAAAAGTCACGTTTAGCCTTATTGAAAAGGACCCAATTGCCTTCATCGAAATAGATCGACATCATCAAACTGCTGACAGCGATTTCCGCAATAATCGTTTTCCGCCGAGCATCTATCAGTCACGACTAGAGGCCTATAAGTCAAAGCGTGACACACGCAACCTCATGGCGGATTTGCTTGTTGAGCTGAAAGCGAAAGATGGCGAAGCGAGCGATAGTAAGTCTGCGCCACTTGAAGCAGCTCAATAAGTCAGCATGACGCTGCCTAGGCTCCAGTCTTTGCTCATCGATGTTTTGCGCATTCATGTAATGAGGCTGGGAATCCTACTTACCGGGCTTATGTTGCTAATCAGCGTGGCGTCTGCACATCGCGGGCACGGTGTTTGGACCGACATAGTGTGGAGCGGCAATCACTTTGAGATTACGCACCGATTCCACGCTGCGGATGGGTTAGCAGCTAACCGCTTTGTGGGTGGTAGCGGCGCACTCACTAACGCAGAGGACTTAGCGCGTCTTGCCCTCTATGTAGAGCAGCGATTTGCTATTGTAGATACCATAAGTAATGACAGTGACACGAATCAAGTCGCCGAGTTGAAGACTCTTGGGGCGGAGGTCGACGATGATTTTGTGTACGTTTATCAAGAGTGGTGGCCACTTTCGCTACCCGACGCAGCCCTGCAGCTACAGCATTCTGTGCTTCTGGATGTGGAGCCTTCGACGCAAATTTTTGTGCGGATAGACACGCCGAAGGGTATAGAAGAACGACGACTGTAATGAGCGCCCTTCTGCAAAGAAGGCTCATGCAACCGACCGGCGGCGCTGCCTGAACCTAGAAGCGACCTAAACTTAGAAGCTATCTGAACTCAGTGGCTACGCTACGCCTTTATTGCCGGACAAGCCTTTGATCACTGGCTCTTTCAGCGGCACTGCTCTAATCGTTCCCTGATCGCGCAACCAGCGTGCGACGACATCCCAAATGGGCTCTCCTTCGGCCGGCTGCATAGATGCCCAACCGGCCACTTTATACGTTCTCGAAGGATCGATCGCTTTGCCTGACAAAGCCATATCGCTGATGCGTTGACCCGCGCCTGCCAGAGGAGAAATAGCGTAATCCAAACCACCTACTCTCACCATATCGCCGCCCTGCTGGTAATACGGATCAGGATTGAACAAGTTATCCGCGACATCTTCCAAAATCACTTTAAGGAAATCACCCTTCATTTCGCTCAGCGTTACACTGGGATACGTTATCGCCACCTGTGACATCAGGTCTTCCATTGTGATTTCATCGCCGGGTAAAAGAGATGTGCCCCAACGAAAACCAGGAGACAGCGAAACGTCTGCGCCTAACTCGTCAATGAGAGCGTCGCATATCAATTGATCAAAGCTGCCATTAAAATTTCCTCGCCGATACAAAAGGTCATCGGTTGTGGCCAACACTTCACTCAGCCGCGACTGATACGGCGCCCGAATTTTTTCAATAAGCGCTGACATATCGGGATCCGCCGGAAGCAAATCAGCGAACACTGGCAGCAACTTATAAGACCAATCTTTTATCTTGCCATTGCGGACATCAAAATCTAGAACGCCCAAAAACTTTCCATTTGATCCCGCGTTAGTCACCAAAGTCATGCCCGCTGGGTTCTTAACTTCCATAGCTTTTGGTATGGCGTCGTGGGTATGTCCGCCCATAATGGCGTCCAACCCTGTGATACGTGAAGCTAACTTGATATCAGTGTCTGCGCCGTTGTGTGAAAGCAGTACAACAACCTGAGCACCTGCGGCTCTTACTTCATCAATCTTTAGTTGCAGCTCACGCTCCTGAATGCCAAATGTCCATCCGTCAGTAAAGTAAGAAGGATTAGCAATAGGCGTATATGGAAACGCTTGCCCAATAATGGCAACTGGAACGCCGTTAATTTCTTTGACCGTGTGGCTGGCAAAAACGGGATCACCAAAATCGAAATCTTTCACATTGTGCGCGATAAAATCAATGTGGCCGTCTAAATCATTCTCGATGATTTCCTGCACACGATCGGCCCCAAGAGTGAATTCCCAGTGTCCCGTCATTACATCAATGCCGAGAAGCTTACTCGCGTCGACCATGTCTTGGCCGTTAGTCCAGAGCGATGTCGCTGAGCCTTGCCATAAATCCCCGCCATCGAGGAGCACCGCACCGGGGCGGTTAGCCTTGACGCGCTTGACCAGCGTAGACAAGTGGGCAAATCCACCCACCTTGCCAAAGCGCTGGCTGGACTCAATGAAGTCGAGATAGGTGAATGCATGCGATTCGCGGGTACCTGCGGACAAACCGTAAGCATCCAAAAGCGCTTGACCGATTAGGTGTGGAGCACGGTTTCGTGCACCGTGAACACCAATATTGACTTGCGGCTCGCGGTAGAAGATCGGCTGCAATTGCGCGTGGGCATCGGTCATGTGCATAAGATGCACGTTGCCAAAGCGTGGCACATCGTAGTCAAAATTTGCAGCTCGAGCACCGCGCGTTAAGGTGGGCAATGACAGTCCCGCAGCCAAGCCCAGCGCGAGCATTTTGTTAAACTCACGTCTTTCCATGGTCTACTCCTGCAAAAAGAGAATCAGTCGGCGGCATCCATGGGCTGGTTAACCGGAGAATTGGGGTCCAACAAATACGCCATTACGTCTTTCAGTTGCTGCTCGGTTAGTATTCCTTGAGCACCAAATCGTGGCATGTGCGAGCAGGTGTTATAAGCATGGGTATTCCAAAGCTTTGTCCACGTATATTGAACAACAACATCGCTTTGACCACGGGCGCCATAGTTAGTAAGTGACGGCCCAAGCGTGCCGTAGGCCATCTCACGGGGGTCAAGTTGATGGCAGGCATAACAGTTACCACCATTAGGATCCGCTGGATTATCGGAGTACTGGAGCCCACGCCCATTGTTCGCAATCTCGCCGCCAGACACCCAATCGCCCAGGTAAACGCCGTCCGCAGGATGCTCAATGCCTGCCATTGCACGCTCTCGTACTGCGTTCATAGTGTCTAGATCGCCCCGCTCTGCACGTGGCTTGCTGCAAAACGCCTGCACGTCATCTTGTTCGATGCGATCGAGGGTCGCTTGATTCTTGTCTACCATGGACGCCCGCAGCACTTCAGATGGGGAATCTGCAAACGTCAGACTAGCCCATGCACATGCAAGGGTAATAGCCAGTTTCTTGATCATCCGGATCACCTCTTAAGTCCTGGGGCTGCGAGTTCAGCACCCGCGGCGTTAACAGCCAGATAGGTTTGTAATGCGACGCTTGCAGGAGACCCCATAACGAGTTCAGGTAGTCGCTGCTGACGGAGGCAATCGCGCATTCGCCAGCCCATAGTACGCACAACACCCTCTGAAATACGGTAAGCGGGCCAGCTTGTGTAAGCGCCTGCCGCTCCTTCATGGCTATCTAAATTTGCCAAATCCTGCAAGCGGATACGCATGCCAGCCTGTTCGTGGCACGTTGCGCAGGAAAAGTCGTGAGGCCCCGCACGGTAATAAAACAATTCCTCACCCAAAGCATACATAGCGCGCTCTTCCGGGCGATCCTGACTGGGAGAGACGGCTACTGCAGACGACTGATCGACAATAAACGCAGCAAGCGCCTCCATCTCGGTACCCTGATCCCCACGTAGAGAATAAGGCTTTGCATGAATGTCTTCGCGACTACGTCCTTGCAGCTCGACCATACAAAACTCTAAGCGAGCTTCAAGGTCCATCACCCTTCCCGCATCCTCGAAGTAGCGTGGCAAGTACGCGTAAGCCCCCTCCAGCACGCCAGGACCTAAACCCAAATCGCACTCGGCTAATGTGGCCTGTTTTGGGCCCGCGGGTGCGAACCAGTACTCCTCACCTTCATCGATGACAAACACCGCAGGGTTATCGTCACCCATCATTTCGCGATACTCGTCAAAGATGCCCTCTTGGGCTTGCACTATCATCGCCGTCAAGACGCTCATAGTGAACGTGAAGCTCTTAATTATCGTCATTCCCATTGCGGTCCCCACTAAAGCCTTCAACGAATTTTTGTAGTGCCTTCGCCGGTTTCGCCTTTATTATCAGTCCAGACAACAGCCACTTCGTCACCCGGGGCACCGCCCTCGAACTGGATGCCTAGGAATGGGTTAGCAGAGACGGCCGCGCCCCAATAAGCATGCATAACGACATTACCCTTATGAGTAACCGTCACTTCTTCAATAAAATGCGCGGGAATAGGTTCCCCGGCTTGATCTTTACGCAGCCCCGTTTCCATAGGGTGGCGCATTAATGCTTTAACTTCTGTGTAATCGCCTTGCTGCTGCGCCCGGATTCTAATTTTTCCAGCCATGAGTCAATCTCCTTTAACCGCCACAACCACCAAGAGTTACCTTGGTTTCTTTAGCTGCCATATATAGTTTGCCGTCCACATCTACCACCGCATAAAGGTTACAGGTTTGAGCCACCTTAACCCGAGTCTCTACATAAGGTTTTGTACCCGCAGGCACATTGAACATGGCAGATAACGGATTGGGGTTTTTCTCTACCATGACGTAAATCTTGTCTACTTTAGGTAGCTTGTTTCCATCTATCTCAACCTTAACAGGCACAACCGCGCCATTTTCAGCGATGTCGGGCGTCGAGAAAATAATGCCGTCATGTAATTCAGGAATGCCGCCGATCTGGGCAAATGTACTGTCGAGCCCTGTTGCGGTAAACGCGTCTGCGGGTCTCACCATTGCAGCCAATAACTTTGCGGGCAGCATCGCCGTTGCCGCAACGAATGCACCGAGTCGCAGAAAATTTCTGCGCGCCATCCCTGCGGATTGTATTGAGTGGTTCATAGTTCTTGCCTCTCTTTTATCAATCAATTTTATCAATCAATTGTCTGCAGCCAGCCATTCAGCAATGGCCTGCAGTGCGCTATCGTCAATTTGCGACATGGGAGGCATAGCCATACTGCCCCACACCCCCGAGCCACCATTTTTCACCTTGCCCTTCAAATACTCAAAAGCATCTTGGCCCTTGTAACGCGCCATGATGTCGTTAAAACTCGGGCCGACTAATTGCCCCTCCTGCTTGTGACACCCCGTACAACCATTACTGATCAATGCCTGCTCAGGAATGACGTTCGTTGGCGCGGCAACTTCAGCAGCGTCCGATTCTGGCGCGGTTTGAATACCGGGAAAGGGCCCATAGTCGCGCACTTGATCTTTAAGATTCCCGTGCGCATTCATGGCATACGCGGGTATAAAAGATGTGACCGTGGTATCAACCTTGCAGTCAGACGTGCAGCCTGAACCGACTACGTCTGGCGTGCCGCTGACCGACCAAAGTCCGTGGTCAGTAGTCATTCCATTACGGTTAGGCATTTGCGCCTGGACGTCGTTAATATTTTCATTGGACAAGACAAAGTCGTACTCGACGATATAGCCCAAATGCAATAAGTAGGCCGTGAGCGCGTACACCTCATCAACCTCAAGAGATTTAGGCGCGTTCCAAGGCATCGCACGATTGATGTAATCCCAAATAGTCGACAGAGTCGCCACTTTCATCAACGTTGTTCGCACCACTGCCGCATCAGTCAATGCCGCCACTCGACCTGACTCCATATCCTCGGGCGTAATGCTGCCAAGCACCAGCGGTGAAAACACCTCATTGGAGTCCCCGAAGTCACCATGGCACACCGCGCATTTGTCTAACCAAATTGCTTCGCCATCTTCGACTGATCCTGAACCTACGGGTAAGCCTTTAAAATCTGGGCGAACGTCAATATCCCAAGCAGCAACTTCCGCATCGGTCGCAACGCGCCCCAACTGATTAAGCGCCTCGGGATAAGACGATGCAAACGTTACCGTAGAGAGAAGCGCCATTCCGGCGAGTAATGTCTTAGCCAAGCTGCACATTTTCAACCTCCCCCGACTGGTTAACGCGCCATGTTTGAATTGCATTGTTGTGGTAGATGGAGCGTGTTCCACGAACCGCAATCAGCTCAGTCCGCTGTGGCTGCACATAGCCTGTGCTGTCAGTCACGCGGCTTTGTAGCAGCGCCTCCTCACCTTTCCAAACCCAGTCGAAATTAAAGCGAGTAATCATTTTAGGCAGCGCAGGACCCTCGATGCGTGCTTCGTGCCAATTGCGTCCGCCATCCGCAGACACCTCAACTTTCTTGACCACGCCTCGACCCGACCAGGCGAGACCAGTAACACAGTAATAGCCTTGATTCATTAGCTTTTGCCCACCAGAGGGACTGGTAATGACCGACTTAGCTTCTTGAATCGCCGTATATTGACGCTGCATTCCGTCTGGCATGAGATCAACGTAATGACTCGCTTCATCCTTCGCAGCGTAGGGTTGATCACCTACTTCGATTCGCCGTAACCACTTCACCCAAGATACCCCCTGAACACCCGGCACCACCAAGCGTAACGGATAGCCTTGCTCTGGGCGGATCATCTCGCCATTTTGTCCGTAGGCAACGATACAATCATCAAGCGCGTTCTCAATATTGATCGTACGGGTCATACTGGAGCCGTCGGCACCTTCAGCGAGAATATACTTGGCCTTGGCCAGATCGATGCCAGCACGCTCGAGTAGTAGCGATAGAGGGACTCCCGTCCATTCAGAACCTGACAACATGCCGTGGGTATACTGTACCGTCGGTACCGCTGAATTACCCCACTCGAGCGCCGTATTAGCACCACACTCTAGAAAGTGCATGCGAGAGACACTGGGCATGCGCATGAGCTCTTCCATAGTGAAGACCATCGGAGTCTTAACCAAGCCATTAATCATGAAACGGTGCCGGCTAGGATCGATATCGACCCAACCCTGGTGGTGTCGCTCGAAATGCAATCCACTCGGCGTAATCATGCCGAACATGCTTTGCAGGGGCGTAAACGCAACGCTCGCTTGATCAGTTTGGGTCAGTCCAGGACTCTGTCGGCGAATAATATTAGCTTCGTACTTTGAGGGCAGGCCGTACGGGTTGGTCGCCACAGACTTACCTAAAATCTTGCTCCACTCAGGTACGTTGACAATGTTCGGGTCACTTTCACCCGCAACTGCCTTCCCTGTCATGGCCACAAGCGCTGAGGCAAACGCTCCCTTTAAGAGTCCGCGACGCTCGTCATCGATTCCGTGGGCAGAGATACTGGCCACAAGATCAGGCTTGATGAAAGATTCTGGCGCTGGGCGTACGTGTCCCTGCGTGTGTTCGCTGCTATCACTCATTGCAGCCGCTCCCCCATTTGTTCTTAAACCCTGATGCATTTTGGCAGATTACAGCGCAACTTTTGCGCTCAAGCTGCTTATCGCATCTTTTTATATGCTTATAACTTTATTTATAATAACTGCAGGGGCGGGTTCTGTGCAACCTTGTTTAATGCCGGCAAATCGGTAACTCTTTGCAGCATATCAAAGGTTTATCTGTCAGCCCAAAAAAGACAAAACAAAGGATATGAGAATGGCGATTCGATCTCGAGCACGGGCCCGACAGCAACTCATTGTTGCCGTCTTCTATTTTATAGCTACGGCCTTTAGCGGCCTGACACAGGCGCATGAGCCGGGGGGCGTCGCATTTCATGTCGATAGCGATAAAACTATGAATCGCGGTTTACGACAAATCACTCGCCACCTAGAGGCGCACCCATCGATACCCATCCGCGTCATACTTATTGCCGATGGCGTAAAGCCTGCACTAGAAGGGGCTACTGATTCCAATGGCGGTCTTTACGGAGCGCAGATGGAACAATTATTAGCTCAAAATGTTCGTATTTTCGCCTGTGGCAACACGCTCAGAAGCTTTAACAAGAGCCCAGACGACCTCACCTTCGGCATTGAAACAGTGCCATCCGGCATCGCTGAATTAGGCCGTCTGCAATTTGAACTCGGGTTCTCGTACTTAAAAATATGATGATAAGCACTGGATCAATGCGTTTTATTACCGCGTTCGCATTTCTGGCACTGGCAGCCGCGAGTGATGCCGATGAACTTCTTTATATATACAGTCCTGATTGCGGGGCATGTATGAAATGGAAAGCCGAGGTGGAACCCGTATACGGTAAAACCCAGGAAGCCATAACGCTTCCTCTAACCAAAATAACGCTGGAAGAGTGGGCTTCGGGCAAACACCCACTGTCTAACTGCCAAGTCGCCGCGGTGCTCGGCACCCCGACTTTTGTGCAGCTTCACGACTGTCGTGAAGTCGACAGAATCACCGGATACTCGAGTGACGAATTATTTTGGTTTGCGCTCGCTCGCATGACTAATCGAGCGCAGGCTCTCGATTAGTCAGCTGGCGCGTTTTTGGCGCGTGCCCGGCGCTGGCGGCTCGGTGGGTCCACCGTAAAAGCACTGGGCGCTCCGCATCCAACGCTCTGCAATACTGCCTTCACACACAAGTCGCGTATCCGCCACGTTTCGAGTTTGCGTGACAACCTGGGCAAACGCTTCGGCATCACCCGTAATGCGATTCTCCCCCTGCGGATCACCAAACTGCCATAGCTCACCCGAGGGCGCTCTGAGCTCTACATAAGGTTTTGGCTCGGGGACGTCCTCCCCACGGACCTGAAATGTCCAGCCATAGGTGTTAATACCCAGCACGACGACATTGAGGAGCCTATCAGTGTTGACTCGAGTGCGGCCTAAACAATCATAAACCTCCTGGCCATGAGCCCAAGTCTCCATCTGACGCGCCGTAATACACGAGCGAGCGCTCATACTCGGTCCCGCCCAGGTGCACCGCTGTGCGGGATCAGCGGATGCATAGGCCTCGGCAACTATCCCATAGGTCTCACGCCACAGCGCAACTAACTCGCTGCCGGACACAGGTAGCGCCGTCGCTTCATAACCCGCAAGCGTCGCCCCAGATTGCATCGCGTTCATCGCAGGCGCTATTGCCTGTTTGAAGCGTGCGCCGTCCTGCAGCGCATAAAGCGCCATCTGATTCCAAAAATGTAAGTGGCGAATTACCGTAGAAATATGCCAGGATTTAAACGCCGTTACCTGCTCTAAATCCTCATCACTGAGGTGTCGAATCAGAGTATCTAAGTCTTGAGATTCTTCTAAAAAATGTTGTGCCTGGTCCATCTTGCTCTGCCTCCTAATTAGCGCCGGCTCCGTCATCACCTTCGGATGATTCGATCACTAAAATTAGATCTCCAGCTGCCAACTGATTACCCTCGGTCGCTTTAATCGCACTAACAATACCGTCAATCGCAGCGGTGAGTTCGTGCTGCATCTTCATGGCTTCAAGCACTGCCAATCGCTCTCCTTTTCTGACCTCTTGCCCTTCTACAACCGCAACAGACATTAAAAGACCGTGCATTGGGGCTGTAACAGTGCCGCTACCTGCAGCATCATGAGTCGCAGGTGGTAAACGCTTCAGATCTATCAATACTTCGGTGCGCTCAGAGGACGCCAAGTGGAGCGCCGCAGGTCCATCGTGATAAAACTGATAGCTTTGGCTCACACCATCGACAGTCAGCGACGCACTATGACTGTCCATACTGTTCACCACTGCACTGAAACATGTGCCGTTCATTTCAATAGAAAACTCTGTCGCGCTGGTTGCGATCAAACACAGCGCTTGAACATCCTCACCCACTTGAAATTCGCTACTCACCCTGATGTCTCGAGCCGATGCCCACCCCAGCAATTCTTCCGAAACACCAAGCGTTCGCGCATGGCTCTCTAACCGGGCCAGCTGATGGCTAATGATTGCGCCGGCCGCAAAAAAATGTGCGGGAATCGCTTCCCGCGCAAAGCTATCGCCGTATTGTTCACCGATAAAAGCCGTTGTAGCCTCACCGCTCACGAAAGAAGCGTTGCCCAAAGCACTAATTAAGAAATCGCGATTATTACTGAGTCCCAGCAACGCTGACTCACTGAGCGCAGCTATTAAGCGCAGACGAGCGTCTTCGCGATTCGTCCCGTAACCGATAATTTTAGCTACCATGGCGTCATAGAATGGCGAGACCTGATCGCCTGACACTACACCAGTGTCGACACGAACGCCCTCTCGGTCGGGACAGTGAAATAACCGAACAGGACCCGTGCTAGGCAGAAACCCCTGCGAAGGATCTTCTGCATAAAGCCGCACTTCAATAGCATGACCCTGCAACGCTACCTGCTCCTGCGTCACGGGAAGTGGCTCACCTCGCGCCACACGCAGCTGCCATTCGACAAGATCAAAGCCTGTCACTAACTCTGTAACCGGGTGCTCTACTTGCAAACGCGTATTCATTTCCAGAAAGTAAAAATCACCCCCTTCGTCGAGCAAGAATTCAACCGTACCCGCGCCCACGTAATCAACAGCGCGCGCAGCCTCAACAGCAGCAGAACCCATCGCCTCTCGCAACGGAGGCGTCATCACTGGGCAGGGCGATTCCTCTACAACTTTTTGATGTCGACGCTGAATAGAGCAATCTCGCTCACCCAAGTGAATGACATTGCCATGGCGATCAGCAAACACCTGAATTTCCACGTGCCGGGGGCGAATCACCGCCTTTTCGATGATCAGTTCTTTAGATCCAAAAGCATTCTCAGCTTCTGATTGAGCAAACTCTACGGCGCTCTGCAGTTGCGTAATGTCTTCAACCAAACGCATGCCTCGACCACCACCTCCCGCAGCGGCTTTCACCATGACGGGCATGCCTATCTGTTGAGATTCTGCGACTAGCGTTGCCACTGATTGATCATCACCTTGATAACCGGGAACGCACGGCACCCCAGCCGCCAACATCGCGCGTTTGGCACGAGCCTTATCGCCCATGACATCAATAGCGGTATTGGGAGGACCTATGAAAACGATACCCGCAGACTCACAGGCAGAAGCGAACGCCTGGTTCTCAGAAAGAAAACCGTAACCGGGATGAATGGCATCGGCGCCCGCACCGGTCGCGGCCGCGAGAACCGCATCCATATTTAAGTAAGAATCGGCAACAGGTGCAGGGCCTATTCGAACAGCCGCATCGGCTTCTCTAACATGCAAGGCGTGTTTATCCGCATCAGAATAGACTGCGATGGTCCGTAGCCCCATGGCTCGCGCTGTCCGAATTACACGAACGGCGATCTCGCCACGATTAGCGATCAGCACACTTGAAATAGGCTGCATCCGTTAAATCTCCTTATACCAAAGCGGCTTGCGCTTCTCTAAAAATGAGGCGACGCCCTCTTTTCCCTCGTCACTCTGCAAACATTGCGTAAAATTATCGGCAGCAAAGGCGACTTTTTGATCATCGGGAATCGAAGCCAACTGGGTAATCAAGGCCTTGGTGGCAGCAACCGCGCCGGGAGCACAGGCGAGAACATCACGCCGAATAACACGTTCCGCGGCTTCGAGATCAGCACTATTCGCGACAACATGATCAAGCAAACCTTGAGCCTTCGCCTCCTCTCCCTTAAAGCGCGCAGCTGTCAGCATCAGCCTGCGGCCGGTTGCGTAGCCGCATTTTTGCAACACAAAACGAGCGATTTGAGCAGGCGATATTCCAATACTCGTTTCAGTAAATGCAAAGCGCGTATCAGTAGTACCAATCGTTACATCGCAGCAGCAGGCGAGTCCTAAACCGCCAGCCATTGCTGCGCCCTCGAGCAAGGCAATCGTCACTTGCGGCAGTGTGTTCACCCGCGCCAACAAATCGCCGATCATTTCGCTTGTCGCAATCGCAGCTGCAGACTCTCCCTGCGCCATCGCTTGAAAACCTTTGAGGTCGCCGCCCGCACAAAAGAAACCACCGCGCCCGCGAATAGTGAGGCCTCTGATCTCTTGGCTATCAACAAGCGCGTCGCACACTTGAATCAACTCTTGAACCACTTGGTCCGTTAAAGGATTACGCCTCTCGGGCTGGTTAAACCACACGGTTAACCAGCCATCGTTGGGATCAAGATCTATGAATTGAGTCTCTGGAAAAATGGCCATAACTCACATCCTCGCTACGCCGAAACTGTTTGCTCGGAGCTCCCGCTTGCGGCCCTCTACAATAGTTTCTAAACAAAAAGTGAGAACTTTGCGCGTATCCCGAGGATCGATAACACCATGATCAAGAACACGGCCAGAGGTGAAGAAGGCATCTTCCTGGGCATCAAAATGCGCGCAAATTTGAGCCTCCTGGGCCGATAACTGCTCCGTTGGCGGTTCTTCGCCCCGACGAGCTGCAACCGAGCGAGCCACTTCACTCATGGTTTTTGCAGCACTTTGGCCCGCCATGACGCCGGTGCGAGAACTGGGCCAAGAAAACAAAAAGTCAGGCTCGTACGACCATCCGCACATACCATAGTTGCCGGCACCATAGCTCGCTCCGATATGTAACGAGATCTTGGGCATTCGCGCAGTGGCTACCGCTTGCACCATTTTTGAACCGTGTTTAATCATGCCCGCACGCTCGTACTCGGTACCGACCATATAGCCGGTCGTGTTGTGGCAAAAAATCAAGGGGATATCGGCCTGATCGCAAAGCTGAACAAAATGCGCGACCTTCGTCGCGCCCGCAGGATCTATTGGGCCATTGTTGCCGATGAAGGCAACCGCGATACCAGAAATTGTCGCATGGCAGCAAACAGTCGACACACCATAGCGTGACTTAAACTCTTCAATGCTCGAACCATCGACAATACGCGCCAACACTTCTCGAAAATCATAAGGGGTTTTCGGGTCTGTGGGCACAGCACCTGCCAATTGCTCAGCAGGATACATTGGTGGCTGATAGGACTGACGGTGGGTCGATCCTCCGCGCTTATTCCAATCTAAGGAGCGCATGACGTCTCGCGCTGTAAGCAAGCCATGAGCGTCATCCTCGACGAGATATTCGACCAAGCCTGAGGTGCTGGCATGCATCTCTGAACCGCCGAGCTCACGGTCGTTAGCTTCTTCACCCGTCGCGGCTTTGACCAGTGCAGCACCACCTAGCGCAGCCATGCCATTCTCTTTTACACCAATCACATAATCAGACATACCGGGCATGTAAGCGCCGCCCGCGGTGGAGCCGCCATGCAGCACTGAAATCACTGGCAGGCCCATCGATGACATTCGCGCGAGATTACGGAAAACCGCGCCAAACTGTGACCACAACTCGACGCGGTACTTCAGTAAATTAGCACCAGCGCTCTCTACGCAGTGAATCAGCGGTAACTTTTGACGCATGCAAACATTCTGTATTGATAAGGCAATTTCAACGGAGCGGTCCGTCGCAGCACCGGCCGCAATACCCGAGTCATCGACCCAAATCATGCAGCGCGTACCTTGCACGAAACCGATCCCCACCAACACCGACGCTCCCGGGATACTCGTTTCGCGATTGGGATCGCCAACACAGAAATTAGCCAAGGTGTGCATTCGTAAGAAGGGCATCCCAGGGTCAAGCAAGTGCCGAAGACGCTCAATAGGTGGAAGCTGACCGCGCTTTTCAAACGTTGCATTGCGCTTACTGGACGCATCAATAGCACGCTGCTCCAGCGCACGCAGTTGCTCAATATAGCCCAGCATACTGGCGCGATTCTCGTCGTAAGCCGCAGTATTAGGCTGAATTAAGGACACAATCTCAGGCATGGCTAATCGTCTCCGATCAATTTTTTAGGTATGGGAATAGAAACATCGAGCAAAAGCTGGGCATAGCATTTAGCCTGCGGATCATTGCGTAAACTGGCAACGCCACCACCGCCAAGCGCCTCGTGCAAAACAAAGTTAAGTGCGTGTAATCCGGGCATGTAATACCGATCAATAGCGGGTGAGGCCAAGAAATGTGCGAAGCGCTCATTCACAGAGTCAACGGTCAGCGTGCGCGCAATCCACGGTAAATAATCAGCTTTTCGCGCGATGACTCCGATGTTTGCTTTGTTACCTTTGTCACCTGATCGCGCCCACGCCAATCGCTCAAGCGGCACACTCACCAACTCGTCGGCACTATCGCCTTCAGGAATCAGAGGATTCGATATTACGGGAACGATGTTACGCATCTGCTCGGGGGAGTAATGCCAGCGGCTATTTTCGCCCAACACGTCGACGCGCGTAAAATCTTTAGGGACTAATGTAGAAAACAAACGAATGACTGGTGATGGTTTAGGCCTAGAACCGGCAAACATGAATAATCCCGCGGGAGCACCCAACGCAGCGCCCGTTAACTCACGCAGCAGCAATGCCGCAGCGGACCGCTCGGCGTGACGGCAAGCGACCTTGACCGTGACCTCCCGAGAGCGAACATATCTCGCCGCGCTACCGTAGTGGCTTTCGTCACCGACGACTTCGATAGACACCTCTTGAAAATCTTCGACACCCAAGGCGAGAAGTTTGCTCCGACTGCGCTCAAGAGCGACATTAGCGAAGATACGAGCCTTCTCTGCAGCACGACTTCCCACATAAAAGAATGTTGTTCCTGCTCGCCATCCATCAGCCCAGGTTATCGATGCTTTATAGTGATCGGGAATCCCCGTACCTTTTGCGCCCCGTACTTCGACGCGGTCGGTACCCTCCTGCGTCACAGTAACGTGTGAAAAATCGCAAATAACATCGGGCAGATAGTAGGCGGCCGGATCACCTATCTCATAGAGAATCTGCTCGCTTACCGTACCTACAGTCACCGCACCACCGGTTCCACGGGGCTTGCAAATCGTCAAATCGCCCGAATCCGTTATCTGTGCAATGGGGTAGCCAATATTGTGCAAACTCCCTGCCAGTGCTTGCCAATCGGTATAGTTTCCTCCCGTCGCCTGGGCACCACACTCAATGATATGCCCGGCCAAAGAGCCCGTTGCCAGGTGATCTAGGTCTTGTGAAGTCCAACCAAAACTATGAATGCATGCACCTAGCGTGACTGCACTATCGACGCAGCGACCCGTGATGACAATATCTGCGCCGTCATCAAGCGCTTTCGCGATCGGAAACGCACCGAGATACGCATTTGCACTCGCAACGTGCTCTAACGGAGGTAACGCATCGCCCGAAAACATTTCCTCTGGATTAAGCGCTGACAATGCGGACAGTTGAGGCATTAGATCATCCCCAGTGACAACAGCAACACTAAGCTTCAGGCCCGCTTCAGCGATAAGCTCGCGCACGACAGTTGCGCAGCGTTCAGGATTCACACCCCCAGCGTTACTGATTAACCGAACGTTAGATGAAGCGATAGCCGTCAGGTGAGGCTTGATAACACTGGTCACAAAATCGGTGGCATAGCCCATAGCGGGGTCAGCCGCCCGTGCTCGGGCGAGGATCGACATGGTAATTTCAGCGAGATAGTCGAAAACGATAAAGTCGACATCGCCATCCGCGAGAAACTGGGGTACGGCCATGTCGGCATCGCCCCAATATCCTGTCGCCCCACCTATGCGTACACACTGTTTTTTCATGGATGATGTCTTCTGCCGTAATTACCGGCCTTTACTCGTAACTGGGCTTTGACTCATTTATAAATATCACTCATTATAATTGAGGCAAACTCATTGCTGACTTTAGCGACTCTTACTGATGAAGGCAAGACCATGAAGAACACCCGAGACACACAACGAGAAAAGTTCGAAGCGCGCGAAGCGAGCATCATCGCGGCAGCGAGCACGGTCTTTGCGAGCCGTGGTGTTGACGGCGCAAAAATGGTCGACATAGCCCGACAAGCAGGTCTGGCAGAAGGCACCCTGTATTTGTACTACCGCAACAAACACGATCTTCTGACGGCAGTTGTGGGGAACTTTTGGGCCACACTCACTGCCGGCGCGCATGATGCCGTCGATCCCCACGGCAGTACGTTTACACAACTCGAGCAACTAGCGCGCTATCACCTCGATGCATTGCTCGCACAGTTTGAGTTAGTCCAACTCACCTATCGAGCGCGAGGAAAGGAGAGTGAACCAACGCAAGATCTCGAGCCTATTCGTGGTTATGTGCGAATTTTTGACCGTGTTGTTGAGCGCGGTATCGATCGAGGTGAGCTGCGTGACGATGTGACGCTCTGGCAAGCAAGAGATGTTTTTTACGGCACTCTTGAGTTCTCAGCGCGGACGCTCACGCTGCGCGGTAAAGCCCGCGACGAGGGCGTTGTGGATAATCTAATGGTACTACTGACCCGTCACCTTGGCCGTCAAATCGACAGCGCACAAAATGACAATCAGACTGCAACAAGCAACCGCACACTCATGAGCAAACTCTCAGCGATTGAAGCGCAGCTGAAAAAACTGACTTCAGAAAATTAGGCGAATTGCTTGCGCATAGCCTCGACAAAATCGTCAAGTCTATCGGTCGGAAGTTCGTTGATGCCTGCCGCCGCTGCGCGACCTCCGCCTGTAGGAAATTGGCGACAGAGCTCATCGGCACCTTGTCGAGCATTCAAGGGCGCGCGCACGCTGACTAGATAGCCCTTGGGGATCTCTGTCAGAACTGCGTGCGCTCGATCCGGCACATTGTTCGCGAGAAAGTTGCCATACACCCCGCTTACCCGTCGAGCCCATGGAGCATCAGGAAAAGCAACCACGGAAAGCGCGCCCTCCTCAACAATGCGCGGTGCCATTTCCGCCTGACGCATATCATCGCCATACGCTGCACTGAGTGTTTGAATTAAATCGGGATCGTTATCGAGGCAATGTTGCGGATCATTATGAGGTAAAAGCCGAGCGTACAAATCAGCGGGTGCAAAGTGTAAATCGTCAATACTGGCGCCATAACCGTTGTAGTTAATTAGCACCCCGAGCTCTTTCCAGCGACTCAAATCCCTAGGGGCACCTAGCGTGTTGGCTATTTTTCCCGCCGTTGAATCGAGGTTATCTCCGTAGCAACCAACGATTGCCCATCCGGCGCGCTGTCCTTTCAAGTGACCATTGATAAGCGCAGACGTACTGACTTCAGGAGAAAGATTAATTAGCGTTGAGAGTAGAGCGTGGCTGGGAATCTCACCCGCATAATGATGATCGGCATAAAAAACCGTTGCCCCCTCGTTGAGAATTCTCTCGAGATCGGCCCTGTTCTTATCTAAGGAAACGTCGAGAACATTGACGTGATCGCCAGGCTCTGCGGTGACATTCTTGAGCAATGAGATATCACGCTTAACACCGGTCACGAGAGTTGACGGCTTAGGGCTAACTTGCCGAAGTTGCAAAAGAGCGCAAATGCCGTCGGCATCGCCATTAAAAACATCATAAACGGCCATGCATAACTCCCATGGACATACGACAGCTGGGGCCCCAGTTACCCTGTTACGGGATTATTTACAGAGGTATTAGCTGCCGTTGGAAGCACCGATACATTGCCCCCTTCAACAACCTTTCGGCTGCGCTTGCCGCTGAGGCCTTGCTTAACCCAAATGAAGTCATGTCGCGGCTCCTGACAGGAAAATCCGAGGACATGCTCACGTAAAATATCGTTAATATCTGAACAATCGAGTCGGTCGCAAGCGTCAATCAAACGACGATAAGAAGATTCCAATACCTCAAAAGGCAAGCTCTCTTCCTCTGCACGCAAGATCATCGGGTGCCCTGTGCCCGAAACTGCAGTGCCGAGCAACAATTCCTCATGCAGCTTCTCGCCTGGACGTAAACCAATGTACTCAATATCGAGATGATCGGAAGAATGCGCGTCACCGTCTAACTCATAGCCGCTCAAGCGAATCATCCGGCGCGCCAAATCAACAATTCGCACGGGCTCACCCATATCAAGCACGAAGACATCGCCACCCGTACCTAAGGCGCCAGCTTGTAATACCAGCTGAGCAGCCTCACCTATGGTCATAAAGTAGCGTGACACATCGGGATGGGTCACCGTCAAGGGGCCACCCTGCTCTATCTGTTCTTTAAATAGCGGCACAACGGATCCGGAAGAGCCCAGCACGTTGCCAAACCGAACAATGCAAAAACGGGTTTGAGTACTCGTTTGTGTCAACGCTTGAAGAATTAACTCTGCGAACCGCTTTGAAGCACCCATCATATTCGTAGGTCGTACTGCTTTGTCGGTTGATATGAGTACGAATGTCTCAACACCCGCCGCCTCCGCAGCACGTGCTGCAGCCCAGGTGCCTTCAACATTATTGGCAACCCCTTCGGCAATATTGTGTTCAACCAGGGGAACATGCTTGTATGCTGCCGCGTGATACACGGTATTAACGCCAAACGTTTTAAACAAAGCGGTAAGACGGCGTTCATCGCGCACTGAACCTAACAGTGTGACAATAGGTGCACGGACACTGAGTTTCTGCGCTGACTGGCGCAACTCACGCTCTACTGTGTATAGGGAGTACTCCGAAACCTCGAGTAAAATAAGTTCTTTTGGGCGCGATTCTAGAATTTGTCGACATAACTCTGAGCCAATGGAACCACCCGCACCTGTCACCATAACCACTTTGTCGGTAATACAACGATCTATGAGCTCCGCGTTTGGCGGAATAGGGTCTCTACCTAATAAATCATCGAGATCGACGTCCTGGATTTGGTTAACGCTAGCTCGACCCGCCACAAGCTCTGATATTTTAGGCACGGTGCGTACGTGAACCGGCAAACCTACCAGAGAGTTAATAATTTCACGACGTCGCTCCGCTGACGCAGATGGCACGGCCAGCAGTACCTGACTCACTCGGCGCTCTGAAATTATTGTCTCTAGCAGTTCTGATGGCAATACAGGTCGACCGTTGATGACGGTGCTATGTGCAGAGATATCGTCATCGACAAACGCCACGACCTGATAACTAGATCCGTGGTTTAAAGCATGTAAGAGCTGCCGTCCGGACTCACCTGCGCCATAAATAATCACTCTCTTACCGTCACTGCGGACGGACGCCTGATAGTAAGCGCGCATAAGCATTCGCGAACCACCCGTGGTGGTAAATAACAGCAACCAAAATGCGAGCGATGCAGTGTAAGGCAGCGCAATGCTCGACACAGAGAGAAGCAGCGCAAAAATCATCGCGGAGACGCTAACAGCCTGAATCAAGTCCCATACCGCGTGCTGCCCCATATGCCGAATCAACGCACGATAGAGCCCTTTGGACAGGAATACGATTAGCGTCGTCGCGATAACAAGAAGTCCAAACGCAAATTCCGGCCAACTCTGCGGTAGCAGGGGCCTATCACTGGTAATAGACACTGCGCCCATAATCGCTAAAACAACCGCAAGGCCATCGAGCAGCATAAGGAGGAGCAAACGCGCAGCGCTAGACACGTCATTTGTCTCAGACGCGACGAATGGTGCGGCCATTCGCTCTATAGGACTTAAAAGTTGATATCGAAGCTTATCGTTCAAAATTACTTCCTTGTAAATCACGCTGCCTTGTACATTGCGCTGACATTGCGCTTACATCGCGCTATGCGGGATCGCCGTTTGTTTCATCGGCGCACAGTTTACCTTTTGATACGCTGATGGGCTAGAAATACAGCGGTAGGAATCATGGAGACAAATACCAAAAATTCACCCCAATCTGGGCACCGCACTAGCCAATAAACAAGAGGAAACTGCCACAGGGCTTGCAGCATCAGTAACCCAATATTGACCGTTATTGCGCTATTCACACGCCATGTAACAGGCCATGTAAAAGACCACGCATTAGATCGCACACCAGAACGCGCCAAGCGCTGATAAAGATGATCACTGTGTGCGATGTGGGGTGCATAGCCCTGAACAGTACGAATCAGCAGTGTGCCCGTGCTGTCGACCAAAAACGGCGCCATAAGAATTAGCCAAGCGTAACCCATCAGCTGATTTTCTTGAAAGCCAACTAACCCAATGGTGCACAGGGTAAAGCCGAGAAAGATAGCGCCACTGTCACCCATGAAAACCGATGCTGGAGGCCAGTTAAGCCACATCAGGGGAGCTAATGCAGCCGCGAGCAAGGCACACAAGACTACGCTAGAGGGGAGTGTATTACCTTCCTCCAAGACAAGCCCCAGGATGGCTATGCCGGCACACACGCACATTGTCTGGGTTGCTGCAAAACCGTCTAAACCGTCCATGAAATTGAACGCGTTTATTGTCCATGCACCGAAGACCGAAAGAATCAGCAGCAATACTAATGAGTATGCGGGCGCTTGCGTGAAGACTAAAAAAGCGCTGGCACACACATAGAGAACCAGACGAGGCAAGCTCGGCAGATTACATCGATCATCGGCCAAACCCACCAAGGCGAGGCCCGCCATAATCATCACAATGCTCTCAATTTGAGGGAAATCTACGTGCGCTGACTGATGCGCGAGCACTACCAAGACGACAAAGACCAAAGCGACCACCACTCCAGCTCCCACAACAATAGGGCTACGGTGTTGGCTGCGCGAATTAGGTGTATCCAACAAGCCTAATCGAGGCGCAACAGTTCTGAACGCCCACAGACCGAATGAGCTCATCACTATACCCATGAAGAGCAGTGTCATGCGCGCGGCTCACGGGGCGGATAGGGGTTAGCAGCCAAGCAGCTCTCTAAGGTCCATTTCGGCTGCCACCTTAACGCGGGACTCAAACTCCCTGTCCAATGCTCACCCGCCAAGGATGACCATGTACTGTCACCTGCCCTGCCCCCCAGTGCGTCGCGTAATTTGGCCGCAAAATGCCATACCGATAAGGGTAAGTGCAGCGATCGTTTTCCGAGTAGCGCTGCGCCAATTCTCCGAGACGAATAAGATTCACCATCGAACGCGGCAACCCTCATAACCGACTCAGTATCCGCGGGCGGTGATGTTATGAGATCTATAACCAGCGCTACGAAATCCGCACGGCTGAGCATTGTTCGCGAACCAACATCGGGTAGCTGAAAAGGTATGCGCCGGCCGACAGCCGCCAACACTGCTAGATTCGCCGCAAGCTCCTGATCATAAACAAGCGCAGGACGAATAATAGTAACCCGGCAACCCGATCCTTTTAGCAGCGCCTCTAACGCCTGCTCGGCTTGCCATTTTGACGCTGCATAAGCAGTTGCTGGGCGCGGATATACGCCCGCATTATCATTGGGCTTGCTGGCGTCAGGAGGAACAACATTCATCGAGCTGACATAGATGAAATGGCCCACGCCTTGTGCAATAGCTGCATCTGCGAGCGACATCGTTGCACGTACGTTAACGTGCTCGTACTCCTCCGCAGTAGCCCGCGTATGAGCTAAGCCCGCGCAATGCACCAACGTCTTTACGCCTTCCAATGACGCCCGAAAATCCGCGCCCGCTCGCAGATCAAGATAGCGCGACTGCGTATTAGTGGGGGATTGTCGTCCCAGAGACAGCACATTAGGGTAGCGCCCAAAATGATTCTGTAGTGCAGGCAGTAGCGCCCGCCCTAAATAACCCGAGGTACCCGTGACCGCGATCACGCTGATACCTCGGAGTGACTAAACGCTCTAATCCAGAACCAATCGCTCTCGATTACGCTCAACGGTCGCAGTGCCAATGCCCTTGACCTCAGACAGCTCTTCAATCGATTCAAAGGGACCGTAAGCCTCTCGGTGTTCCACAATGCGATAGGCCTTGGCAATGCCCACACCAGACAAGCCCTCGGCCATAACCTCTGGGGAATCGGTATTGATATTAATGGCTGCATCGGCGCTCCACGCATGCGCACCCGACATACTGGCCAAAACAAAACTCCCCAACAAAGCCAGCATACGTGCACTTGCGCGTATTTCTGCGATTCGCCTGGACACGAATACTTCACCTTTTCGCCCGATAAACTTCAAAAATTTCATAGGTTGATCTCCATAGTAAACACGATATGAGCCGGTAATGACTCAGTCTCAGGCTATAGGATCGCGCACGTGTCTCGGACATCACTGGCTAATCGCGAAGCTAGTTGGTACTTAAAGATTGAAGTGTGTGCTCAATTGCCGTCGTAGGATCGGCAGCACCGGTAATCGATCGCCCCATCACAAGATGGCTAGCACCGGCAGCAATGGCGTCAGCGGGTGTAACGACACGACGCTGATCACCCTGGTCGTCCCCGGGCAATCGGATGCCAGGTGTTACGAGCAAAAAGTCATCGCCACAACATGCGCGAAGCATCGATGCTTCAGCCGCGGAGCACACCACACCGTCCATTCCCGCACTCTGGGCAAGCACAGCAAGCGACTTCACTTTCTCGATAGGTGGCTCATTAATACCTAACTCGACCAAGTCTGAAGCATCCATGCTTGTTAACACGGTTACCGCCGTCAGAAGTGGTGGATGCTCATAGGCTGATAAGGCCTTGCGAGCGGCCGACATCATGCGCGTGCCACCGCTGGCATGAACGTTCACCATCCAAACACCTAAGTCAGCGGCAGCGCTTACGGCGGCAGCTACGGTGTTGGGAATATCATGAAATTTCAAATCAAGAAAAATTTCGAATCCCAACGCTTGAAGAGATTTAACGACAGACGGCCCCTCATGGGTAAACAACTGCTTGCCCACTTTTAAGCGACAGCGAGTGGGATCAAGGGGGCCCGCTATAGCAAGAGCTTCTGCGGCAGATGAGACATCAAGAGCCACAATAAGTGGACCAATAGCGTCAGGCACGAACAATTTCTCCAACAGAACCAAGGTCGCAAATAGTGCCCCAATGCTTACAGCCAGGACAGTACCAATGTAAATGCTGCCCGCGGAAACCGCAGTGAGTGCAGCGGTAGGAGGAGCGAGCCTCAACCAAATGTTTAATGATATCTATTTGTAAAGATTCGTCATCTCCGGCCTCGCGCGCGTTATGCAGCTCCATCAATAACGCCAAACCCTGCAGCGAGGGTTTATCAATGAGTTTCTCCCGCAAGTACTGCTTCGCCGCCTCAGCACCCTCCACCGCTCGGATTTCCTCGGCCAGAGCGATCAATAAAGGCGTACTCGGTCGAGACTGATAGCACTCAGACAGGTACGCCCGTAGCTCAGGGCGTCGATTTAGCTGTTGATAGGCCTCTCGAAGCAGCCCAGCTGACTCAGGGACAAAGTTAGGGGCTTGCTCCTTTAGCATTTGTAGCGTCTTTATTGTTCTGCCGGGATTATTTGTCTTAAGGTCAAGTTCACCCAACATTAGCGTGGCTCGGGTACAACTCTTGTCATACTTCAATGCCTGATCGAGCTGCTCTCGGGCAGCGTTGAGATCCCCTTTCTCGAGGGCTATTGATCCTTGCTCACAACAGTACTGGGCGAGCAATAACGGAATTGGCTGCCCCACCTCACTGGGTTCTTGGCCCGATGAGCGCAGCAGTGAACGCTTGGGCAATAGTTCAGTTGCTATTGCTTGCGCCGCAAGCCAATCCCTTTGCGCCTCATAGATTTCGAGTAAGTGCCTGCGGGCAACACGTCGGTGATGCCCTGCTTCGGCCACCAAATCCAATAACAGGCGCTCTGCTCTGTCTAACAACCCCGCGGAAATATAATCTCGAGATAATTCAAGATGCGCCAAATGTAACTGGCTGGCGGGTAAGCTGGGACGCGCCAATAAATTCTGATGAATACGTATAGCTCGATCGACTTCGCCTCTGCGCCTCAACACGTTACCGAGAGCGATGTGAGTATCGAAGGTCTCGGAATTAACTTCCAGTGCTTGAGTAAACGCATCGATAGCGCCATCTTGGCTACCATCGAGTAAAAAATTTAGTCCTCTGTAATATTGCGACGGCAGCTTATCTGATGTCTGCCAAGGCGCAAGCGTCGTTTTGGCCCGCCCTCGACCCATTAGCCAGCCAGCTCCTACCGCTACGAATAGCACTACAAATAGGAGAAAGTCATTCACTCTCAGTGAGACCTACTTTTCTCAAACGGTCCACCTCGACCGCCAAACGCTGCTTTTGGCGCCGTAAACTCGCCAGCTGACCGCGCTGGCGGAGCAGCATCAAACTACCGCCTAAAAGCCCCAGCAAAACACCAATGACTAGCGCAAGCAACAACCAAACCGCCATCGTTCGCTCTGGAAGCTGAACGAGCAATAGGTCGAGAGGAACAGGCGTAGTATTTTGGAGAGCAAACAAAGCACCGGCCATTAGCGTCACGACAAGAACAATGACGGTTGTGAGGGTACGGATAATGCGCACCGTCAAAAACCAGACTTAAGTGAGCGGTTGACTCGTTCGCGTAGCTCTTTGCCTGGCTTGAAGTGGGGTACGTACTTTCCCTCTAGCTCCACCGAATCGCCAGTCTTGGGGTTACGCCCTTTGCGTGGCTCCCGGTAATGCAATGAGAAACTACCAAAACCTCGAATTTCAATTCGCTCGCCCACGGCGAGGCTTTCTGCCATGTGGTCGATCATTAGTTTGACGGCAAGCTCAACGTCTTTAGTACTCAGCTGAGTTTGCTGAGATGCGATGAGGTCTATCAGTTCACTTCGAGTCATGACGTTTCAACGGCGCTGAAAACGACCATTGTCCAATGCCCCGAACGGATTGACAAGTATCTAATTTAAAACAAGTTTTTATTCTAAGACCCGCCACGTTTAAGCCTACTCGTTGATCCGTCCAATAACGTTCCCTACGCAAAAAAAAACCGCATCCCCAAGGACGCGGTTTTATTAACGGAGAAGCGCTTACTGGTTGTCCATCTGCGCCTTGATAAGATCGCCGATAGTACCGGGTGAAGCCGCGCCATCTTGATCTTTAAGCGACTGAACCGCCTCTTTCTCGTCTTCCATATCCTTGGCTTTGATTGACAAACCAAGTGCACGATTCTTGCGGTCAACGTTGATGATCTTAGCTTCGACCTTCTCACCAACCTTCAGCTCTGTACGCGCATCTTCAACGCGCTCTCGGCTGATATCAGCGGCTTTAATATAGCCTTCAATCTCATCGCCAAGCTTGACGAGCGCGCCGCGAGCATCGACTTCAACGATATCGCCAGTGACAATAGCACCGCGATCGTTGTCAGACACATACAAAGTAAACGCGTCTTCCTCGAGCTGCTTAATGCCTAGAGAGATGCGCTCACGCTCAGGATCGATTGACAAGATAACAGTCTCGATCTCATCGCCTTTCTTGTAGTTGCGAACAGCTTCTTCGCCTGTTTCATTCCAGCTAATATCGCTCAAATGAACCAGACCGTCGATATTGCCGTCGAGGCCAATAAAGATACCGAAGTCGGTGATTGACTTAATGGTGCCCGAAATACGGTCGCTCTTAGCGTGGTCGTCAGCAAATGCGTCCCACGGATTGCGTGTGCACTGCTTGATGCCCAACGAAATACGACGACGATCTTCGTCAATATCAAGAACCATCACTTCTACTTCATCGCCCAACTGAACAATTTTGGAGGGGTGTACGTTCTTGTTAGTCCAATCCATTTCAGAAACGTGTACGAGACCTTCAACACCTTCTTCGATTTCTGCGAAACAACCGTAATCGGTGAGATTGGTGATACGAGCACTACAACGCGCACCTTCAGGGTAGCGATTAGTGATTTCTACCCATGGATCTTCACCCAATTGCTTGAGACCTAGTGATACGCGATTACGCTCGCGATCGAACTTGAGAATCTTAACGTCCATTTCCTGACCGACTTCCACGATCTCACTTGGGTGCTTGATGCGCTTCCAAGCCATATCAGTGATGTGCAGCAGGCCGTCAACACCGCCCAGGTCAACAAAGGCGCCGTAGTCTGTAAGGTTCTTAACAACACCCTTAACAGCCATACCTTCTTGCAGATTAGCGAGCAGCTCGTCACGCTCTGCACTGTTAGCAGCTTCCATTACCGCACGACGTGAAACCACGACGTTGTTACGCTTCTGGTCAAGCTTGATAACTTTAAATTCGAGCTCTTTACCCTCGAGGTGCGTAGTTTCTCGCACAGGGCGTACATCGATGAGAGAGCCGGGCAAGAACGCACGGATCGTATCGATATCCACGGTGAATCCACCTTTAACCTTACCGTTGATCACACCTGTGACCACTTCATCGGCAACGTGCGCTGCTTCAAGGCGTGTCCATGCCTCGGCGCGCTTGGCTTTCTCACGTGATAATTTTGTCTCACCAAACCCGTCTTCTACGGTTTCCAGCGCAACCTGAACTTCGTCTCCGATGCTGAGGGTACACTCACCGCTCGCATTGATAAATTGATCGAGGGGAATGACACCTTCTGACTTAAGCCCAGCGTGTACTGTTACCCACTCGTTATCGATATCAATAACAACGCCAGTGACAATCGCACCGGGTTCCATATCGAGGGTTTTAAGGCTTTCTTCGAACAGCTCTGCGAATGATTCGCTCATCAATAGTACCTGTCTTTTTCGGCAGCCTAAGCTGCGCTTACCGACCTCCAGACCAAGCCGGGTTGTTTTTAAGTTGCGGTGTTCGTGGCGTCTGAGCCTTAATCAGAACCCCGCATTCCAAGTCCTCTATCAACAGCAAGTCCCAATACTTTTTGGAGCACTTCATCTATAGACAGCGCAGTGCTGTCTATTTGAATGGCATCCTCAGCCGGAGTGAGCGGTGACGCAGCGCGTTCAGAGTCGCGGGCATCTCGCTCCTTTATGTCGTCAAGAAGGCGCGGGAGGCTAACACTTTCACCCCTTGCAAGCAACTGTGCATATCGACGCTCAGCCCGGGCTTCAGCGCTGGCCGTGAGAAAAATCTTCAAGGGCGCCTGAGGGAAAACTGCCGTTCCCATGTCGCGACCATCCGCAACCAATCCGGGCTCAATGGCAAGCTCACGCTGCCTACTAAGGAGAGCTGCGCGCACTTCCGGAATAACAGCGACCGCCGAAGCGCCTTTACCGCCCAACTCAGAACGCACTCGGGAGGTGACATCTTCGCCAGCAAGGGTCACTCGAACGCCATCATCACCAGGTGTAAAATTCACGGCCAAATCCCGTGCGACTGCTACGACCTCGCGGCTATCGTCCCAAGCGATTCCCCGATCTTGGCATGCCACACCCAGTACGCGATAAATCGCACCGCTATCGAGCAAATGCCATCCTAGGTGCGCAGCGATTCCCTGACTGATGGTACCTTTGCCTGCGCCACTGGGACCGTCAATACAGATAACTCGATTCATGCGTCGGCTGCTTCGTGCAGCAAAAGACCCGCCTTCGACGCGAGAACTGCAAAACCAGGGAAAGACGTCGTGACATGATCACAATCGAGCACGTCGATGGGCGAGGAAGCTCGCAAGCCCGCGATAGCAAAGCTCATGGCAATACGGTGATCGTGATAGGTACTGACGGCACCGCCGCCCAATGTACCGCCTTCAATGACAATGCCATCGGGGCGCACTTGGTTTTGAATACCCAAGGTAGTTAAGCCCTCCGCCATACTGGCAATACGATCACTTTCCTTAACCCGCAACTCCTCAGCACCGGTAAGCACGGTGCGACCTTCTGCACACGCTGCGGCGATGAACAGTGCGGGGAATTCATCAATCGCTAACGGCACTTCCTCTTCTGGTATCTGAATACCTTTAAGCGGCGCGTGACGCACTCGTAAATCAGCCACAGGCTCACCGCCGACCTCGCGCTCATTGAGCACCTGGATATCGGCACCCATCAGTCCGAGAATATTAAGGACACCAATGCGCGTTGGATTCATACCCACATGCTCGAGGGTCAAATCTGAACCCGGCGAAATACTCGCTCCCACGAGAAAAAATGCCGCTGAGGAAACGTCAGCAGGAATATCAATGGTCGAGCCTTTCAGGCTTCCACCACCTTCCAAGCTGATCACGCCATTGCGTCGCTCTACGTTGTAGCCAAAACCACGTAGCATTCGCTCCGTATGATCGCGGGTAGGCGCGGGCTCGGTGACAGACGTACGGCCTTCGGCATACATGCCGGCCAAAAGGACACAAGATTTGACTTGAGCACTCGCCATTGGCAGGTCGTAATGAATCCCCCGCAAGGTGCCTTGGCCGTAAATGATCAGTGGCGGGCGACCTTCTGGCTCCGAAGCAATAACGGCGCCCATACGCTCGAGAGGCGAAATGACGCGCCCCATCGGCCGCTTACAAAGCGACTCATCGCCTGTCAGTGTCGCGGTGAACTCTTGACCCGCCAATAAGCCCGCCAGCAATCGCATACTGGTCCCTGAGTTACCCATATCCAACGCATGCTCGGGTGCCACTAGACCATTGAGACCCACGCCTTCAATGAATAATTTGCCGTTATCGGGCCCTTCAATCTTGACACCCATTGCACGAAACGCGGCAACGGTCGCCAAGGCATCTTCCCCTTCTAGAAAACCAGACACCTGCGTTTGGCCCTCAGCAAGAGCGCCCAGCATGACTGATCGATGCGACATAGATTTGTCGCCAGGCACACGGATACGCCCGGTCAAGCTTCCACCAGGCTGTACGCAGAATTTCATGGTTTGCTCTCTTCGTTTGAATCAGATTGTTCGAATAAAGGATTTAAAACTCGATCATGCGCACGGCGCACGTCTCGACAACGAGTAAAGTAGGCGTGCATACCACTGCCATCACTCGCCTCTATGAGGCGCTTTAGATGTGCTAGCCCACCTTCTACCTCGGTTAGCGCAGTCAGAAGCGCAGCCCGATTGGTCAATGCTATATCTCGCCACATCACCGGGTCAGAGCCGGCGATGCGCGTCATGTCACGCAAAGCGCCACCGCCATGCTGCATAGGCTGTAACGGATCATCGGCAAGTGCCATGGTCAACGCGTAAGCAAGCATGTGTGGTGAATGGCTGCTCGCTGCGAGTGCGGCATCGTGATCAGCAACAGGCATATGAGTTACCCGAGCGCCCGTCAGCGCCCACATTGCAGTAACTTCTTGAAGTGCAATCGGATCGAGATCGGCGTTCGGAGTGAGGATCACCTCACGACCGGAGAAAAGATCGGCCCGCGAAGCAGCAACACCGCTATCCTCAGAGCCCGCAATAGGATGGCCAGGCACGAAACGGCTGTACTCACAATTCGCTCGGTCAATTACCCAGCCTTTAATACTAGCTAAGTCCGTCACAATGGGCTGATGTGCACTCGCCATAGCCTTAGGTAGCAACTCTGCGAGTAAATCCCCCGTGGCTACCGGGGGGGCACCAATAATTAGCATATCGGACGAATCAATAATTTCATCCAAATCCAAGCTATAACGGTCGATAATGCCTAGCTCAAGCCCACGCTTCAAACTCGGCTCTCGAGGCCCCCATCCGAGTAGCTCACCCTGCCATCCACTGGCCCGCAGGGCACTCGCGAGTGATCCTGAGATGAGGCCCAGGCCCAAAAAAGCCACTGATTGACGGGTAAATATCATCGGGGAGGCAGCATTAAAGGGGCGCACGTGGGTATGAACCCAGTGGTTTTAGCATAATAGAGTGCTCAGCAAGCTCTGCCATGATCTCACTAATAAGTGCGTCATCAAGATGACCTTCGAACTCTATGTAAAACATATAAGTCCATTTTTCAGTCTTCGATGGTCGCGAATCGATGCGCGTCAGGCTAACACCTCGATCCTCGAAAGGCTTGAGCAGGCTTAGCAACGCGCCGGGGCGATTGCGACTCGACACCAAAACCGAGGTTTTGTCCCAGCCGCTGGCTGGAACGGATTCGCGTCCAAGTACTAAAAAGCGCGTGGTGTTGCTCGCGATATCCTGAATGCCTTTTGCGACCTTAGCTAAGTCATAGGTTTCAGCCGCTAGATCACCCGCTATCGCAGCTACTCCCTCGCTTATAGACGCGAGCCGCGCTGCCTCACCATTGCTTGCGGCAGTTTCTCTAATGGTATCGGGATAGTGCGCATCGAGCCATTCACGGCACTGAGCGAGCGCCTGTGGATGCCCACAGATCAAGCGAATATCCTGCCTGTCAGTCCCTGGCCCGACCAACAAATGATGGACTATGGGCAGCTCAACTTCGCCGACAATTTGTAGTGGTGATTCAAGAAAACAATCGAGTGTCTGGCCGACCATGCCCTCGGTAGAATTCTCAACGGGCACAACACCAAAATCACAATGGCGATCTTCAACTTGCCGAAAAACGCCGGGGATAGACGCATGCGCCTCTGGAATCGCAGACTGGCCAAAATGCTTGTTAGCCGCGGCCTGAGTGTAAGTGCCTTGCGGTCCCAGGTAAGCAACCGTTAGCGGCTGCTCAAGGGCCAGGCAGCTCGACATAATCTCTCGAAAGATCTTTGCTATGTAGTCATCAGGCAACGGGCCGGGATTGCGCTCTTGAATCGCACGCAACACCTGAGCTTCACGTTCAGGTCGATAGAACAACGGAACTTCACCGCCCTCTTCTCGCACCGCAGCCAGCTTAATTTCTGCTACCTCTTGAGCGCATCGAGCACGAGCGTTGATTAAGTCAAGAAGCTCTTTATCGATAGCATCAATCTTGGCTCGAATCGCTGATAACTGTTCATCAGTAGCCATAGTTCAACCTTTTCTCTGCGCAAAATCTCGCATGAACTCACATAGCGCAACCACTGAGGCTTCGCTGATCGCGTTGTAAATGCTTGCTCGCATACCGCCCACAGAGCGGTGTCCCTTCAAGTTAAGCAGGCCCTGCTGCTGCGCTTCACTGAGAAACGTTTTGTCCAGGCTCTCGTCGGCCAGAGTAAACGGCACGTTCATGAGTGACCGGCTCGGTACCTCGACGGGATTAGCGTAAAGGGGGTTATCATCAATGAGCTGATAGAGCATGGCCGCTTTGTGGCGGTTGATCTTTTCAATCGCCGGCAATCCACCCAAGCCTTCCAACCACTCGAACACTAAACCAGCCAGATAAATAGCGAAGGTCGGCGGCGTGTTATACATCGAGCCATTGCTGGCCTGCTCCGTCCAGTTAAGCGTGCTGGGACAGTCACTACGCGCTCGACCTAATAAATCTCTGCGAACGATAACAAGCGTTAACCCGGCGGGGCCAATATTTTTCTGTGCCCCCGCATAGATAACCCCGAACTGACTGACATCGATAGGTCGAGACAGCAATGTCGATGACATATCTGCCACCAAGGGCACGCCAATCTCGGGTACCCAAGAAAACTCAAGACCGCCAATTGTTTCGTTGGGGCAATAGTGTAGGAACTCACCGCCCGTTATTTGCCAGTCTTGCTGAGCTGGCACAGTAGAAAACTGCGTATCCGCCGAACTTGCGGCAACGTTGACCGTCATGAGCCGCGAAGCTTCAGCGACGGCTTTTTTTGACCACTGACCAGTAACGACGTAGTCAGCCGTCTGATCATGCTGGGCAAGGTTGAGTGGTACAGCACTGAACTGTTGGGACGCGCCGCCCTGTAAAAACAGCACAGCATAGTCATCGCTAATGCCAAGCAAGCGTCGCAGCGCGGCTTCTGCGCGCTCAATAACACCCATGAACTCGGGACTTCGGTGACTTAACTCCATAACCGAAGCGCCCGCTGACTGCCAGTCGAGGAGCTCCGCTTGAGCGCGCTCCAGTACGGCTATTGGCAGCGCAGCAGGCCCCGCGCAAAAATTATGGGCGCGCATCAGTGCTTAGTCCTGCGCGTCGGGCTCGGGCGCCTCTGCTGTCTCTTCGGCAGCAGGAGCATCAATTACCGCTGCTGCGTCATCCTCGGCGATCCGACTCACGCTGACGAGCTTTTCATCACTTCGGGTGCGAATAACGCGAACACCTTGGGTGTTACGACCCAACACTGACACCTCGTCGACTCGCGTCCGAACAGCCGTCCCCTGATCCGAAATGAGCATCATTTCATCACCCTCGAAGACCTGCTCAGCACCCACCAGCGGACCGTTACGCTGAGTGGTCGCCATAGCGATCACACCCTTCGTACCGCGCCCTTTAATGGGGAAATCGTTGATTGCTGTTCGCTTGCCGTAGCCATTCTCGCTGACAGTGAGCAGCTCGCCGCCTTCTGCGGGAACAATCAGAGAAATAAGCCGATGGTCGTTCGCGAGCCTAATACCACGTACGCCCTTCGCAGTGCGTCCCATAGCTCTTACGGCGTCTTCGGGGAAGCGTACTGCTTTGCCCTCGCTTGAGAAGAGCATAATATCGCAGCTACCGTCAGTTACAGCGGTTCCTACAAGCCAGTCACCTTCCTCAAGCTCCAAAGCACGTAAACCAACGCTGCGCTGACGAGCAAACTGGCTCATATCGGTCTTTTTAACGGTGCCGTTGGCAGTCGCCATGAATATGTAGTGCCCTTCCTCATAGCCGTCAACAGGTAGAATAGACGTAATGCGCTCACCTTCGTCTAGAGGCAAGAGGTTCACCATGGGCCGACCGCGCGAATTACGGCTCGCCAGTGGAATATGGAATACGCGCAACCAATAGACTTTGCCAAGGTTTGAGAAACACAAAATGGTCGCGTGGGTGCTGGCAATAAGCAGATGCTCGACAAAATCCGCATCTTTTACTGCTGTGGCCGACCTGCCAGTCCCGCCACGACGCTGCGCTTGATAATCGGTTAAGGGCTGAGTTTTGGCGTAGCCACCATGGGAAATGGTAACAACACGATCTTCCTCGGTGATCAAATCCTCAACCTTGAGATCGTGGGTCGAATCGGTGATCTCGGTTAGACGCTCGTCACCGAACTCCTCAACTATTTCTATCAACTCCTCACGAATGACGAGTATCAAGCGATCTGGATCGCCCAGAATATCGAGGAAGTCGGCAATCTCGGCGAGCTTGTCCGCGTATTCTTGTAACAGCTTCTCGTGCTCAAGACCGGTAAGGCGATGAAGACGTAAATCAAGAATCGCCTGCGCCTGCGCGGGCGATAGGTAGTATTGACCTTCTCGAAGGCCAAAGTGCGCCTCAAGCTCATCGGGGCGGCACGCGTCTGCACCGGCCCGCTCCAACATCGTCATCACGTCACCGGGGGTCCAGTCTTTCGCAATGAGACGCTCTTTAGCTTCAGCTGACGTTGGCGAGTTCTTGATCAACTCAATAATTTCGTCAATGTTCGCAAGCGCTATCGCCAATCCCTCAAGGACATGACCTCGCTCTCGAGCCTTGCGTAAAAGGTAAACGGTACGTCGAGTAACCACCTCACGACGATGGCGAACAAACGCCTCAATCATATCGCGGAGGTTAAGCAGCTTAGGCTGACCGTCAACCAAAGCCACCATATTAATGCCGACTACCGATTGCAGTTGCGTCTGTGAATAAAGGTTATTCAGCACAACGTCGCCCATTTCACCGCGGCGAAGCTCGATAACGACTCGCAAACCGTCTTTGTCGGATTCGTCTCGAAGCTCGGTGATACCTTCTATCTTCTTCTCTTTAACCAGCTCTGCGATTCGCTCGATTAAACGCGCTTTATTGAGCTGGTAAGGGATTTCGTGAATGATGATGGTGTCTTTGCCTTTGGCCTCGTCGGTAATTACCTCGGCACGCGCACGCACGTAAATTCGACCACGACCAGTACGATATGCCTGCAATATACCCGCGCGCCCGTTAATAATGGCGCCTGTTGGGAAGTCTGGGCCGGGAATGTACTCCATTAGTCCATCGACGGTAATTTCAGGGTTGTCTAGCAACGCGATACAGCCCGCAATCACTTCCCGCAGGTTGTGAGGCGGAATATTAGTCGCCATTCCAACAGCAATACCTGACGCGCCGTTGACCAATAGATTCGGCACTCGGGTTGGCATAACGACCGGAATGCGCTCGGTACCGTCGTAGTTGTCGACGAAGTCGACGGTTTCTTTTTCTAAATCGGCAAGCAGCGAATGGGCAATTTTGCGCATGCGTATTTCGGTATAACGCATCGCTGCAGCGTTATCACCATCGATCGAGCCAAAGTTGCCCTGGCCATCTACGAGGGTGTACCGCAAGGAAAACGTTTGCGCCATTCGTACGATTGTGTCGTAAACCGCAGAGTCGCCGTGGGGATGGTATTTACCAATCACGTCACCGACTACACGCGCCGACTTTTTATACGGTTTGTTCCAATCGTTGTTGAGTTCGTTCATGGCGAATAATACGCGCCGGTGGACGGGTTTTAAGCCGTCGCGAACGTCTGGTAGGGCACGCCCTACGATGACGCTCATCGCGTAATCCATGTACGACTGTTTCAGTTCGTCCTCAATACTGACGGGTAGAACTTCTCGAGCAATATCTTTTGGAGTATCTGCCATTCGGCCTGCTTCGCTGGGAGGAATAAAGTGGTTTTTTCTAACGCCCTGATAGTACCAAATTAGAGCCAATCGGGCTACGTACGACACAGGATTTCTCACGACACGTTATACTGCGCCCACACCCCAAGGAAACACCCATGTCTGACATCGATTACATCCTGTACCCAGAGTGGATCGTGCCCGTCGTGCCGCGGGATACGGTCCTTGTAAATCACTGCGTTGTGGTCACCGACAGCCGCATTGTCAACATTTGCCCAAGCAGTGAAGGCAGGAAGCTTGAAGCTAAACGGCACATTGAGTTACCGCAACACGTTCTATTACCCGGACTCATTAACTGCCACGGCCACGCCGCCATGTCCTTATTGCGCGGCTATGCGGACGACCAGCCACTGATGACGTGGCTCGGCGAGATTTGGCCTGCAGAAACAGCCTTCGTATCGGAAGATTATGTTCGCGACGGCACCGATCTAGCGCTCGCAGAGCTTTTGCTGGGTGGCACCACCACCTTCAGCGACATGTATTTTTATCCCGACGTCACGGCAGAGCGCGCTGATTTCGTAGGCCTCAGAGCGCAGTTAGTGTTCCCTGTCATCGACGTACAAACAGCCTGGGCTCGCGACCCTGAGGAATACCTCGCCAAAGGACTCGCGCTGCGTGATACCTATCGTAATCATGAGCGCATCGAAATTGGCTTTGGACCTCATTCAAACTACACAGTGAGTGAAGAAACGCTGCAACGCGTCGCTACCCTCGCGAATGAGTTAGATGCGCCTGTGCAGATTCATTTGCATGAAACCCGCGGCGAAGTTCAAATGTCGGTAGAAAACCTCGGTGAGCGACCCATAGAGCAGCTTAATCGACTTGGCATGCTGGGCCCTCGGAGCCAATGTGTTCACATGACGGCACTGTCCGAGGGTGACTTCGATATTCTCGAGCAAACAGGGGCTCATGTTATTCACTGCCCTCGATCGAATATGAAGCTCGCGTCGGGCATCTGCCCCACGCAGCGATTACTCGACCGCGACATTAACGTAGCCCTAGGAACCGATGGCGCAGCCAGCAATAATCGAATCAATATGATTGCCGAGATACAGGCAGCAGCGCTCATAGCCAAGCTCGAAAATAGTGAGTCCACCGCCATATCGGCAGCAACTGCACTAGAAATGGCGACCATTAACGGTGCAAAGGCACTCGGACTAGACAATGACATTGGTTCTCTCGAAATTGGCAAGCAGGCCGATATGATCGCCTTGAGACTCGACGACCCTGCCTTGCAGCCCGTCAATAACGTGCTGTCACATGTTGTATATGCCACCTCAGGCGCCGAACTGACCCACAGCTGGGTCGCCGGAAAACCGTTAGTGGTCGACCGGCAACTAACCACCCTTTCAGTGGCTACTATCACGTCGAGAGCCAATACTTGGCGAGACCAGTTATTAGCTTTTCGGGCGCAGCGAAGCAGTGAAAACAACGCCCACCACCAGGAGAACAACCCCCAATGACTCAGCGTAATGTCGACGATGCAGAAATAGCCAAGTTCGAAGCTTTGGCTTCTCGCTGGTGGGACCCTACCAGCGAATTTAAGCCGCTACATGATATCAATCCTTTGCGCGCCAATTGGATTGACGATTTCGCCCACGTAGACACTAAGCAACTACTCGATGTCGGCTGCGGCGGCGGCTTAATAGCCGAGGCCATGGCTTGGCGTGGCGCCAAAGTGAAAGGCATCGACATGGGTGAGGCACCTTTGAACGTAGCAAAAATTCATCGCCTTGAAAGCGAACTTGACATTGACTACGAACAAATCACGGCTGAGGAGCTCGCAGAGCGCGAGCCAGGCCATTACGACGTCGTGTGCTGCCTGGAGATGCTTGAGCACGTGCCTGACCCATCGGCGGTGATTGCAGCCTGCGCAGCACTCGCCAAACCAGGAGCACATTTATTTTTTTCAACGATAAATCGCAATCCTAAGGCTTTTGCCTTCGCCATTGTGGGGGCCGAGTATGTGTTAAACATGCTGCCAAGAGGGACTCATGAATACAGTAAATTTATACGCCCCTCTGAGCTGGGGCGATGGATTCGTGACGCGGGCTTGCAACTCACTGACATGACAGGATTAACCTATAACCCAATCACAAAACACTATCGCTTGAACTCCAATGACGTCTCGGTCAACTACATGGTCCGCGCCGTGAAACCCGCGGCATAACAGAGAGGCTTTTTACGTGAAAAGCTTCACTTGCCAACCTGAGGCCGTCATTTTCGATCTAGACGGCACACTTATTGATACGGCAGACGAGTTCATACGCGTGGTCCAACTCATGCGAAGTCAGCGTGGATTGCCTCCACTGCCCAATGAACAGGTACGAAAAAGTGTGTCCAACGGCTCGGGTGCACTGGTGACGCTAGCACTTGGCAGCGAGCCAGAAACCGCAGACCATGAGCAGCTTCGCTTGGAATTTTTAGAGCACTATGAACGCATTCTCGGCACCAGTGCATTGCCTTATCAGGGAATGCATGAACTTGTGCAACAGCTGCACGATGCGGGTATCCCTTGGGGCGTCGCCACTAATAAGTTTCGCCGCTACGCAGAACCTCTTATGGCTGCGATGAATTTTCAGCCGCCAACGAACAGCCTAGTAACACCCTGCGATGTTACCCATGCAAAACCACATCCAGAGTCTATTTTACTGAGCTGCCACAATGTAGGCGCGCGACCCGAACACTCCCTGTACATAGGCGATCACAAACGCGATATTGAGGCGGGCAATGCCGCCGGCTGCTTCACCATCGCAGCGAGCTATGGCTATATTGAAGATGGCGACGATCCTGCACAGTGGGAAGCCGACGCGCTTGCCAGCTCAAGTGAAGAACTAGCAGGCATGATTATGAGGATGATTTAGTGACTTTTGTTCCAGAGGGTTGGCACCCAGCTGCCGATGAGCTTAACGGCAAAACCATTCTAATTACCGGCGCGGGCGACGGTATAGGCAAAGCGGTTGCCCTCGCCTGCGCGAGACACGGTGCTGAGGTGTTGCTGCTGGGCCGCACGGAGAAAAAACTAGAGGCGGTCTATGACACGATTATGACCGAAGAACTTGTGACGCCCGGAATTATTCCCTGCGACCTTAGCCAAGTGAGCCACGATGCTCTCTGCGAATTGGGCCAGGAACTGGGAAGCAGCATAGACAAACTAGACGGCCTGGTGCACAACGCGAGTATTTTAGGTGACCGCAAGTCAATGGCTCAGACCAGCGTCGCGACGTGGAACCAAGTTATGCAAGTCAATGTCAATGCACCCTTTATGCTCACCCAAGTCATGTTGCCGCTGCTACATGCGGCCCCCGAGGCATCGGTGGTGTTTACCAGTTCTGGCGTGGGGCGTAAGGGACGAGCATTTTGGGGAGCCTACGCCACATCAAAGTTCGCTACCGAAGGGATGATGCAGGTACTTGCAGATGAACTTACCAATACAACGAAAATACGCGTAAACAGCTTAAATCCAGGGGCTATTAATACCGCAATGCGTCGTATGGCCTACCCCGCCGAACCACCTACTACTAACCCAGATCCCGAGGCGCTTGTGAGCGCCTGGCTTTACTTAATGAGCAACGACAGCGCCGCGCTAAATGGTCAGGCGCTCTCTGTTCAATCCTGAGCTCGAGCCACTACCGCTTCTTCCGGCGGACGAATTTATCGTCCCCTTCGAACATGCGACGATTCGCCTTTCGACCTGATTTTTTAGAGAGCCGATCAAGCTTTTCCTGCTCTTTAGGGTTCAGCACTTGGGCGCCCTTCGGTGGCATGCCTGCCATACCGTAAAGTACTTCCACGTCCTTATTAGGGAGTTCCATCCACTCACCCTTTTTGAGCTTAGGGGGTATGAAAACATTGCCGTAGCGAACGCGCTTAAGGCGCGAGACTGTCAGCCCTTGCGACTCCCAAAGCCGGCGAACTTCGCGATTGCGACCTTCCATGAGAACCACATAAAACCATCGATTGATCCCCTCACCGCCACCATCGACAACATCGGTAAAACGCGCAGGACCGTCATCGAGCATGACTCCTTCACGCAGGGTATTGATGATTTCGAGACTCACATTACCCATTACGCGAACTAAGTATTCGCGCTCAATCATGCTCGATGGGTGCATGAGGGAATTAGCAAGCTCACCGTCAGTAGTGAATAACAGCAGCCCAGACGTGTTGTAGTCGAGGCGCCCGATGACGATCCAGCGCCCAGACTTCAGTGCCGGCAACGAATCGAAAACCGTACGCCGGCCTTCAGGATCTTTTCGCGAACACACTTCACCAACGGGCTTGTGGTAAAGCAAACAGCGCACTTTTTCACCGGCACTGATTTCAACAGGCTTACCGTCTACCTTAATGGCTTGCTCGGCGCTGACTCTGTCGCCCAGCTTGGCCTGCTTCCCATCAAGCTCGACACGCCCAGCTTCTATCCAGCGCTCCATTTCTCGACGAGAGCCCAGACCCACACGGGCTAAAACCTTCTGAACCTTTTCGCCGGGCTGTAGCTCGCGCTCTTGAAGCTCAGCGCTGACTATCGTCTTCGCTTGCTTCTTCGGTGTCTTGCTTTTCTGCGAGTTCTTCACTCGAATATTCCTCTATCGACGCTTCCGCAGCGTGTGATTGCTCAGGTTCATAGTCTGAACCCTCTGGGCGGTACTCTACTTGTTCGGCCTCAACATCATTGTCGCCGGATGGCTCGACGCTCGCACCTTCGTCTAGATCTGACTCTATAGCGGGGTCAGATTCCTCGCGGTCCACCAGTGTATCCGTCGATACAGCATAATCAGACGCTGTATCGGAACCTTCAGACGCTTGTCCTAGTGCGTCTGCATCGGGAACACTCAACCCTAGGTCGCCGTTCAAATTGTCGAGCTCTTTAATCTCGGCGAGGGGGGGCAGATCTTCTAACGACTTTAAATTGAAATAATCGAGAAATTGGCGCGTGGTCGCATACATCGCAGGGCGACCTGGCACGTCACGATGCCCAACAACACGAACCCACTCTCGCTCTTGCAGGGTTTTGACAATATTAGAGCTCACCGCGACGCCTCGGATCTCTTCAATCTCCCCACGGGTTATGGGCTGTCGATATGCAATGAGCGACAGGGTCTCAAGCAAGGCGCGTGAGTAGCGTTGAGGCCGTTCTTGCCAAAGTCGCCCCACCCATGTGGCCAGATTCTGCCGCACTTGAAAGCGGAAGCCACTGGCCACGCGAACCAGCTCATAGCCTCTCCCCTCACAGCGCTCAGCCACTTCCTCCAACGCACTACTGATGTCTTCATCAGTCGGTCGCTCGAACTCATCAAACAGCTGCGATAGACGCTTAACTGACAGCGGCTCACCCGCTGCCATCAGAGCGCCTTCTACAATGTGTACTAACCCCGTCTCAGACATTATTCCGTTCTCGCCTTTACGTGAATCGGGCCGAAGCCCTCGGTCTGCACGATCTCCACCAGTGATTCCTTGATTAATTCCATTAACGCTAAAAAGGTGACCACCACACCTAGCCGCCCTTCCTCGACCTTAAACAAAGCCACAAAGGGCACAAATTTCTTCTCGCGCAGCGCTTCGAGAACATCGGACATACGCTCTCGGGTCGACAGCGATTCCCTTTCAATATGATGACTCTCGTACATATCCGCACGCTTTAACACTTCGCCGAGAGCAAGTAAAAGTTCTTTCATGTCCAGCTCAGGCAAGGGGCGTTCACGGTGTAGATCGGGTGGCTCAATGGTGGCGACCCATGTGTCTCTCTCGAGTCGTGGCAGCGCTTCGATATCCTCTGCGGCCTTCTTAAAGCGCTCATATTCCTGTAGGCGTCGAATCAAGTTAGCGCGAGGATCTTCCTCTTCTTCGTCCTCTTCTTTTGAACGAGGCAAAAGCATCCGAGATTTGATCTCGGCAAGCATCGCTGCCATTAATAAATATTCGGCTGCCAGCTCAAACTGCATAGCATCCATGAGCTCAACATAATGCATGTATTGCTCTGTAATCGCGGACACATCGATCTCGAGAATATCGAGGTTCTGACGTCTGATCAGGTACAACAGTAGATCGAGAGGTCCCTCAAACGCTTCAAGAATGACCTCCAAGGCCCTGGGCGGAATGTACAAATCCTTGGGCAGCTCCGTCATGGCCTCGCCCATAACAATGGCGAACGGCATCTCGCCTTGCTGAGGCGTATTCTCTCGTCGCTCTACGCCTTCTGAAGGACGCAAGGTAGCAACCGGCGCAGTCTCCTGCTCGATGGGCTCGGGGGGGTGTTCGATCATTTCTGGAGGCGTCTGATTCACTGGCGGATTATACCCGATGACGGGCAATACGCGACCCCCTTTAAAGAACAGGACGGATCACTATAAGAACAGGACGCACCGCTATTAGACCAGGGCAGACCCCCTCTACAGATCAGAAACATCGCCTAAGCCTTCACGTAAAATCTGAGGGGAATCACCTGTCATATCCACCACTGACGTCGGTTCTAGGCCGCAATAACCGCCATCAATCACCAAATCGACCTCGTGTTCGAGCGTCTCTCGAATATCATACGGGTCACTCAGCGGGTATTCATCACCCGGCATGATCAACGTCACGCTCAACATAGGCTCGGCCAAGTCCGCAAGTAAGGCTTGTGTGATCGCGTTATCTGGCACGCGTAAGCCCACGGTCTTTCGCTTGGGGTGGAGCAACCGGCGAGGGACCTCTCCAGTAGCTTCCAAAATAAACGTAAAAGGGCCCGGCGTTTTATGTCGGATCAATCGATAGGCGGTATTGTCGACTCGCGCATAAGTGCCAAGCTCCGAGAGATCTCGACACATCAAGGTGAAATTATGGTCGACATCTAGCTTACGGATGCGACGAATG
>CAJQLP010000118.1 GCA_905479205.1 uncultured Luminiphilus sp.
GATGCCGCGCAATCTAGCAATGTCTGTGTAGTGCTGCAGTTGTCGCGTGAGATCAATCTTGGCATCGCAGACCGATAGTTGATGAATGCCTTTGATAAGCGCGCTCAGAGATTCTGTCGTCACCGGCGCAGAGTGAGGACCAATATATTCCATCACAAGGGTTTTATTGTCGGCACTTCGCCAAAGGACCTTTGGGGCAAGCCCGTGGGCAGAAGCCAGAGTCAGCAAACGCAACTCAAGTGCTATGTCTGGAGCGAGAGATTCCGCATCTGCTTCAGAGAACCGTATAACAAATTCGCGCGCATCCTGAGGTAGCTGAGCGCAAACCTTGACGACCGAGTGAGATGAACCACTTTGCAGGTTACAGGCAAAGATGGGCTTACTAATTAGGTACGGCTCAACTGCCCAGTCCGACCAAGCGGTCAGCGCATCAGCCACGCTCACGCAAGGGTACCTGTATGTCCCAGCTCGGTACTGCGATAGTGCGTGCGCCATACTCGCCAACCCGCATAGGCAAGACCGATGTACACAACAAATAATCCAGCCGTTAGCTGTAAATCCCGAGATAAGTACAAGTATATCGAGATGGCATCAATCGCTATCCAATACAGCCAATTCTCTAGGATTTTTTGAGTAACCATCCAGGTCGTAAGCAGTGCGGCGATCGTTGTGAAGCTATCGAGCCAAGGTAATGCCGCGTCGGTGAAGTGGTTAAGGAGGGCGCCAGTAACGCTACTGATGACAAGTACGGTGAGAATGGCTATGAAATGTTGGCGCCAAGACCAGGTGCGAATAGGGCGTTCGTTTGCACTGTTATCTTCGCCCCATGAGAGCCAGCCGTAGATGGCTATAACGATATAGAACAGTTGCAGTGCGGCTTCCATGATCAGAGCCGCTTCCCAAAAAATCCACGTGTACAGGCTCGCGCTGGCTGCCGCGACTACCCAGCAGATTCGGTGCTCCTTAACCGCAAGCAGCACGTATAGCAGCGCGAGTAGGACGGCGATGATCTCTAAGGGTGACATGGTGATTAGTCGACCTCTGGACCTATTTCTTGTCTAAAGCCGGGCAAGAATTTTGCGACGAGAACTTGCCGTCCAGCGCGCTCATAGCTTTGGCGTAGTGTGAGCTGTACTGCCTCAAAGACCGCATCGTAGTCCCCCGAGATCTGGGTGCTCATAGCGGTGGTCACCACGGATACTTTGCCGGTGGTCACGAGATCTTCAATAAAGGCCAGCACGTTGTCGTTCACGTCACCGGCGAGAGGATAAAGGCTGAGTTCGGCGGTCATTTGCATGGGTCGTTATTCTCCGATTGGCAATTTATCGTTGACAAGTTTCATAGTTGACAAGTCTCATAGTTGATAAGTTTCACAGTTTATAAGTCGCGGTCAGACCCACAACGCGAGGCTCGCCATATTGATAGTAGGGCTCGACAGCGTACTCCTTACGGGGATCGTTGCCAAAGCTACCAAAGCCCCGGGCGAAGGTATCTTCATCGGTGAGATTGCGCCCCCACAAGCGCAGACCCCAGGTCTGACCTTGCCAGGCAATAAAACTATTGAAGAGCGTTCTCGACGGACTTTTCGTATCGTGGCGATCGGAGAAGTAAAAGTCGCCCATGGTTGTTATGTCGAGACCGAGTTGCCAAGACGCTAAGGGGCGCCAATTCACTCCGAGCTGCGACATTGTCTTGGGCGCATGGGGCTGATCTCTGCCCGCAAGGTCATCACCATCGACAGTTACGTAACTGTCAAAGTGAGCATCAAGTAACCCTAGTGACGCTTGCAGCGTCAGCGCATCGGTCGCTGCCCAAGCCAATTGCCACTCTAGCCCGTCGCTGCTGCCACGGGCTGCATTATTCGTGTAATCAATAAACGCCGTGGAGCCATCGGGCCGCGGTATGACCAGCGAGCTTTTGGCCTGTTGGTCCCTGCGGCGCATACTAAACACGGTGACATCGCTGCTCAGAGTCCCTTCGGCATTTTTCCAGCGCCAGCCTAGCTCAGTGTTTATGAGTGATTCAGCGTCGAAGACGCCAAGCGAGGTAAAGTCATTACCCACGTCATCGGGAAGGGCATTGATTGAGGCCAGTAAGTTCGCGTTAACGCCGCCACCTCGAACCCCACGACTGACGCTGAGATAAACGTCATTGCGTGCATTGGGAGTCCACTCAAGGCCTACTCGTCCGCTCCACAAGGTGTCGCTGAATCGTTCATCGACATTGTTGATATCGTTGTAGTCAGAGCCTCGATACTCCAAGCGCGCGCCTACATACGCGCTGAACGTCTGTGTGAGGTCGGCTGTGAACTGCCCGAACAGTGCGGCAGTTTCAATACTGAGATCGCTTGTGAAAGGGCCGTCTAAATAGGTGTAATCGCGTCTAAGAGACTCTTTTTCATTGCGCAAGTAAGTGCCCACAACCCAGCTGCCACTGGACGTATCCCTTTGAATACGCCCCTCAAGGCTACTCATTGTTCGGTCACGCCGGTATTGATCAAAAGAGCTGTACTCCCAGCCCGGTGCAATACCCACATAGCTCCAATCTTCGTCGTAGCTGTACTCAGTGTCTGACTCAGCGTGGCTCAACTGAAGCGTATAGTGCAAGTCACCTGACCAGTCCCAACGTAGTCGCGCTGCATCTGTCTGGGCGCGGTCCCGCCCTGGCTGATCGGACAGGGTGTCTCGGGTGTTGTCCAGCGAAAAGGCGTCATAACCGTTGTCGATATCGAATCGGTACACGCCAATTTCCAAGCGTTGTCGGTCATTGCTGTAGCTCAGGCTCGCGCGACCGGTCAGCTCGTCACGTTTATTGGTGTCCGACGCGCCAAGCCACTGATTGTCGAAAAAGCCATCGCTTTTATAGTGCTGTAAGGCCAGTCGCCCCGACCATTGCGGCGTTAATTCGCCGCCTAAAGCAAGCCCCATACGCCTGCCGCCGTAGCTTTCTACGCCCGCTTCGAGATGCAAATCCTGTTCGCTATCGGTGGGGGTGCTTTGCAGGTTTATAAGACCGGCGAGAGCATTGGCACCAAAAAGCGTACCTTGGGGTCCTCGTAACACTTCAACTTGCTGCAAGTCCCACGTGGTTGCTACGCCACCGATGCCTGTCAGGTCGATGCCATCGAGTAGCAAGGCAACGGAGGCGTTTACCGGCTCTACAAACTGACTGCGCTCACCGATCCCCCGAATCTGGAAAAATCGACCGCGAGACGCCCCTGAAGCAACGTTGACGTTGGGTGCTGCTGACAGCAGGTCTTCGATATGCTGAGCCGATCGATCGTCTATAAAAGGGCGACCAAAGACCGTCACAGCGCTGCGCCTTCCATCTTCCGCTTGCAACGTTGCGGTAACGGTGATCTCTTCAAGCTGCGGAGCAGCGAGTAGGGGTGCCGCGCTCATTAAGGGCCCGATAATAGCGGCGGTTAAGGGTATCGATCGCAATAAACGATCAGATGTAGGCTTTTGATGCACAACCACGTTGTCGTTACTCCCACTAAAGGCCAAGAGGAGGAGCACAAAAACAGTTGATAAGAGATTTTACTGTCGATGGCCTGTCCCTCCGCCGGCGTTATCCGGTTCAGGTTCGACGGGTTCGTCCTTAATTAGGACATCTCAGGCAATGCCACCCCGCAGGTTCCAAATGGAGTATAACGGCTCTACACTATACGTGTGCAACTTTGGATAAATCAGGCTGTGGTGCTATCTAACCGATCCTTCAATAACTCGAAGTGAGATATGGACGTTTTATGATTTCTCGCTTCGATCAATTAAGCGTCAATGAGCTCGCTCGCGGACTTAAGAGCGTTTTTGCCTACCTCGCCGAGCCTCATACCCTCGTGCGGGTGCAAGCAGTGCTGTTTGCTCTACTCGCCGTGTGGTGCTGTTTTGCGGCGGCACAGATTGTTTGGGCGCTGATTCCCGGTGCTTCACAGCCGACGACAACAGCTATTGCGGTCAACCCGCCCGCCCTTGTGCGGGATCAGCAAGCTCGTCGCTCAGTGGATTTAGAGAGCTTATTAGGGCTTGGCCTTTTTGGAGAGCCTATCAATACTGCGGATACTGACCAAGCGGCATCGACGGTTGATGCTAATTCGAGAGAGGGTATTGAATCGGGTGCGCAGGAGACTCGGCTTGCGTTAACGCTTCAGGGTATTTTGGCCTCAACGACCTCTGGTCTGGGCACCGCGGTTATCGAGGCAAGTGGGTCGCAAGAGAATTATGTTGTAGGTGACAAGCTGCCCGTTAACGGGTCCGTAAGCCTTGCAAAAGTACTGCCTAAGCAAGTGGTTATTGATAATAACGGTACCTACGAGCTACTGACGCTGTTCGCAGAATCTGGCCTAGACCTTAAGCATAACAACGCCCCAAGTGAGCCAAGGTCATCTGTAGTTAAGCCTGAAGCCGAGCCCGGAAATAAGCCCGTAGATTTGAGGGTAAATGATCGAGAGCGGAGCGTCTTGGCCACTCGCTACCGAGAGCAATTGTATGATGACCCGTCGTCACTCGCGGAGCTTGTCAGTTTATCCGCCGTGCGAGCCGATGGCGGTATTAAGGGCTACCGTGTGACTCCGGGTAGCAATGCTCAACAATTCACAGCATTTGGATTTAAAGCTGGCGATATAGTAACGGCAGTGAATGGCTTGTCATTGAGCGACACCACGAACACTATGCGCCTCTACCAGTTGATGCGCGATGCAAACGAAGCAAGCTTTGATATCGATCGTGGTGGAACGCCCGTGTCGATCTCTGTCAGTTTAAGTAACCCTCAATAGGAGTTTCCCGTTACATGTTGATAACGGCAAAGAAAAAAGTGCAGCGTTTTTTTGCGGTTGTAGTGGCGCGCACGTTGTTCGTGAGCGTGGTTGCATGTTTCGCGAGTCCCGCCCTCACGGTTCAGGCCCAAGAGTATACGGTTAACTTAAAAGACACCGATATTCAGGAGTTCATAAAGTTTGTAGCGGACGTGACGGGAAGCACAATCGTCATTGACCCGAGCGTGAAAGGCAAAGTGAAGGTTATCTCTTCTAAGCCGGTATCAAAGGCTGAGCTCTACGACTTATTTCTGTCGATTCTCGACGTCCATGGCTATACCGCGGTGCGCTCGGGGGCGGTCATTCGTATCATCCCCAACAAGGATGCGCGCTCGGCACCCGTCGACGTCGCCGATGGCAGCACCCAAATAAATAACGATGAGTATGTGACCCAGGTTGTGCGTTTGGAGAATGTTTCAGCCGCTAAGTTGATCCCGGTGCTACGCCCGCTTGTGCCGCAACAAGCGCATATGGCCGCGTACGCGCCGAGTAACGCCATTATCATCTCCGATATTCGCTCCAATATTAATCGGATCATGGACATTATCGATCGCATGGATCGCACGGCGATTGAGAGTACGGAAGTCGTCAGACTGAGATACGGCGTTGCAGAAGACATTGTCGCAATGCTTAAGAAGCTCGAAAAATCAAAAGGTGAAGCGGGCGAAGCGGATGAGGAAGCAACCTTAGTTGCGGATAAGCGCACTAATAGCGTGGTGGTTACTGCAGATGAGCTTAATTTACAGCGGATTAAAGATCTGATCCGCTACCTCGATACGCCATTGGAGCAAAGTGGCAATGTTAAAGTCGTCTATCTCGAATACGCCAACGCAATGGACATTGCAGAGGTCCTGTCCCGGGTTATGCAAAACATCACGGCACTCGACAATGACGGCCAAAAGGCGCGCAGTTCGAGTTCGCACTCCACGATTGAGGCCGACGAGGGGACTAACTCACTGATTATTACGGCAGACGCCGATGAAATGGCGTCGCTGGAGGCCGTTATCGCTCGACTCGATATCCGGCGCGCGCAAGTCCTCGTAGAAGCGATTATTGTGGAGATGGAAATCACCGAGGGCCAAGAGTTAGGTCTGCAGTGGTTGTTTGCCAATGACAGCGGCATGTTCGGTAGCAATATCAGCACTAGCACCGCTCAGCAGCAGCGTAATGCGGCTCTCGCAGGCGCGATTCTTCCCGATGACAATACCAGTAACGACATAGGTGTTCGGGATCTTGCGGGTGCCTTATCGCAGATACCCGGCACTACCTTTGGGTGGGGGGTTGTCGACGACAATCTATCGATGTCCGTCATTTTAAATGCGCTGCAAACACAGGGGAACGCGAACATCCTCTCAACCCCTAGTCTCTTAACCTTAGACAACGAAGAGGCTTATATCACCGTTGGTCAGCAAGTGCCTTTTGTGACAGGTTCCTATACCAGTACGGGTGCCAATAACGGCGCGGTGCAGAACCCGTTTCAAACCATTCAGCGAGAGAATGTGGGTGTGACACTTACCGTGACACCCCAAGTTAATGAGGGCGACTCGGTCGTGCTCGATATCATTCAGGAGGTATCGAGTATTAGCCAGCAGATACTTGTCGCTTCTGATGTGATTACGAACGAGCGCAAAATTGAGACCAAGGTTTTGGCGCGCGATGGTGACATTGTTGTTCTAGGTGGCCTGGTGAAAGACGATGTTCAAGACAGTCAGCAGGGTGTGCCAATCCTTCAGGACATACCGTTGTTAGGTAGGTTATTCCGCAACGATGTGGTGTCTGTCACCAAGTCGAATCTGCTGATATTCATCCGCCCCACAATTGTTCGAGACGATGACGATCTGGCGGGTGCTACCGCTGACAAGTATCGCTTCATTCGAGACCAACAGCTAGAGCGACGTCAGCGTGGGCTGATGTTCATTGATGATGGCAATTTACCGCTTATCCCCGATTGGGATGAGCAAATACAGCAGTTGCCTGAGGTCGCTGAAGATACTGACGAGACTGTTGACGGCGCTTCTGATGAGAGTGCTAACGAGTGAGCCAGAGCGATCTCGATGCCTTGGTAAGTAACCTTGCCGGTGATGAGGGCACTTTGCCGCCAGAGGCTCTCTTGGACTCGGCTGCAACGACGATGGGACTATTGCCTTTCAGTTTTGCAAAATCTAAAGGCGTATTGCTTGAGCGCGATGGCGCTCAGTGCCGCGTACATTTTTTACCACCTTTAGCTAAGAATACGTTACTCGAAATTAGCCGGTTTGTTGGCAGTACCTTTGATTTAGTGGAAAGCGGACCCGAAGACTTTCAGCGTCGGCTGACCGGTGCCTATCAGCGCACTAATAACGAAGCCGCTCAGATGGCTGAAGATATCAGTGCCGACGTGGATCTTCGGCAGCTAATGGATGAAATCCCAGACCTAGGGGATTTGATGGATGCGGAAGATGATGCGCCGATTATTCGCTTAATTAACGCCATATTGCAGCAGGCGGTTAAAGATAAAGCGTCAGATATTCACATTGAAACCTTTGAAGATCGACTCAGTATTCGCTATCGCGTAGACGGTATTTTAAAAGAAGTCTTATCACCCAACCGAATGTTGGCACCGCTTCTTATTTCGCGTTTAAAAGTGATGGCGAAGCTTGATATTGCAGAGAAACGTATTCCGCAAGATGGGCGTATCTCGATTCGTATCGCCGGTCACGCGATCGATATCCGTATGTCCACTATTCCTTCAGCTCACGGCGAGCGAGTGGTGCTTCGACTGCTCGATAAACAAGCGGGGCAGCTCGAGCTAACGCAGCTCAATATGAATGAGCAGGTGGCAACGGCCTACCGTCGCGGGCTGCAAAATCCTCACGGTATTATCTTGGTGACAGGCCCCACGGGCTCAGGAAAAACCACGACGTTGTATGCGGGGCTTTCGAGCATTAACCAGAGCTCGCGCAACATTCTTACCATTGAAGACCCTATCGAATATATGTTGCCGGGTGTAGGACAAACTCAGGTCAATACCAAAGTGGATATGACGTTCGCTCGCGGCTTACGGGCTGTGCTACGTCAGGATCCAGACGTCGTGATGGTGGGGGAGATTCGTGACCTTGAGACGGCTGAGATAGCCGTGCAAGCATCGCTCACGGGACACCTGGTGTTATCGACGCTTCACACCAATACGGCTATCGGTGCGATAACGCGATTGCAAGATATGGGCGTTGAGCCATTTTTACTGTCATCGTCATTACTCGGTGTGATGGCCCAACGTTTGGTGCGGCTGCTTTGCACCCAATGCCGAACAGCACATGAGACCAGCGCTTATGAGCGTGAGTTACTGCAGCTAGCGCCGGATGCGCCTGCAACGATTTATCGGCCAGAAGGATGCGCGGAGTGCAATAACACCGGCTATCGCGGTCGAACTGGCATCTATGAATTAATCGAAATTGATGAAGCGCTTCGTCTGTTGATCCACGAACGCGCCAGTGAGCAAACTATGCTTTTAGAAGCACGTAAGCGCTATCCTGGCATCGATGCCGATGGGCGTCGGCGCATACTGTCGGGCGAGACCAGTATTGAGGAGGTTCTCCGCGTTACGGCGGTGAAATAATCGGTGACGGCGTACCGCTACAAAGCGTTGAATAGTCAGGGCAAGCTCCTCAAGGGCGTCCTAGAGGGCGATTCTGATCGACAAATTCGTGCGCAGTTACGGCAGAAGCAGCTGCGTCCCGTAGAAGTCGAAGAAGCGAGCGATGGAGGCGGGCAGGTTAGGTCACTGCGTTTACCGCACTGGCGGCCCAGCCTGAAGGCCAATGAGCTAGCATTGATTACGCGACAGTTAGCGACGCTTGTAGCATCAGCGTTGCCACTCGATGAATGTCTGCAGGCCGCCGCTGAACAAACCCGTAAATCGAAGACCAAGGCCATTTTATTGCAAGTGCGCTCGAGGGTATCTGAGGGCTTTACTCTCGCCAGCGCGATGGCGCAATTTCCCGGCGCCTTTGGGGAAATGTATCGCGCGATGATTCACGCGGGAGAACAGGCCGGACAGCTGGGTCCAGTGCTCGAGCAGCTCGCCGATTACACGGAGAATGGTCAGCACACTGCGCAGCAGCTGAAAATGGCGTTGATCTACCCCTTTGTCCTAGCCGCTGTTGCTGTCGCTGTTGTGACTGCGCTTATGGTGTTTGTTGTGCCTGAGTTGGTCGGCATCTTTGCACATACTAAGAAGACTTTACCGCCGCTTACAGTGGCTCTGATTGCGACCAGTGATTTTTTGCGGGACTACGGAGTATGGCTTTTACTCGGTTTAGTCGCGGTCGCTGTGACATTTTCTCGGCTTCTGAAAAACGAGGCGCGCAAGACCGTATGGCACCGTTTTTTACTTCGTATCCCGGGTATCAATGGTGTTCTTATGAGTATGGATACGGCGCGTTTTGCGTCGACCTTAAGTATATTGATGGCAAGTGGAGTTCCGTTGCTCGATGCCTTAAGAATTGCAGGTGCCGTCATGGCTAACCGTGTATTGCGGGCATCGGCGACGACCGTTGCGCTGCGTGTGCAAGAAGGAAGTAGCTTAAATAGAGCCTTGTCACAGGAACCTTTTTTTCCGCCAATGATGGTGCATATGGTGGCTTCAGGGGAGGCGTCAGGTGAGCTAGAGGCTATGCTTTCACGCTCTGCGACCAATCAGGAGCGAGAACTACAAATGACGTTGGGTGCGGTTATGGGATTATTTGAGCCCTTGATGGTCGTGGTGATGGGTGGGTTAGTGCTAATGATCGTCATGGCTATTCTGTTACCGATCTTTGACTTAAATACAATGGTGAGGTGAGACAATGCGCAAGCAAACAGGCTTTTCGCTGATCGAAATTCTAGTAGTGTTGGTTATCATGGGGCTCCTCATTAGTGTAGTCGCACCAACGGTCCTCAACAGTGCCGACGACGCACGTGTACAAAAAGTACAGGCTGACTTTAAATCGATCGAGACGGCATTAAAAATTTATCGCCTTGATAACTACTCGTACCCGACTACCGAGCAAGGGCTTGTGGCCCTTGTTGAGCCAACAACGCTTGAGCCTGAGCCGCGTAACTTCAAACAAGGCGGGTACCTGAGCGAGGTGCCTGTAGACCCATGGGGCCGCCCTTATCTTTATTTGTCACCCGGCGAAAACGGCCAAGTCGATATTTACAGTCTAGGTGCGGACGGGCTGCCCGGTGGCGATGATCAGAACGCGGACATCGGTAATTGGAAAGGCGACGCAGACTGAGAGGTAGACGAAGGCGTAGACTGAATAGCAGCGGTAGTTCCTTGACATGACGACTCGTCGGAAGATGCGCGGCTTCAGTCTTATCGAGCTGCTGGTGGCTGTGCTGGTGATTGTCATTCTAACGTCCGTTGTGAGTTTGAATGTGGGCACCGGCGGCCAAGATATCGAGCGTAGCGACGAAGTTCGCCAGCTGGCAGCGACCATGGGTTATGCCCAATCAGAAGCCGAACTGTCTGGCTCCGACTACGGGTTGTTAATAGAGCAAAATGACACAGGTGGTGAGCGAGTCTATACGGGAAGTTGGTTGCGACGATTCGACCAAGGGTGGGCGCCTCCCGAATTCATTGATGACGTTCTCCTCCCATTTCGCTTTGAGCCAGGTACGGAATTATCGCTGGCATTAGTTGATCAGCCCGAAGCGCTTATCGGCACCCGTGATCCCGACATTATTGCTATTCCGCAGATTGTATTTTTTGCCGGTGGCGAAGTCACAGAGGGTGATATCGAGTGGTTGGAGTCACGAACAGGTGAGTTACTGTTTCGTCTGCAATGGGATTTTTTTGGCCGTATGACCATTATGCCTAAAGGTGAGCAGCCCGATGATGATGCGCGCTAGTCCTCTGTCTCAAGCGCGGGGCTTCACTCTGGTTGAAGTCATGGTTGCGATGGCGATTGTTGCGGTAGCGCTACCAGCCTTACTCTTTTCCCTGTATCAGCAGCTAGATGGTACCGAATACCTGCGCGATAGGACGCTTGCGAGCTGGGTGGCGGCGAATAAGCTCAGTGAGCTGCAGCTCGTCGTTGCGAGTACGGGCGAAATCCCCTTAGGTGATTTAAGCGGGGAGGCGCGCTTAGCCGATCGCGATTGGCAATGGACGATAGCGCAGCTGCCGACAGAGCTTCCTGGCTTTGTTCGCGTGGAGATTGGCGTTGGTTTTGTTGATCAAGACAAACCTTTACACACAACAGTAGCGTTTTTAACACCGGCGAACGCGGGCAAAAATCGATGAACAGCCTGCGAGGGTTTACGTTGATCGAGGTGCTGATCGCCATGGCCATCACAACGTTTGTTGCTTTGGTGGCGTACAGCACTTTGTCGACGGTCATCACTGGGGTCGACAGCATTCGCACTGAAGCCCGGCGCTTGCACGAACTCAACCGTGCTGTAGACGTGATATCGAGGGACATTCGACAGCTGACTAATCGAACCATTACCGATGAGTTTGGCACGCAGGTTTCTGCGCTCGAGGGTGGGCCATTGGCGCGTGAAACCTTAGCCTTTACACGAAGTGGTTGGCACAACACCACCGGCGCTCCCCGCAGCGGGCTACAACGCGTGGCCTACTACGTCGACAACGAACAGCTTATTCGAGCAAGTTATCCCGTGTTGGATCGTGCATCTGCAACTGAGCCGAGAGAGGCGGTGCTGCTGGACAGTATCGATCGGTTTGAGGTGCGATTTTTGCCCGATATCGAGGCGTTGAGAATCAGTCGTGGGGTGGAGATTGATCGTCGTTTTTGGGAGGAGAACTGGCTGGCAGATATCTCCCAGCCGGGAGCAGTGATAGAGCCACCTGCCGCCGTCGAGGTTATCTTGGAAATTGAAGGGTGGGGTGAAGTGGAGCGTTTATATGTTTTACCTGCCCTATAAACAACGCTCTGTAATATCCCGCCAACGCGGCGCAGCGCTTATTGTCGCGCTATTGGTGTTTGCAATCGCGAGTGCACTAATGGTGGGATTACAGCGAGATTTCACGCTACAGCTCCAGCGCGGCAGTAACAGCTTTCTGCAGGAGCAGGCTTGGGTATATTTGGAGGGGGCGGAGAATTTGGCGGCAATGGGGCTTCGGCTCGATGCCGCCCAAGACACTGCGTCTGATTCTCCGCGGGATGACTTGACGGAGCTATGGGCACAGGAGGCGACTCCCTATCCTTTAGATGAGCAAGGATGGTTGTTGGGTAGTCTTGAAGATCTCGAGGGCCGTTTCAATCTCAATGGTCTTGTTGCGGGTGAGACGGCAGCGAGCGATGGTGAGAGCAGTGCATTAGGGACATCAAATCCAAGTGCATCAAATCCAAGTGCATCAAATCTAGGCGCACCAAAACTGTCGGTGCAGCAAAAGCAATTTATCCGGCTGCTACAGACTTTAGAGGACGTTGAGATCAGCGTGTCAGAGGCACGAGTATTAACTGATGCCGTTATCGATTTCATTGATCGCAATGACGTCCCGCGACCCGATGGTGCGGAAGCAGAGGCCTATCGTAATTTGACACCGGCTTATCGGCCTTCTAATCGGCCTCTTGCCAGCGTCAGTGAGCTGCGTGCAGTAAAGGGTTTTACTCCCGAGATTTATCGGGCATTAGTGCCTTGGGTATCCGTTTGGCCCAGTGAGCCAAGTGAGCTTAATATCCATACCGCCCCCATTACGCTACTGCGAACCCTCAATACAGATGATCAATTGGAACCCTTGCCGTTATTCGATGCACAACGACTTAGCGATCTGCGCTCGGCCGGTGAGTTTAGTGATCTGGATACTTTCTTAGCTGACCCTGTTTTTTCAGGAGGGGTAACCGATGAGCTTCGGACGATTCTTGGAGAGACCAGTGACTGGTTTTTATTGCGGGCACAGGTTGAGATTGCCGGTCGAGAGCAGCGCTTGTACAGTGTCCTGGAGCGCGATGGGCAAAGGGTCGTCAGTCGTTATCGAAGCTTGGGCGAACTGTGACCGTATCGCCCGTCGTTTTTACGAATAGGAGTTAATTCAACACCATGACGGTTTCTGCTAACGCCAGTGTTTTAAGGCTTGAGTCGGGTCAGCTAGTTTTGTGGCGTGCGGGCGAGGCCGCACCCCAATCAGCCCACGCGATAACGCCTTGGCCCGACAACACGGTATTTGCAGCCCCTGCGAGTGACGTACGTGTTGTCGAAACGGAAGTCGCAGGTGATGAGGCAAAACATCTACGTAAATCGTTGCCTTTTATTATGGAAGAGGAGGTCATCGACGATATCGATAATCTTCATTTCGCGTACCGGTCCCTAGAGGGTACAGGCTTACAGGTGGCGCTTGCGGCGCGAACCTCGGTGGAACACTGGCAGCAGCAGTTACCGGACGATTTTGATGGTCAGTGGATTCCCGAAAGCTTGCTGCTTCCGGTTGGTTCTGGAGAGGCATGCCTTGTGGTCGAGGAGGACAGCGTGCTCATCCGGTGGAGCGCTACCGAGGGTGCACGTCTTGCACCTTCGCTGGTGAGCGCTCTACTTGACTCACTCGATACCCCTCCGAGCACACTTATCATCTATGGGCACAATCAAGCGGACGATAAGGCCCTTGCTCCCGCCGCAATGCAGGACCGAATCCAGTGGCGAAACGGTGGATTTGGCCACGCGTTATTGCTCAGTAATGTCGATGAGGCTCAGCTAGATCTGCGCCAAGGGGACTACGCGCCGCGGTTACCCTTGCACCGCTGGTGGGGACACTGGCGCCGAGTGGCTGTGGTGGCGGGCATTGCTCTAACACTGCAATTAGGGGCTGACCTTTTGACGTATCAGCGTCTTAAATCAGAAAACTTAGCGCTGCGATCCGCAATACAAGACAGTTACCGACAAGCTAACCCGAAAGGCGCTGTTGTCGACGTCGAAAAGCAGTTGGACCGTCAGCTCGCGGAGTACAACGCGGGCGTAGCAGGGGTTGCTTTTACACCGCTTCTAGCCACTATTACGCAAGCCTTAGCCCTCGAGGGTGATGTGAGTGTTAGCACCCTGAACTTTAACTCGGGTAATGGCGAGATCCGACTCGATTTACTCGCGGACAATTACACGTCTGTGGAATCGCTGCGTCAGCGTCTCGAGCAATCGGGCATGGTGGCTATTCTGGAAACGTCGTCATCGCGTGAAGACCGAGTCCGCGCACGCTTACGAATAGAGGCGCGTCGGACATGAAGAACTGGTTCTTAGAGTTGACACGCAGAGAGCAGCTTTACTTACTCGCATTGGCAGCAGTACTCGTGCTGTGGGTTGTCTTTCAGCTACTACTTGCGCCCGCTGCGGCTCAGAGAGATCAAATGATGGACAACAACCGCAACGCGGCGGCTCTGTTGGCACGGGTGGATGTAAAGGTGAGCCAGTTGATCGCCCTCAGAAGCGAGGCAGGCAGTAAAGCGGTGGGCTCTTTATCCGCCACGATTACGCGCTCCACCGAATTGGCAGAATTATCTGTTAGGCGTCTACAACCCAATAGTCGCGGCGAGGTTCAGGTGCGCTTTGAAAGCGTTGACTATGACGCGCTCGTCACTTGGCTTCATCGCATTGAGACCGTCGAAGGATTGGTGATTGTCGACGCATCCATTGCGCAAGCGGGTCGAAGCGGCGGCGTGAACGCTACGGTAAGACTGGCTGAAGCGAGCTAATGCTGACACGCTCTCGTTATGCAGGCGGGCTGGCCGCCATTGTTGCGCTGCTGTTTCTGTTAGCTACTTTACCGGCTCGATTGGTGAGCTATTGGCTGCCTCAAGAGGCTCGGTTAGCGGGCATAACGGGGACTCTGTGGCATGGCTATGCAGCCCGCGCAAGTGTCGATATCTTAGGTAAGTCGGTACATTTGGGCGCGCTTAACTGGTCTTTAAAGCCTTGGTCTCTCTTGCTGCTCAGTCCCGATGTGAATTTCTCTAGTCGCTGGGGTAGCCAAAACCTGTCGGGAAGGGTCGCGGTAGGCGTTTCCGGCCAAGTCACTTTAACGGACCTCAATGGCTCTATAGATATCCGCTTTCTCCGCGAATTGCTGCCACTGTATGTCGGTGGTGAACTACAGTTTCAGGGGGTAAATGCTGTGCTCGCGCTCGATGAGCGTATCAATGTTAAGCAGCTGTCAGGGCGCGTGCTGTGGCAAAAGGCGGTTTGGGCGGCCAGCATGGGCGATGTCGCCTTGGGTAACTATGTTTTAGATTGGGGAGAGGGGAAAGGTCCGATTAGCGCCCAGCTACTCACATTGTCGGGGCCACTGGAGCTTGCGGGACAGGTCGCTTTGGACAGTAATCGCTATCGCGTTGATATTACTTTACGCGGGCCCGCAGTTCGCAACACGCGTTTAAGCGATTCGTTTAGATTACTCGCAGCGCCCGTCGCTGACGGTTTTGATCTCAAGCTCGAAGGTAATTTTTAGCACCGGCGGTAATCTGTGCTGCCTGTGCACATGTGCGGCAACGCGGTAAGCTTGGCCGATAAAATTTACGATGATTTGTTAAGGAGTTATCTCAGATGGCATCAGCCTCGGGAAATGGCGCGCATTGGTCGAGCCGCTTTGCATTTATCATGGCGTCTGTAGGCTTTGCCGTTGGGTTGGGCAATATTTGGCGCTTCCCCTACGTGACCGGGGAGAACGGCGGTTCTGCGTTCATCGTGATTTATCTCCTGTGCGCAGTGGCTATTGGTGTTCCTTGCCTAATAGCGGAGTTGATGATCGGGCGACGAGGGCAACAAAGCCCACCGCGGTCGATGGCCAGAGTAGCTGAAGAGTCGGGTCATTCCAGGCTCTGGGGCTCAGTGGGTGGGCTCGGTGTGTTAACCGCATTCACGATCGCCGTCACCTATGCGGTGGTGGTCGGCTGGGTACTGGCGTACCTGTACAAGGCGGCAATGACCGGTTTTGCTAATTATGACGCGGTAACTGCATCGGCGGACTTTGACAACTTGCTGGGTAGCAGCGGCGGCATGTTGTTTTGGACCTTGGTGGGTAATGTTCTGGTAGGCGCAATTATCTTTGCTGGGGTTAAAGGCGGCATTGAGCGGGCAGTGAGCATCATGATGCCGCTGATGTTTGCTCTGCTTGTTGGACTGGGTATTTACAATATGTTCGCGGGTGGATTTGCTGAAACGCTAGAGTGGCTTTTTACGCCTGACTTCAGCAAAGTAGGCCCCGATACGCTTCTTGCTGCGGTGGGTCAGGCATTTTTCTCTATTGGCGTGGGTATGGGGGGCATGATGACCTATGGCTCATACTTGCCCCGCTCGTTCTCGATACCGGGCGCCGCCGTTATTGTGGTGTTTGCGGACACCTTGGTGGCATTGCTAGCTGGTTTTGTTGTGTTCCCCGCGGTGTTCCACCATGGGCTCGATATTGGTAGCGGTGCGGGACTTATTTTCCAAACGCTCCCCGTCGCTTTCGCGCAAATGCCGGGTGGGCACCTGTTCTCCGTACTGTTTTTCGTTATGTTGGCAGTGGCTGGCGTGACCTCAATGGTGGGCTTGTTGGAATCAGTCACTAACTGGGTCGACGGTCGTGTCAAGATTAGTCGCCATGTAGGTACCGCACTTGTTGTGGCGACTGTTACCACCTGCAGCGTTGTAAGCGTACTGTCTTATAACGTTTGGGCAGACGTTGGTGTGGCGGGCATGAATTTTAATGAGTTCACTGAATTCCTATATGGGCAGCTCTTTTTGCCCGTCAACGGTTTGTTGATCGCCCTGTTTGCCGGCTGGTTCATGTTGCGCGAGCACAGTCGGGATGAGATTGCTGCGTCGCCGGGTATTTATGCCTCTTGGCGATTCTTAGTCCGCTTTGTCGCTGTGCCTGCGATTGCGGTAATTTTGATCACAGGTTTGATGTGACATGACAGTTGATATGACAATGATTGCGACACTAACGGATTGGCTGTGGTCTTATGTTCTGATTATTGCGCTACTGGCCGTGGGGCTACGCTTCACAGTGGGCACGCGCGCTGTGCAGGTGCGCTATTTCATAGCGATGTTCAAAGGCTTACTTGGCAGTCACCTAACGGGTACGTCTCGCGGTATTAGTGGCTTTCAAGCTTTGGTGGTTAGTATCGCTGGGCGTGTCGGTGGCGGAAATATCGCAGGCGTTGCGGTAGCCATCACTTTAGGGGGGCCGGGCGCACTGTTTTGGATGTGGCTCATAGCCCTGCTCGGTATGGCAACGAGTCTTTTCGAATGTGCTCTTGCACAGCTCTATAAGCAAAAGCATGTCGATGATGATTTCCGCGGGGGGCCCGCATACTACATGCGCCATGGCCTCGGCTGGCGAGTCATGCCAGTGATTTACTCGGTGCTGTTGCTAGTGACTATTGGGCTTGGTTTCAACGCCGTTCAATCGTATTCGGTCACGCACTCAGTCGAGTCGGCCTTTGGAATACCGGCGTGGCAATCGGGTATTGTTCTGACAGCTGTTATGGGTCTCGTTATGTTCGGTGGCATTCGACGGGTGGCATTATTCTCTGAAATTGTCGTTCCGGTTATGGTGCTTGGCTATTTCTTAGCGGCTCTCGCCGTGGTTGTGATGAATATTAGTGCTGTACCAGACGCTTTGGCGCTTATTGTGCGCTCGGCCTTCGGTCTGGATCAGGTGGTTGGTGGCGGCATCGCGGCCGCGATTATGCAGGGTGTACGTCGGGGCTTGTTCTCAAACGAAGCGGGATTAGGTACTGCCCCCAATGTCGCTGCTGCTGCCGATGTACCGCATCCCATTTCTCAAGGACTCGTACAGGCACTCAGCGTTTTCGTGGATACCATCGTCTTGTGTACGTGTACCGCGCTTATCATTCTACTGTCGCCAATCTACCAGCCGGGTGCCGCAGACGTGGAGGGGGTTGCATTGACACAGCTGTCTCTAGCCGCCCATATCGGGCCTTGGGGTGAACCACTTGTTAGCATCGCCTTAGTGATGTTCGGTGTCAGTTCTATTGCGTATAACTGTTATCTTGGAGAGAACAGCATCGCTTATTTTGAATCTCTTCCCAAAAGCTCAATCACGGTCTTTAGAGTTGCCGTAATGCTGCTAATTGGTTGGGCGTCGCTGCAAGACTTGGGTACGGTTTTTGGCTTTGCTGATCTCACCATGGGGTTGTTAGCGGTGGTCAACTTGTGGGCCCTATGGGCGCTCTATCCGATAGCACGGAGGCTTTTGGCTAACTATGAGGAGCAGCGCGCAGGGGGCACGCCCGTGTTTGTGTTGAACCAGCTGCCCGATCTTGATTTGGATGAGGCAAGTTGGGGCACTCCCGCGGAGCCGGAAAAAACGGGCTAACCCGAACGTAGCAATAACATTGCCGAGACGCAGGTTGAGTTAATTAATTAACCCGCCTCCGACAAGGTCACATCGAATGACTGCGGTTGGTTATTTCGGAGCGCTCGAATAGTGACCGTGTCACCCACCTTGAATTGCTCCATTGCCGATAAGTAGTCGTCGTGGGTGCGCACGGGCTGATCATCGATATGAGTAATAATGTCGCCCAGTCGAATATCACCGCGAGGCCCTCGTGATGCTCCAATCATACCGGCCTGTGCCGCAGGTAAACCGCGAAAAACTCGCACGATAGCCACGCCTTTAACACCGTAACGGCGGGTCCATTGGTCATTAGCGAGCTCTATCCCCAATATAGGACGCAATATCTTGCCGTAGGCAATGAGCTGCGGAATGACTTCTTTAACCATGTTGACGGGGATGGCAAAGCCAATGCCCGCACTGGCGCCACTCGGTGAGAAGATGGCGGTATTAACCCCTATGACTTGACCAAGCGAATTAAGTAGCGGGCCACCTGAGTTGCCTGGATTGATGGCGGCATCGGTTTGGATAACACCTTGAATACGACGATTACTGGGTGAGGCTATTTCTCGGTCGAGTGCGCTCACCACGCCAACCGTGAGCGATGAGTCGAGGCCAAAGGGGTTTCCAATAGCGAGTACTTTTCGGCCCACTGATAGCTCCGAAGAGTCACCCAGTGGAAGCGGTTGAAGGCCTTCAGGTGGTTTCTCTAAGCGCAGCACAGCGAGATCTCGCTCAGGCGCAATTCCCACAAGCTGTGCGGCATAATCACCCTGATCTTGGATCGATACCGTCAGTTTGTCGGCCCCGGCAACAACATGGAAGTTGGTCACGATTAAGCCGCTATCGCTCCATATAAAACCAGACCCCGCGCCTTTAGGAATCTCTGCCACGTTGAGGGAGAATAAATTTCGGCGAAGCGCGCTACTGGTGACGGAGACGACTGCGGGACTTGCTTTGCTAAAAATATCAGTAGTGTTGCGCTCGTCATCGGTAGCGAAGCTCAAGTAGCTGGGTGCAGTAGCGAGGTCGACCGTGCTTGCGGTATCAGTCTCGGCCGCATTTGTCAGCGGCGTTAACGCGGCAAGCGTGATGAGAAGCGCTTTCCATCTTTTACTCATGTCGGCCCCTGTATTTATGCTTGCAGTGCTCTGATTCGATCCTCTAGCGGTGGATGGGAGCGCAACAGCTGGCCGAGGCTAGATTTACCGGGCCGGATCCCAAAGGCGGTGAGCTCTCCGGGTAGCTCGCTGGGCATACCTTGCTCTACGCGCAAGCGTTGGAGTGCGGCGATCATGTCATTAGACGTGGTGAGCGAGGCTCCAGCGGCGTCTGCTCGGTATTCTCTATAGCGAGAAAACCACATAACAATCATGCTTGCGAGGAAGCCCAGTACTATCTCTGCGACTATCGTCACGATGAAATAGCCAATGCCATAGCCTCGCTCAGTTTTAAAAACAACGCGATCCACGGTATGGCCTATGATGCGGGCAAAGAACATCACAAAGGTATTTACTACGCCTTGTATGAGCGTGAGTGTAATCATGTCGCCGTTGGCCACGTGACCGATCTCATGAGCAAGGACTGCACGAACTTCATTGGGTTGAAAGCGCCTTAACAGCCCGGCACTTACGGCTACCAATGCATTATTTCGATTCCAGCCGGTCGCGAATGCGTTAGCAGTCTCAGAGGGAAATACACCGACCTCGGGTCGACCAATGCCTGCTTCGTCGGCAAGCCGGTGGACAGTCTCAAGTAACCATTGCTCATCTTTGTTGCGAGGCTCGGTAACGATATAGGTGCCGGTGCCGCGTTTCGCCATCCACTTAGACAGAAAGAGCGATATAGCCGAACCCCCAAAACCAAACAGCGCACAGAAGACCAGCAGCGCTTTAAGATTCAGGTCAACGCCATTGGCCATAAGAATGCTCTCGAAACCCAATAGGTTGAAGATCAGGCTGACAAGCACCAAAACAGCTAAATTGGTTGCGAGAAAAAGAAGTATGCGCATGTTTAATTCTCCACAGTAGCCGCGGTTTGTTCGTCAGTTGCGGCTTGTTCCTCAGTAATAGGCGCTTGTTCGGAATTTTCAAGGGGGAGTTGATCAATCGCATCGTCTGGTAGAGGCACCATCGAGACATCAAGCGGGGGTAATTTGCCTTCGCTCAGTTCTAATGCCACGGTTTCGCAGCGTAGCGCGGTGTCTTTCGA
>CAJQLP010000119.1 GCA_905479205.1 uncultured Luminiphilus sp.
CGCCAGTACTTCCGGCACCCCCGGTGAGCTTGGCACGCCGAAGGTCAACGCGCCTGAGCCCGCCTTGATCAACAGTGAGTCTGAGTGCCCGTGATAACAGCCTTCAAACTTAATAATTTTGTCGCGGCCCGTCGCGCCGCGAGCGAGCCGAATAGCGCTCATGGTAGCCTCGGTGCCCGAGCTGGTCATGCGCAGTAGCTCGACACTAGGAACATATCGGCAGATAGTTTCAGCGAGATCACACTCGATCTCTGTTGGGCAGCCAAAGCTCAACCCTGTTTCGGCCGCTTTTATAACAGCCTCGCGCACTTCAGGATGATTGTGCCCCATGATCATAGGGCCCCATGACAGGACATAATCGATGTAGCGGTTACCATCAACATCCCAGATATAGGCACCGTCGCTGCGCTCCATAAAGCGGGGAGTGCCACCAACGGCTTTAAACGCGCGAACGGGTGAGTTAACCCCGCCAGGGATGGTTTGTTTGGCGCGCTCGAAAAGTTCTTCTGATCGTGTCATGGCTGTTCTTCTAGTTCGAATAGTTTGATGATTATCGCAGGTGGCAGCGTACGGTGCACCCTTGGCGTGAATGAAGCCTACTGTTGAGCAGTATTATTAGGCTGTTGTTTTTTGTTCTCACTGCTTAAAAAGGTCGTGTGTAAACTAAAATGATAATGGCAAAAAGGAATAATACGGGGACCTCATTAAAGAACCGATAAAATACATGGGTCTTGTTATCTTCCCCGCGATTAATACGCCCCATGTAGATGCCGCACTGGAGGTGGTATGCAACGAGAAGTGCGACCCCCGCTAATTTCATTTGCATCCAGCCCGCTGACAGGTAGTAGTCAAATTGATAGCTCAATCGCCACAGGCCAAATACAACGGTCAAAATCATAAAGGGCGTGACGAACTTGAAAAGCTTTCGTGCCATGATGGCAAGTGTTTCTTTGGTCTTGATATCGTCGGCTTGCGCGTAGTAAACAAAGATACGGGGCAGGTAAAAAAGCCCAGCAAACCAACAGACCATAAAAATTACGTGAAGGGCTTGTACCCAAAGCATGACGACCTCGGCTTAAAATGAGAAAGTGTTCGCCCTTGAAATATATCAGAACGTTGGGAGAAAGCATGATCAAGGTTGGAATAGTTGGAGGCACCGGCTACACAGGCGTTGAATTGTTACGGCTGTTGTTGCGCCATGCATCCGCAGAATTGAAGGTTATCACCTCCCGCGGTGAGGCTGGTCGACGCCTTGATGATTTATTCCCTAATCTGCGCGGTCGCACCGATTTGGCTTTCACTGATCCTTCTGACGCTGATTTGGAAAGCTGCGATGTTGTATTTTTTGCAACGCCGCATAACGTCGCGATGCAAAGCGTACCGTCATTGGTGCAAGCAGGCGTGCGCGTTGTTGACCTTTCGGCCGACTATCGGTTGCGCAATGTATCAGTTTGGGAGGCTTGGTATGGCGAGCCGCACTCGAGTCCTGAACTTTGCCAGACCGCCGTGTATGGCCTTCCCGAGCGCAATAGAGATGCGATTATTTCGGCGCAATTAGTGGCATGCCCAGGCTGCTACCCGACGTCGGTTCAGCTGGGTTTTATGCCCTTACTTGAGCAGGGGATCATCGATCCTTCGCAGCTCATCGCCAGTAGTGCCTCCGGCGCAAGTGGCGCAGGTCGGCAAGCGAAAATCCCCGGTTTGCTGACCGAGGCCGGTGAGAGTTTTAAGGCCTACGGTGTTAGCGGCCATCGTCACTTGCCCGAGATAGAGCAAGGGTTATCAGATATGACGATTGAATCTCCGATACTGACCTTCGTACCCCATTTAGTGCCAATGAGTCGCGGTATTCACTCGACATTGTTTGCCAAATTGCGAGATGTCGACGTTGATTTGCAGGCATTGTTTGAGGCGCGTTATGCCAATGAACCCTTTGTCGATGTTCTCCCCGCAGGCCAGTTTCCCGAAACGCGGAGTGTCCGCGGAGCTAATACCTGCCAGATTTCAATTACTGTACCGCAAGGCCGCGATACGGTTGTCGTTACGACAGTTATCGACAATTTGGTGAAAGGAGCCGCGGGCCAAGCCGTGCAAGCAATGAACTTGATGTTCGGACTGCCAGAAACGGCTGGACTTGACGTTATTGCGTTGATGCCTTGAGCTAGGCGCTAGTGTCAATCCATCATCGCAAAGCTATTGTCCGTCGTGAGTATCTTCTGCACACGATTCTTTGGCGGGGATTGCTTGCGCTCTGCATTGTGGGTTCTTTGATACTCGCTTTTTACCTTGGGCGCGGGAGCCAAGACAGTGCGTTACTGCCTTATGACGATGGCGCTGATCGTCTGCATGCTCAGTTGGTTGAGCTTGAAACGCGTCTGCTTGTCGACGGGCAAACGATTTCAGAGCTGCGTGAAGAGCTCACGCTTAGCCGAGGTGGTATTGATGAATTGGAGCGTGAGCTTGCTTTTTACCGTAGTGTTTTGGCGCCAGAGGAGCAGTCTGCGGGCGTAATTTTGCGAACGCCTGTGTTACGGTCGCTAGGTGTTCCCGGGCTTTGGCGCTATCAGTTAGTTGCGCAGCAAGGAGGCCAGACGCGAAGCTCAGGTAAAACGGTGTATAAAGGAGAGCTGCAGGTTACCTTTGTGGGGGTAGAACGCGGCATCCCACAGCGTTACACCTTGTCAGAATTAGATGGGCAGCTTGCCGCGGACACGTTAAATTTGAGTTTTCGTTATTTTCAGCGCAGAGAGGGCGAATTAGCATTACCGCCCGGATTTGAGCCTGAGCGAGTTGAGTTGCAATTCGCCATGGCGAAACCCACGTCGCAGCTGATTGACGCTAGCTTCGCTTGGGAAGAAATACGCGTTCTATCCAATGTTGACCGAACCAATATTGAGGTAAATACTAACATTGACCGAAAACTGAGCACTGATCAGTATTGATCACACAACATATAGAATAAAAAGTAGAGAGTGATTTATGCGTGGACTAAGAGATAAGCCGCTGGCCGCGGTACAAGGCAGCACTACATTAATAGCAAAGCAAGCAACTGTTACTGGCGATATTCAGTTCTCAAGCAATCTTGATATTGAGGGGCGTGTGGTGGGGGCGATCTCCGTTGAGCCCGGTAAAGAGGCCATGCTTCACATTGTTGAGGGTGGCTGTGTCGAAGGTGAAATACGTGTGCCCTCCGCCGTGGTCAATGGCAAAGTTACAGGCGATATTCACGTTACGGGACGCCTAGTTCTTGCGGAGAAAGCTGAAGTCGATGGCGACGTGTATTACAACCTCATCGAAATGGCGGTAGGTTGTAAGGTCAATGGTGGTCTGAGGCATGTGGCGCCTAAAGCGGATGATTTAGCTGCAAAGCGCGAAGAGCGTGCCCAGGTCAGCGCGGCAGGTGACAGCGCTTAAGCCGGCCGCTGGTGCATACCGTGATGTACCCCCTGTCTAGGCTATGCTCGCGAGACCGGTATTTGCGGTACACTAAGCACCTTAGTAAATGAGAAAGTGACCCATGAGTGTCGTTGAAGCATTTGACCCCAATGAGATACGGTTGTCTGATAACGCCGTGCGGAAAGTCCGTGCGCTTGTCGATGATGAGGGCAATCCCGAGCTGAAACTGCGCGTGTACATCACCGGTGGAGGCTGCTCTGGCTTTCAATACGGGTTTAGCTTCGATGAAGCCTCGGCGGAGGATGACATGGTCATTGAAAAAGGTGGCGTGACGGCAGTGATCGATTCAATGTCCTACCAATATCTAGTGGGTTCTGAAGTTGATTACACCGAGGGCCTTGAGGGTTCGCGCTTCGTTGTGAATAACCCCAATGCGGTCACGACCTGTGGCTGTGGCGC
>CAJQLP010000120.1 GCA_905479205.1 uncultured Luminiphilus sp.
ATCTGCACGATCATCTTGCTCAAGTTTAATTAAGTGGGCGAGCATCGACAGCTTAGCCCACTCATGGAGCACCGGCTGCACGTCGTCGTAGACGACGACAACGAGCTCGTCGAGCGTCGCTGGGCCGACCTTTTGCAATCCAGACACCACTTTTGCTTCACGCATCAGTCGATGCCGAACCAATTTTTCGACCTCTGCACGACAATCGGGCATAACGTCACCATGACCGGGCGCAATAGCCTTAACGTCATAATCAAGCAGGCGTCGAAGAGACTCAATATACGCCTTCATGTCGCCACCCGTTGGGATAATCACGACCGTAGAGCCATTCATTATGTGATCACCCGCGAACACCATGCCCTCCTCCTCGAGGAGGAAGCAGTAATGATTATCCACATGTCCGGGGGTATGGATCGCTCGCAAATGCCAATCGTCGCCGACAACAACATCGTCATGGGTCAAATGTTGATCGGGTTGAAACGTCAGATCTTGATGCTGATCATCGCTTGTGATGGCACCCACCATGGGCACGTTTAACCGCTTTGCAAGAATTGCCGCCGCAGGCGAGTGATCAGGGTGGGTATGGGTACAAACAATATGCGTAATGTTATCGCCACCCGCCGCGACAATCGCTTCAATATGCTCGGGAATTGCAGGACCAGGATCCACAACAGCGACCTGCTGCACACCCACTAAATAGGTATTGGTTCCAGGGCCAGTCATCGGCCCCGGATTCGGCGCAACAATACGTCGCACCTTGTCGGATAACCAAACAGCGCTGCCGTGCTCTTGCATGATCAGCCCACCAAGTTATTAATGGGGACTTCGGAATCGACGTCGGCGTCGTAATCGACGCCGCCAACCTCAAAGCCGAACAAGCGCAAAAACTCCTGCTTATAGCCTTCGAAATCCGATAACGTCTTCAAGTTATCGGTATTGATCTTGTCCCATATCGCCGCGACCTCGCCCTGAATAACAGGATCCAGCTCTAGACCATCGGCACGGAGTCGGCCCTCGGCATCGGGACCTGCGACATCGCCGTAAAGCGACTGACGGAAAAGGCGGTCTACCTGTTCGATACATCCCTCATGATTGCCATGGGCCTTCATCACTTTAAACAGGATCGCCAAATAAATCGGCATAGCGGGAATAGCCGCCGACGCCTGAGTGACCACCGCCTTTAACACTGACACACGCGCGTCACCGCCCTTGGCCGCAAGCCGCGCGCGGATATCGACAACACGCTTATCGAGATCTTGCTTGGCAGCGCCAATCGTTCCGTGCCAATAAATATCCCACGTGATCTTCTCACCGATGTAGGTGTAAGCGGTTGTCTTGGCACCGTCGGCAAGCACGCCAGCATCATCGAGTGCGTCAATCCACATCTGCCAGTCTTCCCCACCCATGACCGCAACAGTGTTATCGATCTCTTCTTGGGAGGCGGGCTCTAAATGATAGTCCTGAATCTCTTCTTTATCGGTATTGACGCCTTTTTGCGTCGTCGCCTTACCGATGGGTTTCAACGTCGAGTTAAACACTTCACCTGTTTTAGGGTGTGTGCGTCTCGGCGCCGCCAAGCTGTAGACCACCAAGTCAATTTGACCCAAGTCGTCTTTAATAGTGTCAATGACCTTGGCTTTCATCTCGTCGGAAAACGCGTCGCCATTGAAATTTTTGCTGTAAAGCCCAGCGTCATCGGCAAACTGCTGGAACGCAGCCGAGTTGTACCATCCCGCGGTGCCTGGTTTTCTTTCAGTACCTTCTTTCTCAAAGAACACCCCAATCGTGCTGGCTCCGGATCCAAAAGCCGCCGTAATGCGCGAGGCGAGTCCGTAGCCCGTCGAGGCGCCGAGAACCAACACACGCAAGGGACCATTCTCAATAGGGCCGCTAGCTTTAACATGCGCTATTTGACGACGCACATTCTCGCGACATCCCACAGGATGTGCAGTGGTGCAAAGGAAACCGCGGACTCGAGGCTTGATGACCATGAAAACTCCAATAAAAATTTTGTTAACGCTGACACACGCGGCAAAAGTCTAGCACGCTAACAACCATTCAGTGTGCATAAACCAATTGCTCGAGGTCTGTGATGACGTCTACTTACAGCTCTAGATCGGCAGGCCAAGACAAGGGCCGACCTGTGCGCTCAATTAAAGCCAGGCGATCTTTCTCGGAATCGACATCCGTGATGTAGCGGTCATTGGTAGTCGTCCAGTGCAATACGGCCTCGGGATTATCTTTTCGCCAGTTACCACAGCCGAAGCTGCCTTTACCCGACAAAACATCCGCCCTCACAGTTCGATCGAATATTACGGGATGCCCTGGCACACCGCCTACCTCAGGCCCAACAAAACTGTAAGCGCGTGGGCGCTGATCAAAAGCTGCGATAGCGTCCGCATAATCTTCTGCGGTTAACAGAGGCAAGTCGGATGGGCAAACCAATATGCCCCGCACCTGCTCTGGCAAAGCGGCCAAACCCAGACGAATAGATTGAGGTTGCGAATGTTCCTCGTCAAGTTGCGCAACAACAGTCACCGCAAAATCGTCGAGACAGGGTCGTATACGGTCGGCGTAATGACCAAGAACAACAACAATCTGGGTGATGCCGGCCTGAAATAGCGCGTGCAATTGTTTACGGATTAACGGCTCGCCATGCATTTGAAGCAAACATTTTGGCCGCCCACCCATTCGCTGGCCTTTACCCGCCGCAAGTACCACGGCAGCAATCGGTCCGCCGTCTTTGCAGTCCAACCCCTCATGCACGTGCCCCGTCGTACTGTTCGGCCGCTCCATACAGTTCCCCCTAACGGTATTTTGTTGCTTTATTACATAATAAAAGGATTACCCTTGGATATAGCGGTCGATTTGTGCTTTTATTACACAAATCCGAACTCGTCTACTGGCACGTCCATTATGCATAGCGTTATCAAGAGTATCACCCAAGATATCGAAGACCGCAGCCGAGGCCTTCGAGGCGATTACCTCGCCATGACCGATCAAATGAGCAGCGAACCCATCGATCGTAAGCGCTTAAGCTGCGGCAACCTAGCACATGGATTTGCCGCCTGCGGTCAGGATGACAAAGACACCATCAAACTGATGGAAGCGGCAAACATCGGCATTGTCACTGCATTTAACGACATGCTCAGTGCTCATCAGCCCTACGGTGATTACCCGGACCGCATTAAAGCAGCGGCACGGGCAGTCGGCTCAACTGCGCAGGTAGCCGGTGGCGTTCCCGCCATGTGCGATGGCGTCACGCAAGGTCAAGATGGCATGGAGCTAAGCCTGTTTAGCCGCGATGTTATTGCACAAGCAACAGCAGTGTCGCTGTCTCACCAAATGTTCGACGCTACCGTCCTACTCGGCATTTGCGACAAAATTGTTCCGGGCATGCTCATTGGTGCATTGCAATTTGGCCATCTGCCGACCCTGTTTATCCCAGCGGGGCCGATGCCCACGGGCTTATCTAACAAAGAAAAGGTTCGCATTCGGCAGTTATTTGCCGAGGGTAAGGTCGATCGCGAGGCGCTATTAGAGGCAGAGAGTGCGTCTTATCACAGCCCGGGAACCTGCACTTTCTATGGCACGGCCAACTCGAATCAGATGATGGTTGAAGCCATGGGCCTACAGTTACCCGGCAGCTCATTCGTCAATCCTGGCACCCCGCTCCGGGATGCGCTAACCACCTTTGCAGTCCAGCAGGTTGCGCGACTCACAGCCTCTGGCAGCCGCTACACCCCCGTCGGCCACATGGTTGATGCTCGAGCGCTGGTCAATGCCCTAGTTGCCTTACTCGCATCAGGCGGCTCCACCAACCATTGCATTCATCTCATTGCTATAGCGCGCGCAGCGGGTTACGTCATGAATTGGGATGATTTCGACCGGGCCTCGCGTGTAACGCCCCTCATTGCGAGGGTTTATCCTAACGGCAGCGCTGATATCAATCACTTCCATGCAGCCGGCGGCACCGCTCTGCTATTTTCCTCGCTGCTCGACGCCGGCTTAATGCACCCCACTGCCCAAACCTGCATGGGCTGCGACTTCAGTGAGTTTGTTCGCGAGCCAAGTCTCGATGATGACACCGTTGTGTGGAAATCACCGATCGACAAAAGCCTCGACGAAAGTATTATCAAAACGCCCGCCGATCCCTTTGCACCCGAAGGCGGCGTGCGTCTGCTTCACGGCAACCTTGGTCGCAGCGTTATCAAAATTTCTGCAGTAGCCAAAGAGCACTGGCAGGTGACCGCTCCCGCCGTAGTGATCGATTCCCAGGATGACTTGAAAGCGAGATTTGATGCGGGCGAACTCGATAGAGACTGCGTTGTTGTTGTGCGTTTTCAGGGACCTGAAGCTAACGGCATGCCCGAACTGCACAAACTGACACCCATGCTTGGCGTCCTCCAAGATCGTGGCCATCAAGTAGCGCTCGTTACCGATGGTCGTATGAGTGGCGCGTCAGGCAAAGTACCTGCGGCGATTCACCTAACGCCCGAGGCCATAAAAGGCGGACCTATTGGTCGACTGCGCGATGGCGATATCATCACCGTGGACGCACATACAGGCATATTGACCGTAGACCTTGATCCCGAGACACTGGAGGCACGCACGATTCCATCTGCACCAGCCAACCCCGCTACAGTCGGACGTGGAATATTTGCTAACGCGCGCCAGCATGTCAGCGGGGC
>CAJQLP010000121.1 GCA_905479205.1 uncultured Luminiphilus sp.
TAAAACAAATCTTTATAATTTGCGTTTGACCCCTTTGATTTGCCCCTTTATAATTTGCGTTTGACCCCTTTGATTTGCCCAACCATTCAAAAATCGCCCTGAACTAGAGGTTAAAACAAATCTTTATAATTTGCGTTTGACCCCTTTGATTTGCCCCACGCTCCTTATCGTCTCCCGCCTCTGGTTTGTCCATGAGTTGCGGCACTAGGGTTTCCAAGTAGTATTGCTCGTGTTCGTCCCATTTAGACCAGTGAAGGACCACCTGACTAAGTAATTTTTTAGCTGTCATGATTTCGGGCTGCGCATCTTTTGACTTTTGCTATGATTGATTCTTAATATACGTCACCTCAAAAGCCTTGCACTGCCGTTGTGCTTGTAGGCGGTTGGCCAAGCTGAAGGCATCGTGCATGTCGTACTGTTGGAAGATGTCTAGGCCGCGGTCGAGTGAAATCTTCCAGCCGTTATCACATACTATGTGGCGAGCGTGGATGGTGTGATTGTTATCAAATTTCCAGTTGAAATTTACACCTGCCGTTTCGCAGGTGTTTTTAATTTTATCCAAGCTCTCTTTTTGCTGATCACGTCTGAAGTCGTCTTCTGTGGTGAGTAGTTCAACGGTGATTTCATCGTCCACGGATTTCAGTTGGATGATCACCTCCACTAGCTCCATTAAATTTCGAGTCTGATAGAAGAGACGAATGTATGGATCGGTAATGCTAATTTTTTTCGCACCTTTGAGATACTCGGCAAAGAGCTTCTCATACGAGACGCCTTTCTGATTCTCTTTAAAAGTAAGATGCTTTTCCTCGGTACCTGACTGAACCTCCTTTACAATACCTGTCATCGTCTCTGCTGGGGTTGATGTGCCCGCGATTTCTTCGAGAGGCTCTTCTGCGGCGCCTTTGTAATAAAATTCTGGGTACTCGATTTCTTCGAGCGTCTGCATGGACGTGCTCTTTCCATTGTTGTCAGTGTATGCAAATTTGACTTTAGGGTAAGTCGTATCGATACGCATAAGTTGGTCCTTCACGCGCTTGCGACCCTCGATGGCAAATTGCAGGATTTCCTCAATCTCATCTTTGCTGGCTTCGCCTTGTGGATAGAGCACTTTCATTAGCCCGGAGAAGGTTTTATGGATGCCATCTCTGTCTCGGGTCGATATATCGGGCGAAAGGGTGAAGTGTTCTTTGTAGGCATCCGAGTAGTCGTAGTTACGCAGTGAGCGCAGAATCTCGGCGAGGTAATCTACGACGAAACCGTAGCCGGAGGAGAACATCTCCCCGCGAATGACATCAATTTCCCAGCCCGGGATATAGAAGTGGACGCGATCCAGAAAGGCAGAATCATAAAACTTTTCAGGCAACTCATCGAATAGGTCACTATTCTTTAGCATGTAAGGGACGGTATGCTTTGTATTTCCCACAAATACCATTGAGGCTTCTGCACCGTGGGTCTCTACGCCCCGGGAAAAGGACTTGTTGGCCATGTAGTTCTTCATGATATCAACTAGAGCCTTATCGACCTTCTTCTGCTTCCCTGCAAATTCGTCGAACGCGACGGTGTCCCAGAAGCCCACTAGGCCGATCTTACCCGAGGAGTTGTTGACGAAGAGCTTTGGCACCGTGACTTCACCGCCAGAGACTAGCATGCCATGCGGGGAAAACTCTGAGTAGATGTGTGACTTTCCGGTTCCCTTGGGCCCGAGCTCCATGAGGTTATAGTTGCGCTCACAGAACGGAATTAGGCGAATGAGCTGCATCAGCTTATTGCGCTTGCCGAGCATCTCCGGATTGAAGCCAATGCTCTGAATTAAGAGATCAGTCCACTCTTCGGTCGTCATCTCTTTTCGAGACTTTAGGTAGCTATCAAAATCGAAGTTCGAGAGTTGGATGGGTTTGAGTTTGGATAATATCCAGGGGCTTACGTTCTTTTCGTCGCTAAACTCATATTCGATATCAGCTATGCACCACACGCCGCTCACTAAGAGCTTGGGGTGAGCTTTGACTGTTCCCGAATCCACCGTGACTTTTTTGATGCCCAGGTTAGAGAACTCCGCTTCGTAATTGTCAGACTTTTCGTTCAGTGCGACACTGATACGATCGATTACTTTGTAGCGGCCTTTTTCTTTGACGTTCGACCGAATCAGCCCGGCCTCATTGCGATGCACGTAGTGCTTGCGCAGGATTTCTTTGACGGTTTCGATCCCGGTCTGAATCGTCGCTTCATCATTGCTCGCGCAATATTGGCCGAGTAAATATTCCAGCACATACGAAGGCACGATCGCATTGCCTTTGACTGTTTTAACAAGGTCCTTGCGGACGACGAGTCCGGAAAAGAGAGAGTTGATAGTGTCGTCGAGTGTCTGCATAGCGGAGTGGGTTGGTTTAGAAGTCAAAGTCAGTTGTGAAGGAACGGCGAATAATGTAAGGCAGTGAACCGTGCTCTTCATCGTGTGAGGTCCCCTGATGCTTGCTTTTAAGCTTCAGGTAGACTTCCTGCTCATTGTAATCATCGGCTTCACGGCTGAGCACGAGGCGTACCCGGAGTTCACGGTCTCGTGGATTATCTGATGTAAAATCGAAGATCAGTTCATGCTCATCTGAAATCAGTGTGTCATCTTTGGTATAGATGCCAATGCGTCGTGTGATGGGCTGGATCTTATCCGTCACTGGTCCGGTTTGGTAGAGTGTCGCCGCGACCTGTCCGGAGGTAATTATATTGTTTGAATTTCGGAGTATTTCGACTTTCACATCGGCCCGATCCGTGGGCCGCTTCTTATTGATGTGAACCATCGGCACGACCACTTCCTGTAGTGAAGTGCCACCATGCACAAACCGACTGCCTGAGCCTTGCAAACGCAGCCGGTTGATAGACTTCGGAATTAAGCATTCCACCTCGCCGGTCAGCGCCAATTGAGCCGAAGTAAACTTCTTCAAGCCACTGCTGTCATGCAGCCCTTTGCCGAGTACGAAGCGCCGGTCGCGGTAGAGGATTTGGTCCCCTGTGGCTTCGTCACTACTGTAGTCACTCTCTTCAATTTTCCTATTTTGGTAAATGAAGCCGTGGTCGGCAGTCACGATGAAATTCGCAATGTAGTTCTCGCCACCAATTTTAGTCACCAACCGACTAAGGTCCTCGATTGCCGTCTGTGATGCTTTAAACACGCTGCCTTCGGTTTTTGCATCATCACCGGTCGCGTCGATCACATTGTGGTAAATATAGATCAGCTGATGGTTGCGACAGAGCTCGCGAATCTCATCGCGGTTGTAGTTGAGCACATCGTCGGCCCTCACGGCGATGGATTCGGGATTCACCGCCTGCAGGCGTTTGGCACGGGCATCCAAGCCACGTGTGCTTTGACCGTCCGCCAGCACCAGACCACTCTCGTTGTCGGCGATTTCGAGTGTCGTATGAGGGAGCAAAGACGCCATGCCAAGCTGCGTATAACTCGGCACCGAGCTGATCGCAGATTCCAACTGTACTTCGTATTTATTCGCAGAGCGGATAGCACTTGAGAGCGCTTCGCCAATTTCGAAGCGCAGCGCGTCGGAAATAATCACGCAGACTTTTTCTTTCGCCGGTGCG
>CAJQLP010000122.1 GCA_905479205.1 uncultured Luminiphilus sp.
CGCTTGATGGACGTATTTCGTCGGCCTGCCAGTGTCTGGTCGAGTGCCGTGGCACCCATCGGTGGGCTGATTGATAAGCTTCGGGTGGGTCTATTACGGACTAAAATCCTATGCAGTTCGTTTGCGCGAATTGCCAATCGAGACGATCTATCCACGGAGGCATACTTAAAGAAATTTGGATTTTCAGACCGCATAATAGATGATTTTTTTCGCGCTTTCTATGGGGGTATCTTTTTGGAGCGTGAATTACATACCTCCAGCCGCATGTTTGAGTTTACCTTCAAGTTGTTTGGCCGTGGTAGCGCGACCATACCCGCCAAAGGCATGGCTCAGATTCCTCAACAATTGGCAGCTCAGCTACCCTCTGAAAACATGGCGTTCTATCATCCCGTTGTCGCGGTCGAGCCCACCGCCATAGAGATCGAAGGCGGGGAACGTATCTCCGGCAGGGCCGTGGTACTAGCGACGAATGCTACGCGTGCAGGTCAATTACTACCAAGTCTGCAACCTTCGCTGCCGAAATGGCGCTCCGTTACCAACCTTTATTTTGCCGCGGATCGATCTCCAGTTGATGAGGCAATTATTTGTTTGAATGGTTCGGGCTCGGGTCTGGTCAACAATGTCTGTGTGCTCACAGATGCAGCGCCCGACTATGCGCCCGCAGGCCAGTCGCTGATGTCTGTCTCACTTCTCGGGCTGCCTAAGCCAGATAGTTTGGTAACCACAGTCAAAGACGAGCTAGTTGCATGGTTTGGCGCTTCAGTAAATGACTGGCAGCATTTGCGTACAGACTGTATCCAGGAGGCACTGCCCGAGCAATTACCGAATGCTGGGTTTACCAAAACCTATCTGCAGCACGAAGGTCTTTATGTCTGCGGAGACCATCGTAACACCGCCTCAATTGAAGGCGCGGTCGTCTCAGGCAAGCACGCGGCCGAAGCAATCATTCGGCAAGCCAAAGAGGCTTGATAATAAAATTATGCGGCCACTCTGCCTACTCGAAAGGCTCGCTGGACACCTTGTAGCCCAGTGGCAACGCGAAAATCTTTGCAGCCTCAGAGCCTGATAGCCTGAGCTGAGCGAAACAGAATTGCCAATTTGCGATCTTCGACTTTTTCAGGAAACCCTAATTAATATGGAATTCCATTTAGCGGCCCTTTTAATAATGCACTGGTTCCGTGCTTCTCGTAGGCTGTTCGAACTGTGGTAACCATTTCTGGTTTGACGAGTGGCACGTTGGCAACAGCAGCGAGAGGCTGCACTCGTATCGTGCACAGACCGTGTGAACATCAGTGTGCCCGCAAGTAGCGCTCCGACAGTCACGGCTGCGGCTTGTAAACAGGCACGTTTGATGGAGATGAGCGCAGTCAGTGCCAGAAGCAAATCCGGCACGATGAAAAACAAGGTGCCTTCGGCGAAGACCCACACGAAGGCAATGATCAGACCGGGTGTAATCGCGAAAGTTGTCATCTTTAGCACTCCAAATATAACCGCGGTAGCGTGAAGCTTTAGCGAACGTGCGTTAATCCTGGTTCGCTTGCTGAAGCAGCGCGCTACGAAATGAAAACTTTCGCAATTACACCCGATCAGGCCGGAAGTGGCCAGCAGGTAAGGAAGCCACGTTCGATTTCCCCTGGCTGGATTCAAGTGTGACTTCGAGGCGCTGGCGGTTTTGTCACTTTGCAGGATATGCAACAAGTCAACTGGTTTGCTTGGAGCTGGCTTAGTGGATCGATGTCTCTACGTCCCAAAGAGTCTGGGCAACTCTAAGGCCTTGTCCTTTCCGGGCGCTATTCACAAGCCACAGGTCACCCGAAGATTAGAATGTTTGTTTCGATTATCAAGGTATTGCAGCTCAATCCTTGACATTAACGCAATCGTTTGCTTTATTGCTGGCTTTGATTGGTATACGCCCATGTTTGGAGCCTGTACGTCTCCTTTAACCCTGCTGTTGTATTTCCCATAAAGATTGCTATATGAACCGGATCGTTACCGAAGGTAGGAAAGCTTTTACCCTAATTGAGTTGTTGGCTGTGATCGCAGTCGTTGTAATATTGTCTTCGATTGTTATCTCGGCTTTGGGTTCTGCCCGGCAAGCAATTTTGCGGGTTGAAACCGCAAGTAATCTGCGCCAAGTATATAGTGCCGTGGTATTATATACCCAAGACCACGGTGGGCGTTTGCCGAGTGCTTACCAGGAAGCTAGCGATCTATATGATCGTACGTTTAGCAACTGGAGGGAGGCAATAGCGCAGGCGGGCTATTTGGGCCCTGCTGATATTCCTAGTGCGGTCGAAACGAATAATTCGTGGACCAGTGACGGCTTTTCGGTATTAGGATCTCCGATTCAGCGAGAAAACTTTTCTCCCGCTTATGCGTTGCCGACATTTGGGATGAACGGGATGCTCGGGCATGCATTTGGGGACAATGCTGCGATACAAAAAAGATTTCAGTCGCTGCTAGAGCCATCTCGAACGCTATTTATCGCTGAAGGGAGCACCCTTGGCGCGGATCACTTCAATGCCGCTCTATGGCCGGATGCGAGTTCTCGCCCAGACTACTTACTGGATGGCATGGCCAGCGCCGTCTATGGTGATGGCCATGTAGGGCGATTGGCTTCAGGCGATTTCCCGGTGAATAGCGGTGAACCCCACTCGGATGAATGGTATTTCTGGATTGGTGCGGAAATGTGATACGTGGCCTCATTGCAAAATTCTTTGTTTATTAAATACCCAACATAAATATTATGAGTCGAAAATTATCTTCATTCGTTAGCGCCCTAACTTATCTTGCTTCCAGCCTATTCGTATTCGGATCAGTGATACAAGATTTTGAATCGTATGATGCCACAGTGTATCTAGAGAAAGACCTCGCGTTAGTCATGCCGACAGCAAGTGTCTCTCTCGAATACGATACGGGCATCGGAGGGGGAAATGCTATGCATGTGGCTTTCGACACGTCCGATGATCCTTGGCACTCGGCAATTGAATTGAATTTGAAGCCATTGCATCTGTCCAACGTTTCGGCAGTGATGATCTATGTTAAGCAGCTTTCAGATTGCTCAAATGAGGACTTTGAGATTCAGCTCAAAGATGCTTACGGGCAGGAAATTGCGAGAGGTATGTGCGTCGGTACTCAAACATTCGATCGGATGGGGTTCTCGGCATATTCTGTAGATACAACAGAGGTGAAAAATGTGTCATTGGCACGAATTGCTTTCATTTCGATTTCTAAGGATGGCGGAACTGCGCATTTAGCGATCGATAATATTTCTGTTGTTAGGTAAGCAGACTAATTTTCTACACGTGTTGATCTGAGCTAATGGAGCACTCAGGCCACACGTGCTGATTCACCCAAACTGTGTAATTATATGTGTATAAAATATTGGATGGTCGCTCTAATCGTAGCGTCATGTGGGTACTTGCATGGATCAATTGTAGTTGACTACGAGGAGACGAACCAGCCCTTCTTGGGGTTTGGTTCGGAGGTGAGGCTAGGGCAGGAGGAGCTTGGGAACTCCTTGTCAAAGCTAGGTATCATATGGGCGAGGCTAGAGGTGCTCGGTATCAAGAATTGTGATGTCATGAGCGGTCGCATCGGAGATTTCTACCGATATTTCAAGACCGCGATGGATGAAGAACAGGTGCGTGCATTGGCATCGATGCTGAACAGAAATCAAGTCAAAGTGATGTTAACAGTCTCCGATATACCCATGATTTGGCTAGATGAGTCGGGTATGTTGGCGACCGACCGACTGGGGGATTTCGCAAGGATGTGGGGGGCCATCGTGATCTATGTGCAAAAGCTAGGCCTGTCGGTCGATTATGTTGAAGTTTTGGAGGGTCCTGAACGGAGTCTGAATGGTGGTTGCTCGCCTGAAAACGCCGTTACGCTGATGCAGCTTATTCGAGCTGAGTTAGACGTTCTTGGGTTCTCCAAGATTGCCCTGTGCGGTCCAAGTTTGATGGAATCAAACAAAGATTTTATGAGTCGCTGGGTGCAGTCTATCAATCCAGATGAAACAGGGAATCTGGTCGGAGCCTGGACAACCCGGGGAACAGAGGCCAAGGCGCAGGTATCGGCGGATTGCATGCTCAATGACTTTAAGAGCGACCTTTCCTACGCTTCTAAATTGAAGCAGACGGAACCTATCGAAACTATAATCGTTACAGAGCTTTCGACTAGGAATAATTCCTTTCATGGTTTCGATTACGTGTCGCCCATGGACTCGTATTTTGGTCACACTGCGGCGCAAGAGCCCGCTTGGAACGTACGTGTGATCGAGAATGGCTTATCGTACTTGAATGAAGGGGCGAATGTATTGATCTACCCCCAGCTGGCTGATAGTGGTGAACAAGACAGCAATTTCGGGATTTTTACACGCGCCGAAGATGATTCGAAACCACAGATGATTCATTCGGCTCTCCGTGCTGTTTTCCCTCATATTAAAAGGGGCTACCAAGTGCTTACGACTACCCAGTATACTGGAAGTCCTTTGTATGCGGCCTCATTCAGAAAAAAGGATCGCGTCGTGGTTAGTGTGGCGAACAGTTCTAATGAACATCAAAACACGGAACTGCAAATACCGGGTTCGCCTGAGCTGATCTTAGTCGAGCGTAACGACTTTTTGAAGGGAGAGCTGGTAGTGACGTACCCGGGGACCTACATTACCAGCCAGTTAGATGTAACAATTCCTGGTGATAGTGTAAGCACGTTCGTTTTTGAGTCAGTAAATCCAGGAATCGATGCGGAGGCAACGGTGCACGTTGATCAGCTGCTGCACCAGATCGAGGGCTTCGGCGGCAATGGATGGATCGGAGATCCGGGAGCCCTCGGTTTTTTGGGCGAGCTCGGAATGAGCTGGGTACGACTCAACTTAAATGGGGTTAGTGAGTTTAAGGAACTGGGAATGCCTCGCGACGCCTATGTAGATTATTTTGATCACGTTACTGAATGGGATCGTATGGCGTATTTATGGTCTATTAAGGAGAGTAAAGGACTCAAGTTTATGTTTGTGAGCTATGGAGCTCCTTCAATTTGGCTTGGAGACGGAAATGAGCTGCCCTTGAGTCACGCCGAAGACTTAGGCTTTCTATGGGCTGCTGCGATGAAGGCATTCGCGGACCGTGGATATATCCCAGGGTATATCGAGCTCTTCAA
>CAJQLP010000123.1 GCA_905479205.1 uncultured Luminiphilus sp.
CTCCGCCCGTAGCTCAGCTGGATAGAGCACCAGGCTTCGAACCTGGGTGTCGGGAGTTCGAATCTCTCCGGGCGGGCCATACCATACCAACAAAAAGGGCTTCATCGAATGATGAGGCCTTTTTTTGATCCGTGCAGCCGACACGCGCATTGCGCAATCGATTATTGCTGACTGACCTCATGGTCAGGAGGTAGTAAACTGGGCGCGAGGCAATCTTTTCACAGGGTCCTCATACAATAGTCAAACGCGCTTTGCCGCGATTAATCAGATTCTTTGGTCAGATAAACTATGCCTATAGAAAAAAATACGGTGGTGACTTTTCACTACGATTTAAGTGACGAGACGGGCGAAATCATCGAGTCAAGCCGCGATGGTGAGCCTCAAGTGTATCTACACGGCTATGACGGTATCTTGGCGGGTCTAGCGAATGCGCTTGAAGGTAAAGAGGCCGAGGATAACGTGGTTGTCACACTGGCACCCGAGGAGGCTTATGGTTTGATAAAACCTGAGTCTATGCAACGGATATCGCTAAAGCACCTGATGGGCGCCAAAAAATGGCGTCCCGGCATGATCGCTCAGGTCAATACCGACCAAGGTCGACGGCATGTGCGGGTGGTCAAAGTTGGGCATAAATTTGTCGACGTTGATACTAACCATCCATTGGCAGGGCAAACGCTGACCTTCACTATCGATATTGCGAGTACACGTGACGCCGATCCGGAAGAGATAGCGCATGGCCACGTACACGGTGCGGGTGGTCATCACCACTGATGTCTCTTTTAGGCAGCGTTTATTCTCGAGCGCTTAGCTCTTACACTCGCTAAACGCTACATCATTACGGAGATCAGCATGGCGCCATTTAAACATCTCAGTCCCGACGGTTTGGTATCGCTCATGGCTGAAGGCTCGGTTCAGATTGTCGATATTCGCGACGAGCGCTCGTTTGAAATAGGGCGAATTCGCGGTGCGCTGCATCTCGATAACACTGGCGTGCAGCGATTCGTTGAAACCGCCGATCTAGATGCTCCGCTCGTTGTTTGTTGTTATCACGGTAACTCAAGCCAGCCGGCGGCCGCATTCATGAACGAGAAGGGGTTCGATGATGTTTACAGCCTCGATGGCGGTTTCAGCCAATGGCAGCTAGAGCAACCTACGCTGGTGGAAAGTAGCTGACGCCCATTGGTGGAGCGCGTGTACAACTGCGGAGTTTCAGCGACTCCCGTGCAGCTGGAAACTCGAGTCAGAGTACCCGATTTCCGACGTAAATTGGTGCTTCAACGCAGAGTCACTATGCCCTTATGCGTAGAGTCACTATGCCGTTATGATAGTCACTTGAATCTCACGGAGTAAATACGCATGACACTGTCTCGCCGCTTTCTCGTTGCTTTTTTTGCTGCTGTTGTCCCCCAAGTAGGCTTTGCTGATTTGTCGCCTACTATGGAGGAGACTATTGCATCTGTGATTCCAAACGTTGTCGCATGGCGACGCGATTTCCATGAGCATCCTGAGCTTGGCAACAGCGAATTCCGCACCGCAGGCATAATTGCTGAGCATCTACGTGCACTCGGTATGGAGGTTCAGACTGAGGTCGCACACACAGGCGTTGTCGGTATTTTACGTGGCGGAAACGGCCCAGTTGTTGCCTTGCGTGCAGACATGGATGCACTGCCGGTCAAAGAGCTTGTCGATTTACCCTTTGCCTCAAAAGCCATAGGAGAATATCAAGGGCGCGAAGTGGGCGTCATGCACGCCTGTGGTCACGATAACCATGTGGCGATTCTCATGGGCGTCGCCGAGGTATTGGCTGGATTAGGGAAAGACTTACCGGGCACTGTGAAATTTATTTTCCAGCCTGCGGAAGAGGGCACTCCCGATCAATCGGTGGGCGGCGCCGAACTCATGGTCCAAGAGGGAGCCTTTAATGACCCCAAGCCCGATGCAGTATTTGGTCTTCATGTTTTCCCTTATCCTGTTGGCGTCGTTGCCACGCGCCCCGGCGGCCTTATGGCGTCATCGGATTTCTTTCGTATAACGGTCAAAGGTAAGCAGACACATGGTGCTGTCCCCTGGGCAGGTGTGGACCCTATCGTTACCGCGAGTCAAATCGTACTTGGCTTACAGACCATAGTCTCTCGTCAGCTTGATGCGACCCTAACCCCGTCAATAGTGACCGTCGGCAAAATTGAAGGTGGCGTTCGAAACAATATTATTCCTGAGTCGGTCGAGATGGTGGGAACTATTCGGACCTTCGACGCAGACACTCGGTTAGATATTCACGAGCGTGTTCGCCGTATCGCCACCCAGACGGCTGCTGCTGCCGGTGCGACAGCAGAGGTTGAAATCGATTTGGGTTATGGGGTAACGCGAAACGATCCCGCATTATTCCGCCAAATGGCCCCGACTCTCCGCTCGGTCGCGGGTGATGGCTTTATTGAAGCGAATCAAACGACAACGGCCGAGGATTTCTCATATTTCGCTAACGAAGCGCCGGGTCTATTCTTATTCTTAGGTGTCGCTCCGGAAGACCCCTCATTGGTGTATCCCAATCACTCGCCGCGTTTCTATGCTGATGAGCGCGCATTGCCTGTAGGTGTTCGAGCGCTCACAGCTCTGACCCTTGACTACTTGGCCGCGCAATAAGCGCGATGTATCTCTTTTAGGGGGAGAGTCCAGTGAATTCACGAAACGATCGAGCATTCGACATTGTTCTGTTTGGGGCCACCGGTTTCACCGGTGAATTAGTTGCCGAGTATTTGGCTGAAGGCGCCGACGCCGGAACACGCTGGGCTATTGCCGGTCGCGATAAGGCAAAACTTGAGGCTGTGCATGGACGCCTAGGCCTTTCAAGTGACGTGGCTATCCTGATCGCAGACTCTACCGATACTGATGCACTTCGCTCGCTGGTGGCCCAAACGAAAGTGATATGCACCACGGTGGGTCCCTACGCGCAGTTAGGTACAGCGCTTTTAAAAGCCTGTGCTGAGGGCGGCACTGATTACTGTGATTTGACCGGTGAAGTGCAATGGATGTCAGCGGTATTTGACGCCGTTAACCCGGTGGCGCAGAAAAGTGGCGCAAGACTCGTACATTGCTGTGGTTTTGACTCGATTCCATTCGATCTGGGTGTTTTCGTCGCTCAAGAAGCGATGCACGAGCGCTTCGGTGTCTATGCCCGCCATGTGCGCGGTCGCATGGGTAAGTTCAGTGGTGCATTCAGTGGCGGTACCGCAGCTAGCATGCTGTTTATGATGGAACAGGCCACTCGAGACCCCTCAGTACGAAAGCGCATGATGGATCCTTATGCGTTGTATCCCGCAGGTACAGCTCCAGGTCTCGATGAATCAGATCAAATGGGAGCTCGTTGGGATGAGGTTTTTGATAGCTGGACAGGCCCATTCCTGATGGCGCCCTGCAATACCCGTGTCATTCGCCGTTCAAATGCCTTATTGGGCTTTCCTTACGGAACTGACTTTCGGTATGACGAATCCCAGTTATGTGGCAATCGTTTCAAAGCGCTTGGTTTAGCGGCAGGATTGGGCGGTTTTATGGGTGCGGCATTATTTCCTCCTACGCGTTACTTGGTAAAAAAAGCGTTACCCAGTTCGGGTGAGGGCCCAGATCGGGCAGCACGCGAGAATGGTCATTTTGAATACTTTGTGTATGCGCACCATCCCATGGATTCGGCGAGTGATATTCGGGTGACGGTGAAAGGCAAACGCGACCCCGGCTATGGCGCAACATCGCGAATGATTGCTCAATCGGCACTGTGTTTAGCGCATGATGATTTGGACGTTGGTGGCGGTATTTGGACAACTGCGTCAGCCATGGGGCGAACGCTTGTTAAACGACTCTCGACTGTCGACATCACTTTTGAGTCCGACTAAAGCACATCCCTGAAAGGAACACGTTTGAATACCTACTCGGCGCGAGTCGCCACGGCCGTTGTTATTGCCAACATGATCGGCACCGGGGTTTTTACCTCGCTAGGCTTTCAGCTCCTAGATATTCAATCGACCACGGGTATTTTGTGGTTGTGGGCCATTGGTGGTTTGTGCGCATTATCCGGCGCGCTCTGCTATGCCGAGCTTGGTGCTCGCAATGTGGGATCGGGGGGCGAGTATCATTTCTTAACCGAGCTTGTTCACCCTTATGCAGGTTTTGTTTCAGGCTGCGTGTCTGCAACGGTTGGCTTCGCGGCCCCCATTGCATTAGCGTCGCTAACCTTCGGTGTTTATCTCGCTACCGCATTGCCCGCTGTACCTGCAAAGCTGAGCGCTACGCTACTGATTTTGGTTATGGTAGCGCTTCATACACGCACTCGGCGAGACAGCGCCCAAGGACAGTTTGCGCTCACGTTGCTTAAAATAGTATTGATCGTGGTATTCATTGCGACTGCACTGATTGTAGGCGCCGATTATGACCACCAATTATCTGGGCCAGTATTCTCGGGCGCTGATGACATGCTGTCGGGTGGTGGGGCGGTTGCTCTTATTTATGTGATGTACGCCTATTCAGGTTGGAATGCCGCGACCTACATCCTTGGGGAGCTCGAGAATCCGCAGCGTGATTTACCGCGAGCACTGATCGTTGGTTGCATTATCGTCACATGCATTTACGTTGCTCTCAATGCAGTTTTCTTGATCTCTGCACCTATCGATGAGCTACGCGGAGAGGTCGAGGTTGCTTATATTGTTGCCGATTACGTAGTGGGAGAGCAGGGCGCATTCGCCGTTTCGCTCTTACTCTCTGGCATTTTGATTTCGACTGTCAGCGCTATGATTATGGCGGGACCTAGGGCCCTGCAGCGTCTCGGTGAAGCCTATTCGGGCTTCAGTTTACTAGGTCGCCCAAACAAAGCAGGAATCCCGGCTAATGCCATTTTTTTTATGGGGTTTATGGCGCTGATATTTCTTTGGACGTCTACCTTCGAAAAAATTCTTTTGTTCTCCGGTTTCGTAATGGCTGCGAATACCTTCATCACCGTCCTTGCAGTCTTTGTAAGTCGTCGTAGGCATCCAAAGAGCAACGCTTTTGGCATGCCCTGGTATCCGCTTCCTGCCATCGTATTTTTGCTAATAACGGGATGGACGTTGGTCTATACCGGGATGCAGTTTCCACTGCAGGTGATGCTCGCCACGGCTATCATCGCGCTCGGTTATCCACTGTTTGTTTTTTCTAGTCGACGGCGAGCTCGATAGTCATGGGCGTTTTTAGGCAGCGTTGACCGATGAATTACTTAGCGCATCTTTATTTGGCCAGCGATCACCCTGAAGCAGCAGTGGGGAGTTTGATGGGTGATTTCGTAAAGGGATCGATTGATCACAAATATCCACGCGTGATGCGCGCGGCGATTGCCCAGCACCGCGCCATCGATTCCTTTACCGATGCTCATCCAATAGTTCTTCGCAGCAAGTCGCGTATCGAGCCGCCATTTCGACGTTATGCGGGCATATTAGTCGATATGATTTACGATCATTTTCTCGCGACTGAGTGGTCGCGTTATGCACGGTCAGAGCTTCCTGATTTTATCGCTGATTGCTATCGTCAGATCGATACGCATTTCCACTGGTTACCTGAGCGTATGCATCGTACAGCGCGTTATATGATTGATTACGACTTGTTAGGG
>CAJQLP010000124.1 GCA_905479205.1 uncultured Luminiphilus sp.
AAAAGGCTGAGAGCGCACCCACGACGCCGCACATAATAGCCATTGGGTGAGCGTCACGGCGGAAGCCATTGAAAAATGTTCGGATTTGCTCGTGCACCATCGTGTGATTGTGAACGGTGGTTACGAATTCTTCTTTCTCTGTTTTATTTGGTAACTCTCCGTAGAGCAGTAGGTAACAGGTTTCTAAATAATCCGAGTGCTCAGCTAACTGTTCTATGGGATACCCACGATGCAAAAGTATGCCTTTATCGCCGTCGATAAAGGTGATTTTTGATTCGCAGGACGCTGTAGAAGTAAAGCCTGGGTCGTAGGTGAAATAGCCGTTGCTGGTTAGAGAGCCTACGTTGACCACATCGGGACCCAGGGTTCCTTCAAGCACCGGCAAGTCGATGCTGTCACTGGCGCCATTGCCATGGTCAATCGTGAGAGTGGCTTTTTTGTCAGTCATAGGGAACTTTCCTGAAAAAGGGGATTGTTGAGAGCCGCAAACTATAGACACTTGGCTGCGCGTGTCAATTTTTCACGTTTTAAAATTGCTTTAATTTTTAAAAAAAATTGCGGTGTGTGAAGAGTGAATTGTCATTACCCGTTTTAGACGAGTATACTCCCGCGCGGCTGATGTGCAGCCTGTCCCTGTCAAGCAACAATGGAGATCACCCGTGAAGCCACTTGCTAGCGCAGACAAGCGACCGGTAAACCTCGATATTGGATCGATGAAGTTACCGATTACCGCTTATGTCTCTATTACACACCGCCTATCAGGCGTCTTTTTGTTTGTGATTAGTGGCCTGCTGATTTGGGCTCTCGATATGAGCCTCGCTTCGGAGCAAAGCTTCGATGATCTTGCGCTCACGCTATCTAGTCCGATTGCGAAAACTCTTTTGTGGGCTATCGCTACCGGACTGAGTTATCACGCCCTTTCGGGGTTGAAGCACATCATTATGGATTTCGGCTACGGCGAAACTATGGAAGGCGGAGTATTGGGCGCGCGAATCGTTATCGCACTTGCCATTACGTTCGCCATCGTTTGGGGGATTGTAATATGGTAACTCAGATCACCAGTTTTAGCCGGTCAGGGCTGTCCGATTGGATGATTCAGCGAGTCGCGGGCGTCATCTTGCTAGCGTATTTCGGCTTCGTCGCATATACCTTACTGAACGGCGTTGGTTACGCGAGCTGGAAGGCGCTTCACGCGAACTCAGCAATGCGTATTTTTACACTGCTGGCAGCACTGTCTTTCGCAGCCCATGCCTGGATTGGTTTGTGGGCAGTGTTCACAGACTATCTTACCGAACGAATGCTTGGACCCCGCGGTAACGGACTTCGGCGCCTTTGCCAGATTGGCAGCGTGTTGGTCTTACTTGTGTATCTTCTCTGGGTGATTCAGATCATTTGGGGCTAAATGACAATTTTTGGCTTGGATTACTGCGCACATTCGCTATAACGCAGGTTGCGCAGAGCGCTCTTTACTGGAGGCAACAATGAGAACCATTTCTTTTGACGGTGTAATAGTCGGCGGCGGCGGAGCGGGTATGCGCGCTGCACTTCAGTTGGCACAGTCCGGCTACAAGACGGCCGTTATCACTAAAGTTTTTCCAACACGCTCGCACACTGTCTCTGCGCAAGGCGGTATCACCTGCGCTATCGCCAGCGATGACCCCAACGATGACTGGCGCTGGCATATGTATGACACCGTTAAGGGATCAGATTACATTGGCGATCAAGACGCGATCGAGTACATGTGCTCTGTTGGGCCAGAGGCTATTTTCGAACTAGAGCACATGGGTCTGCCTTTCTCTCGTACTGAGGAAGGACGTATTTATCAGCGACCTTTTGGTGGTCAGTCGAAGAATTTTGGTGAGGGTGGCCAGGCCGCGCGAACATGCGCAGCCGCTGACCGTACCGGTCACGCGCTGCTCCATACGCTCTATCAGAACAATATCAAGAACGAAACGGTTTTCTTTAACGAATGGTTTGCGGTTGACCTCGTAAAAAACCAAGACGGCGCTGTGACGGGTGTTATTGCGATCTGTATAGAAACCGGTGAAATGGTTTACGTAAAGTCCAAAGCCACTGTGTTTGCCACAGGTGGCGCGGGCCGCATTTACGCCTCGACAACCAACGCTCATATCAATACTGGTGACGGTATGGGCATGGCCCTGCGTGCCGGTGTTCCCGCGCAAGACATGGAAATGTGGCAGTTCCACCCCACCGGAATTTATGGAGCCGGGACTTTGGTTACCGAGGGCTGCCGTGGCGAAGGTGGCTATCTCATCAATAAAGACGGTGAGCGATTCATGGAACGCTATGCGCCAAACGCTAAAGACCTAGCGGGTCGAGACGTTGTTGCTCGTTCTATGGTTCTAGAGATTTTGGAAGGCCGGGGATGCGGCCCCAACGGTGATCATGTAAAGCTAAAGCTCGATCACCTCGGTGAAGATGTTTTGGAGTCTCGATTACCTGGCATTTGTGAGCTGAGCAGAACATTTGCTCACGTAGACCCTGTGAAAGAGCCTATCCCGGTTGTTCCGACCTGCCATTACATGATGGGTGGAATACCTACCAATATTCACGGCCAAGCACTAACTGTCGACGCTGACGGTAACGATCAAGTGATTCCGGGCCTTTACGCATGTGGTGAGGCTGCGTGCGTATCTGTACATGGCGCTAACCGCTTGGGTGGTAACTCATTGTTAGATTTAGTGGTATTTGGCCGCGCATCGGGTCTGTTCATCGAGAGCGCCCTCCGTGATGGCATTGACCTAAGAGACGCGGGGCAAACCGATATTGAAGAAGCGAGCCAACGTATAAACGCGCTCAATGAGCGTACCGATGGCGAGAATGCAGCGGATTTGCGTAAGGAGCTTCAAGGCATCATGCAGAACCACTTTGGCGTGTTCCGAAAAGGTGAGTTCATGCAAGACGGCATTAAGAAGCTTGAAGGTCTCCGAGAGCGGGTTGATAACGTCAAACTGGCTGATAAGTCGTCAGCATTCAACACCGCACGTATCGAGTGTCTTGAGCTGCAGAACCTGTTTGAAACGGCTGAAGCAACAGCTATCGTTGCTGAAGCACGAACTGAGAGTCGAGGAGCTCATGCGCGCGAGGACTACACCGAGCGTGATGATGAGAATTGGCTGTGTCATTCTATGTATTATCGGGAGGGCAAGCGCGTCGCTAAGCGAAGCGTGAACTTTACGCCGAAGACGGTCGACACATTCCAGCCGAAGATTCGAACGTACTAATTTTTGTGAGGAGATAAACAAATGTTGCAAGTCAGCATTTACCGTTACAACCCCGACGTTGATAGCGCGCCCTACATGCAGGACTTTCAGGTCGATACCGAGGGTAAAGACCTTATGGTGTTGGACGTGCTGGAGATGATCAAAGCAGATCAGGATCCCGGTGTGACTTATCGACGAAGTTGCCGGGAAGGGGTCTGTGGCTCAGATGGTTTGAGCATCAATGGCAAAAATGGTCTTGCGTGCATCACCGCGCTGTCAGAGACCGTGAAAGGTAACAAGCTTGTGGTACGGCCACTGCCAGGGCTACCTGTTATTCGCGATTTGGTCGTGGATATGAGCCTATTCTACGCTCAGTACGAGAAAATCCAGCCTTATTTGCAGAACAGCACACCGGCACCGGACATCGAGCGTCTGCAAACACCGGAAGACCGTGAAAAGCTCGACGGCTTGTACGAATGTATTCTGTGCGCGTGCTGCTCAACCAGCTGCCCGTCTTTCTGGTGGAACCCAGACCGTTTTATTGGGCCTGCGGGCTTGCTGCAGGCCTATCGTTTCTTGGCGGATAGCCGCGATACCGCTACGGAAGAGCGGTTGTCTAACCTCGATGACCCATTCAGCGTTTTCCGTTGTCATGGCATTCAAAATTGTGTCAACGTGTGCCCCAAAGGATTGAATCCAACAAAGGCCATCGGGCACATCAGGACCATGCTGCTTAACCGCGCGACCTAAGTATTGGCCGCTGTTTCGTAAGGGGCGCCAAGGCGCCCCTTTTTAGTGCGCCGAACATATCCATAACTAAATAGAATGTTTTGTATTCTTATGGAGACTAATGTGACAAAAAAACACAAAAACACGGTCAAAAAGCGCGTGATGACACTGACTAGGTCTACAAACCTTAGCAATGAGCCGCTAAACTATGCTCACCGCGTCTACGTGGCTGGACGGACTCATGCCCGAATTGGGCATCCGATCCAGCCTGCTTAGACATATTTGAAATAAGAAACCGGATTCTCCGAGGTCAAGTATGGCGCACGCGTCCAATCTTTCTAGCATGCTGGAATTGTGGGGAACCTCACACATAGCGGGCAGTAATGCACACTATATTGAAGGGTTGTACGAGGAATACCTCATCGATCCGAATGCAATTGACCCCGAGTGGCGTGACTACTTCGACCGCCTGCCTAAGGTCGAATCTAAGACATCAAGCCTCCATGACGTTCCTCATTCGGTGGTGAGAGAGCAATTTGCCCGAATAAGTAAAATGCGCGTGCGAACTGAAGCCACGGTTGCCCACGACTCACAGGCGACCGAGTACGAGCGCAAACAAGTACAGGTTGTACAGCTGATTTCTGCGTATCGACAGCGTGGCCATCAAAAGGCGGCTCTAGATCCTCTTGGTATCGCTCAACGTGACCCCGTCCCCGATCTAGATTTGGGCTTTCACCAGCTAACCGAAGCGGACCTCGACACTGTGTTTCAGGTGGGTTCACTGTATTTCGGGGCAAGCGACGCCACGTTAAAGGATATTGTTGGCGCGCTCGAGCGCACCTACTGTCACACCATTGGTGCAGAGTTTATGCATATCGTTGATACCGAGCAGCGCCATTGGATCATGAGCCGTATGGAGTCTGTTCGCTCTGCGCCTGAGATGACTCGGGAGGCTCGGTTACAGATCTTGCGCAGTTTGATTAAAGCTGAAGGCCTTGAGAAGTCTCTGGGTTCGAAATACCCAGGCACCAAGCGTTTTGGCTTGGAGGGTGGCGAGAGCCTTATTCCAATGTTGTCGGAGGCCATACAGCGTATCGGTGGTTATGGTGCGAAGGAAGTCGTCATTGGGATGGCCCACCGAGGTCGTTTAAACGTCCTCGTAAATATTCTCGGTAAGAACCCTGCTGAGCTTTTCGATGAATTTGAAGGTCGTGTGAACTTCGAAAATTCAGGCGACGTTAAGTACCACCAAGGTTTCTCTTCAAATGTCATGACGCCGGGAGGTGAGGTCCACTTAGCGTTGGCCTTCAACCCTTCGCACTTAGAGATTGTGTCCCCTGTAGTAGAGGGTTCTGTGCGCGCGCGCCAAGACCGGCGTAAAGATCCAAACGGGGACACGGTAGTCCCCATTGTAATGCACGGCGACGCGGCTTTCGCGGGGCAGGGCGTAGTCATGGAAACCTTCCAAATGTCCCAAACCCGCGGGTATAAGACAGGCGGCACGCTGCACATTGTTATTAACAATCAAGTGGGTTTTACGACCAGTCGGCGCGAGGACGCGCGTTCAACTGAGTACTGCACCGACATTGCTAAGATGGTTCAGGCGCCCATCTTCCATGTGAATGCCGATGACCCTGAGGCCGTGGTGTTTGTGACGCAGTTAGCCGTAGATTTCCGCAACACGTTCAAACGTGACGTTGTTGTTGACTTAGTGTGCTACCGACGTCGCGGTCACAACGAGGCAGACGAGCCGTCAGTCACTCAGCCGCTCATGTACAGGACTATTAAGTCGCACCCCTCAACCCGGGATTTGTACGCAAATCGGCTCATTGCGGAGTCAGTTCTAAGTGAGGAAGAGGACAATGCGCTCCAATCCCGCTACCGAGAATCTCTCGATCGCGGGGAACCTTTAGTCAGTACGCTTGTAATGGAGCCGAACACGCAGTTGTTTGTCGATTGGACGCCTTATTTGGGACATGCATGGACTGCACACTGCGATACCACTGTTCCTATGTCCAAGCTAAAGGAACTTACCGAGCGCGCTAATGCGAGTCCCGAGGGTCTAGCTATTCAGCGACAGGTCAATAAAATTCTGGAAGACCGCCGTAAAATGGGGTCAGGGGCCTTGGAGATTAACTGGGGTTATGCTGAGACGATGGCGTACGCCACCCTACTTGTCGATGGCTTTCCCGTTCGCATGACTGGACAAGATATCGGCCGTGGAACGTTTTCTCACAGACATGTTGTGCTGCACAATCAGAACACCGATGAGGCCTATGTGCCTTTGCAGCATTTGAGCGAAGATCAGGAAGATTTTGTCATCTATGACTCACTCTTGTCGGAAGAGGCGGTTTTGGCGTTCGAATATGGCTACTCGACTACGAACCCAAAAGGCTTGGTGATATGGGAAGCTCAGTTTGGCGATTTTGCTAACGGCGCCCAGGTTGTTATTGATCAATTCATCACCAGCGGTGAGCATAAGTGGTCAAGACTTTGTGGCTTAACCATGTTGCTGCCCCATGGATATGAAGGCCAGGGTCCCGAGCACTCGTCCGCGCGCTTAGAGCGATACTTACAGTTATGCGCAGAGCACAACATACAGGTTTGCATGCCGACAACACCGGCTCAGGTATTCCACATGATTCGGCGTCAAGCCATTAGACCCTTGCGTAAACCGCTCGTTGTTATGTCGCCCAAATCATTGCTCCGGCACAAAGAAGCAACGTCTACCTTAGAAGAGCTGGCGGATGGGCAGTTTAATACCGTGCTCGATGAGACGGATGGCTTGGATCCCAGCAAAGTGAAGCGTCTTATCATGTGTTCGGGAAAAGTATTTTACGATTTGCGCGCGGCTCGCCGAGAGCGAGATATCGAGGATATAGCGCTGATTCGCATTGAACAGTTATACCCTTTCCCTGAAGAGGACCTTGCCGAGATAGTGAGCCAGTACGCCAATATCGAGGATGCGATTTGGTGTCAGGAAGAACCAAT
>CAJQLP010000125.1 GCA_905479205.1 uncultured Luminiphilus sp.
CGGACAATGAGTCGTTCAAGGGCTTCATCGGTATCAACCGAGGGAAGGTAACCGTTTAATAACAGCCGACACTGGCCGCGTACTCGCTGGATGAGGCCCGGCGTTTTAGAGACGCCGCCGCCCAAAACGATGCGCGTAGGCATGTGATTTAAAATCAGAGTTGCGCAAAGCTGACCCAGATAGAAAGCCTCTAGGTCGTGCCCGAAGTGATCAGAACCTAGCTCAGACAATGATTGGCCCCACCGCTTTATCACCGAAGGGCCAGAGGCCAAACCCTCAATGCAATCTGCGTGATAGGGGCAAGCCCCCTTAAACTCACGATCTTGTGGATGTCGAGGCACTGCGATATGACCAATTTCGGGGTGCATAAAACCATTGGCAATAGCGCCTGAGTGCACCACGCCAACGCCGATCCCCGTACCCACCGTCACATAAACCAAATGCCGGCATGGATCCTCGCCATTGACCATTTCTTGCGTCCTACTCTCGACTGATGCCTCCGCTAGAGCCGCTGCGTTAACATCACTATCTACTAAGACAGGCAAACCAAAGCTCAACCCTAAGTCAGTAACAAAGTTGTAGCCTTGCCAACCCTGTTTAGGGGTGACGCCGACTTCGCCATAGCTTGGCGACTGCCGATCAATGTCGATAGGGCCAAAAGTAGCCACTCCGATAGCTGTCACTGGCAGCTCATCATGCTCCCGCGCAATGACCCCTTTTATTGACCGCATTGTCTCTTCGGGCGTCGTTGTCGGTATGACATGGCGCGTTGCAGTAGCAACGTCATTGCCAATACTGAGGACAAATTTAGTGCCCCCACCTTCAATGGCCACCACTCTGCTTGACATGTTGTTGACACAAGTCATTGGCAAACCCTCATCCCAGACGACCCGATGTCGCTTTGGTCAATTGATTGGCAACGGCCATGCCGAACAGCGCCACAGCGCAGCCCAGTGAAAAAATGAAACCGTATTTCATATCGCCAAAGACATCGCCAATGAGCGCCATGATTAGCGGACCGCCCGCTGCCGCGACAGCCGTGAAAAACAGCAAAAAACCTGCGACAGAACCGTGGTCATGCGCGTCAAAACAGCTTATGCCCTTTGAGTTAAGCGTCGGGTAGATCAGTGACATGAAAAGTCCCGACAAAGGCAGCAAAAAAATAGCATATTGAACACCCAATACGACTGCACCAGCATAACAAGCAGCCACCAAGCCGGTCGCAATCGTTAACGACGCCTTCCACGACGTTCGTTTAAGAATCCAAGCGCCCAAAAACCGACCCCCAGCGCGCAAACAGAAAAATAGTGTAAGTGCGTACGCTGCAAGCAACTGAAATGAACCGTCATAGCTGGCTAGATAGGTCGGCATCCAAACATAAATAGCCGCTTCAGCCACCACATAAAGCATGATTGCCAATGCGAAGCCCATGGCATAGGGATCCTTGCTAAATGCCCATAATTTTCTGAACGATGCGCTATTCGTTACTTTGGGTTTGTAGCTCGGAAACGTCAGTCGGCTGGCATACAGCATAACCAGCAAACACAAGCCACCGGCGATGACATATAGGTTGGTCCAATGTATGCCATTAGTGAGCATTACCGTGACAATGGCCGGTCCCACAATAGCGCCCAAGCCAAAAAAACCCTCCGCCATATTCATGGTATGGGTGTGGGCCGTTTGATCAGAACTTGCATCTCCAACCAATGCAAGGGCGGCCGTTTTGAACACGCCAATGGAAACCCCCATTAGGAAGATCAAAGCCAGTAAAAACAGGAACTGCCTACCGGTCACGAATGCAATACACGATGCGGCGAACAAACCCATACCAAGCAGCAAAGCAAAGCGGCGCCCGTAGGTGTCTGCTAATGAGCCAAGAAAAGCACCCGACAATGCTATGGCCAGCATCGTAGCGTAATGAAAACTACCTGCCTGTGTGAGAGAGAGATCAAACTCTTTTACGACTTCCGGGATAACTACGCCGACTGCATCCGTCGTTAACGCAAATATAAAAAACAGTAAGTAGGTCAGTACTCGAGCCGATCGGTATGCGTCAGGGCTCGCTGTATTACTCGGTTCTATTGACATGATTAGTACCGCCAAACATTTATTAGGGATTAAGAATTACACTATTAGCGATTTTATGCAATTTTAATGCAATCGGTTGTAATAATAATACAATCGGTTGTATTTGCGCTTGCAATCGATTGCATTGCGGTTTACGGTGCGTTCAGGCATGGTGTTTATGCTCACAAAACATCAGCGATTCGGCTCTCACAATCGCTAATGCATTACAAATAACGAAAGGAGCAAAAAATGAGAAAGTCTCTATCTATAGCGCAGCTTCCCTTGGTTGCCGCCATCGCGTTGGTAAACAGCTCAGGCTATGCTCAAGAGCTTGAGGAAGTGGTAGTAACCGGTGTAGCTCGCGAGGGTGTCAGCAAACTAGAAGCTAGCGTGTCAGTTAGCTCAATGACTCAAGATGACATCGAGAAAATTGCACCCCGCTCAATTGCGGAAATATTCCGAAGCTTACCCGGCATTCGCTCTGAAAGTTCAGGCGGTAACGGCAACGCGAACATCACGGTACGCGGCATCCCCCTCGCTACGGGCGGTTCGAAATACATGCAACTCCACGAAGATGGCTTACCCGTCTTGGAGTTCGGTGACATGAACTTTGCAAACACCGACAACTTTGTTCGCTACGACTGGACACTAGGCCGCGTTGAATCTATCCGCGGAGGCTCTGCATCAATCGTTTCCTCCAACTCGCCCGGCGGCATTATCAACATGATCAGCAAGACCGGCGGCGATGAATCGGGTTCTGTTGGCCTTTCTTTCGGCGCTGACTATGACGAATTCAGAACCGACTTCGAATACGGCGGCCGTATCAGCGATACGCTTTACTACCATATCGGTGGTTTTTTCCGTGACGGCGAAGGCGTAAGAGAAACCGGCTTTAACGGTGACAGTGGTGGCCAAGTAAAATTCAACATCACCAAAGAGCTAGAGGATGGCTTCTTCCGCCTCTACTTCAAGCATCTTGACGATAAGGTGACCACGTATTTGCCTTCGCCGGTCTTAGTAAAGTCAAACGGCAGCTTCGGTGCAGTACCTGGATATGACGCTTCAAGCCAGACACTACATTCTCAAGCGACAGCGAATATTACAACCTTTGACCCCTACGGTAACGGCATGTCTCGGTCTGTTTCAGATGGCATCGAATCAGAAGTTGACGCCTTTGGTTTCGAGTTTGACAAAGACGTTGGTAATGGCTGGCGAGTTAATAACAAGTTCCGCGTTTCATCGATAAAAGGCGGGTTCATCTCTCCCTTTACCGATGGCTTTGCTGGTGGCACGGATACCATTGCAAACAAAGGCGCTGCGCTTTGTGCGGACGCTCGAATCGACGGCGCGACACTCGACTGCGGTAACGTTGTGGCGACAGTTAACGGCTCGACTGCCAATCCTAATCAATTGGCCTTCACCAACCTGCTGTTCGATACAACATTTAACGATGTTGGTTTACTGGTTAACGACTTCAGCTTCAGCAAGACGTTTGATCGTGTGAACCTTGATGCTGGTTTGTACTACAGCAAGCAGAACATCGATATCACTTGGAATAGCTGGCACACCCGCATGCAAACATTGAGCGGTGCGAACTCTCAGAACATCAACTACGTTGCTGTAGGTGGCAGTGTTGACGGTCAGGGTAACGCCACTGATGTGGTTCTTGCCGATAACGGTGCGGTAACCCAAAGCTTCCTGAGCTGGGACTGGGATCTGGAATACACAACATTTGCTCCCTACCTAAACTTAGGCTTTCAAGTCACCGACGATCTCTACATCGATGCGGGTGTTCGCCAAGACAATGTGGAAGCCGCTGGCCGCCGCCTCGACGGCTGCTGTGGTGGTAATGTCGCTGTAGATCTCAACGGCAACGGAGTCATTGATCCTTTGCTCGAGAGCCCCACAGGAACCTCTGCAGGCTTCATTTCGGGCGGCGTTAGAGTCTTGAACGAATCAAGCTCGGCAGTAACTAACGTGAACTACGACGCAGACAACACGTCATACAGCTTTGGTGCGAGCTACTTGCTAAGTGACAGCTCATCTGTGTTCGCTCGTTTCTCATCGGGTGGCCGTGCTATCGGTGATCGCCTGACTCAGATCTCAGGTGCGTTAAACTCAGATGGGTCGCTGGCAAGCACAACCGACGGCTACGACACCGTTGACCAGTTTGAAGTTGGCTATAAGCATCAAGGCGATAACTGGGCAGCTTACGCTACGTTATTCGACACCACCGTTGAAGAAACCAACGCTGAAATCACCTCCGGACTGACCTTCATCCGTGAATACGAAGCGACGGGCTTGGAGCTAGAAGGTAGTGCACAACTGGGTAATGGCTTTTTCATCTCAGGAAACCTAACCTGGGTTGATGCTGAAATTGCTTCAGACCTCACCAACCCAGGTGTTGTCGGCAACACACCCCGCCGTCAAGCAGATGTTATCTATACCATCACGCCTGAGTATGCCTACGGTCCATTTAGAATTGGTGCCTCAATTGTTGGCTCAACTGACTACTACGTGCAGGACAACAATGACCTGAAACAGGATGCTTATAGCTTGGTACACCTGTTCGGTAGCTATGCCATCAGCGATAGCTTGCTCCTTACGTTTAACGTCAATAATCTGACCGATGAGTTTGTCGTTACTGAATCTGAAGAAGGCTCAGCGGCAGCAGGTAGCTTTGTTCGAGCGCGTCCTTTGAGCGGTCGATCTAGCACTGTAGGTATCAGGTACGATTTCTGATAAATCGTTAACACTGTGCCCCCCCCAACGGGGGGCACTTTTTACCAAGCAGATTAATAACCTATGAGCATGCAGTTCACGAGCGGCATTAAGCATCCTGAATTTTACCTTTGGGACGCCTGGTCCTATGAAAGCAACAACGTTTTTCACTTATTCTGTTTAGCGATTCCACGACGGGATTTTTGGGATGCCCCGATTGATCCCAGCGATCGTAATAATCATGCGTTTCACATCCATCACTTTGAGTCCACCGATAGCGGTGCAACGTGGCGCGATGTAGGTGTTCATCGCCGGCCCGGCATGACTAAGCCTTACGATGAAGCCAATGTCTGGAGTGGCTCAGTCACCCCATTACCCGATGGAATTGTCGAAGCCTATACAGGTGTTCGATCCGCCTCTTCTGAACAACCATTTATACAAAATCTAGTTCTGTCGTTACTGAATGCCGATGGGTCAAGCGCATCCGGTCACTGTGTTCTGTGCCCAGAACGAGACCATGATTATATTGTCAGCTCAGGCTATTTTATTGACGACAAAGAAAATTTAGGCAGTAACAAAGGCGAGTGCGGGGGTCCTATTCTCGCTTGGCGCGACCCTTTTGTTTTCGCCTATGACCAAAAGACCTATGTGGCCTTTGCGGCTAAATCGAGCGAACGAGAACCCGCGCTGGGCATCGCACAGGTCGTCAATGGCCTGCAAGAGGCCGTCTTGCTTCCCCCCATATCGCTTCCCGATAGCGATGAATTTACCCAATTTGAAATACCGAAACTTTTCTATCTGCAAAAGCTAAAACAATACATCTTGGTGGCTGCGACCACTGACCGCCAATCTGAGATGCAGCATGACTGCGAAATTTCGAACTGCATCAGGCTTTACATTGGAGAATCGCCATTCGGACCGTGGATCAGGGCTGGCAAGCAATCGAGTATTCTCTGCGGGGTTGATCATCTATTCGGCGCAACAATTTTAGGCTTAGATGAGCGTAACAACCGGCTGATTTTTATGGCACCCTATACAAGTAAAGCAACAGACGATTTACAATTAAGCTTCGCGCCACGTTTTTTCGTGACGCTCGATCAATTAAGCCAACAAGACCAACTGTTCGCCTCTTGGGAGTAAGTGTCAGTGAACAAATTCGAGACCGTAGATATGCAGCAGATCGCCGATATGACGGGCGTCTCTCGTTCTACTGTTTCGAGAGCACTGTCAGGATCTCCTTTAGTCAGTTTTAAAACGAGAGATTTGATTATTAACGCGGCAAAGCAGACGGGTTACGTCATGAATACCGCCGCCAGAAACTTTCGATTGGGCCGCACCGGTGTGATCGCGGTCGTATTAACTCTAGAGCATGACTCCCCCCAGACCATCAATGACCCTTTCTTCATGGAAATCATTGCGGAGATTGCCGAGTATTTACGACAGCGAAACTACAATACGCTGATCGCTCATGAGCGCCTGGACGATGCATCTTCTTTTTTACAATCCCAGACAGTGTCGGCCAGTGACGGTGTCATATTTATAGGTCAGGGTAAGAAGCACGAGGCCCTGAATGAACTGGCCAACAGCGGATTCCCTATCGCTGTTTGGGGTGATGCCACACTCGATTGCGATTACACCGTCGTAGGGTGCGATAACCGCCAAGGTGGCTATTTGGCGGCTAAACACCTCATTGAACAATGTCATAGAAAGCACTTGGCATTTTTGGGTGACACACACTTTCCAGAGCCACAAGCACGTTTTAAGGGCTATCTGGATGCGCTTCAAGAAGCCGGCTTAGCCGAGACCAACTCGCCGCTTCATATTAATATCTCTTTTGATCCTTCAACGGCACAGAAAGCGCTCGAGGAGTTTTTTACCCGAGAAACCGAGGTTGATGGCATCGTGTGTTGCTCAGACCTCATCGCGATTGCTGCGATTTCAGCCGCTCAACGTGCTGGCAAATCTGTACCCAATGATGTTTCGGTTATCGGTTTTGACAATATCTCCCTGTCTCAACTAATTAGCCCCCAGCTGACCACGGTCGCACAACCCATTGCAGCAGGCGCAAAGTCAATGTGCGAGTCTATTTTTGCGCAGCTCAGTGGTGAACGCCCGCGCGATGACATATCGCAAGCGCAGCTCATTATTCGCGACAGTGCTTGAGCACTGCTTAAACCCGCTTTCCAAAAAAACCGAATCGCCAATAAAAAAGCGAGCTTTCACTCGCTTTATCACAGCACTGCGGGTCCCGGCATCGGCAAGCGCACAGGGCCGACGGCGGGTACTACTATCTTACGTATTTATGCGAACTGCTCACCCGCCGCTAACTTCTCGGCGACAATAGCGGGCGCTTTAAAGCGCTCGCCGTAAGATACCGCCAGCTCATCACAACGGGCAATGAAGCGCTCCAAACCGTAGGTGTTCACAAACTGAATCAAGCCACCGGTCCATACAGGGGCACCAATGCCCATAATCGAGCCGATATTACCGTCAGCGACGGTTCGCAAAACGCTGGTTTCCAAACACTTAAGTGCCTCAATGACCTGACGGAACAGTAGTCGATCTTTCATGTCATCCACCGGCACAGAAACATCGGGCTTGTAATAAAGATCGAGCAGGCCAGGCCAGATTGTCTTAGTACCATCTTCGCTGTACTCGTAGAAGCCACCACCGTGATGGCGTCCGCCACGACCATGATCATTGATCATGGTGCCCACAACGCCCCGCGTCACACTACCGTCACCCCACTTGTCACGCACGCCCATTTCGGTCCAAGTAGCATCTGCCTTGCGGTTGAGCTCAAGGCTGACTTCATCAAACACCGCCAACGGCCCGACAGGCATACCAATTGCCTTGCCCATATTGTCAATTTGCACTGGGTGCAAACCCTCACTCAGCATACGCGTACCCTCGTCGAGGTAGGTACCAAAGGTTCTCGACGTAAAGAAGCCTAGAGAATCATTAACAACGATCGGCGTCTTGCGGATTTGCTTGGTGTAATCATAGGCCTTGGCTAGCGCGAGATCACTGGTCTTCTCACCCATGATGATTTCAACGAGGGGCATCTTATCGACAGGTGAAAAGAAATGAATGCCAACAAAATTCTCAGCATTTTTACTCGCCTCGGCCAATTCTGTGATGGGCAATGTGGATGTGTTCGACCCCCAGACGCCCCCTTCAGCGAGATAAGGCTCAAGCTCTTGGGTAATTTGATGCTTGAGCTTGATGTTTTCGAATACGGCCTCAATGATAAGGTCACAGCCCGTAAGATCTTCATTATTGGCGGTGGCTTTGATCAGACCGAGAACTGCCTGCGCTTTCTCCTCAGTCATACGACCTTTGGCTATCCGCTTTTGCAGTAATTTCTCTGTGTAAGCCTTACCCTTATCTGCAGCCTCCTGAGAAATATCTTTAAGGACAACTTCTATCCCCGCCATGGCTGAAACATAGGCAATACCCTGCCCCATCATTCCGGCGCCTAAAACGCCCACTTTCTTAGTGAGCTGAGGCTCGATATTTTTGGGTCGTGACGCACCGCCATTGACTTGATTCATTTGAAAGAAGAACGTGGTGATCATGTTCTTAGCGACTGCGGTTTGCGCTAGCGCAGTGAAGTTACGGCTCTCGATGCGCATGGCGGTGTCAAAATCGACCCGTAACGCGGAAGCTGCCACATCTAAAATCTTTGCAGGTGCAGGTAATAAGCCGCGAGTTTTCTGGAACAGCATCGCCGACGCAGCAGGCAGCATTTGAGCGACCGCTGGATGGTTCGCGTTCCCACCGGGAATCTTATAACCCCTGGTATCCCACGGCTGAATACTGGCCGCTTCATTATCGGCATTCTCAATGATCCAAGCTTTTGCACGAGGGACAAGCTCGTCCCGTTCTGCAACCGTTTCGTGAATCAAGCCTGCTTGCTGCGCCTTAGCGGGCGTAACGCGCTTACCTTCAATAAGGTATTCATTGGCACCCATAAGACCCATCAGGTAAATGCCTTTTACAACGCCGCCACCGCCTGGCAAAAGACCCAATGTCACCTCGGGAAAACCTAGCTGCACTGACTTGTCGTCCCAGGCAATACGGTGATTACAGGCAAGCGTCAGCTCCAAGCCACCGCCCAATGCCGCACCGTTTATAGCCGCAACGTAAGGAACCGGCATTTTCTCCATGCGGCGAAAAACAGCTTTGATAGCTTGCACATTGTTGAAAAAATCTTCGGCGTTATCCGCAGACGCTTGAACCAATGTCTTAAGGTCACCGCCGGCAAAAAAAGTACTTTTCGCCGATGTCAGCACGACACCCTTAAGACCCTCTTCTGCCTCTAGCTTCGCAACCGTCTCCTCGAGCAAAGGTAGGAAAGCAGGGCTCATAGAGTTCACGGGGCCGTCCATATCCATCGTAATAGTAACGATATTATCGGCGTCTTTCTCGTAGTTAAATCCGCTCATTGTTTAATCAATCCTTTGTCTGTAGACCAGCGTTAAACGCGCTCAATAATGGTAGAGATACCCATGCCACCGCCCACACAGAGGGACAACATGGCGCGCTTAAGATTGCGGCGCTCGAGTTCATCCAGCATGGTACTGACCAAACAGCCCCCCGTAGCACCCAGCGGGTGCCCCATTGCGATTGAACCGCCGTTGACATTGGTAATCTCAAGATCAAGGTCGAGATCTTTCATATAACGCAGTACCACAGAGGCGAAAGCCTCATTGATTTCCCAAAGGTCAATATCGTCTTTGGTCATGCCCGCTTTTTCCAAACATTTCTTTGCCGCAGGACCAGGGCCGGTCAACATAATAATGGGGTCATTAGCGAGTACAGCCGTCGCGACTACACGCCCACGAGGCTTGAGGCCTAAGTCATTACCTGCTTTTTCGCTACCGATGAGTACCGCACTTGAGCCATCGACAATACCCGAGCTATTGCCGGGCGTATGGACATGATTAATCCGCTCTAAGGTGTTGTATTTGGCTAAAATCACATCGTCGAAGCCCAAACTCCCGTGCATTTCGAACGATGCCTTGAGCTTCGCTAAGCCTTCGAGGTTAGTTTGGGGCTTGATAAAGTCATCGCGCTCGAGAATGGTCAAACCATTTTCATCTTTAACGGGAACTACCGATCGATCAAACCAGCCGTTGTCACGCGCGTGGGCAGCCCGTTGCTGAGAGATGACCGCATATCGGTCAACATCTTCTCGCGACCAACCTTCGAGCGTCGCAATAGTGTCTGCGCCGATACCTTGGGGTACGAAACCTGACTTCAAAGAGAACGCAGGATCGCCACCCATCGCGCCGCCATTGGAGCCCATGGGGACTCGCGACATGCACTCGACGCCACCGGCAACAACCAAATCTTCCCAACCAGAAGCTACTTTTTGAGCAGCAATGTTTACCGCTTCCAAGCCGGACGCGCAGAATCGATCCAATTGCACACCTGCAACAGACTCATCCCAGCCCGCATTTTGAACGATCATTTTGGCAACGTCAGATCCCTGCTCGCCCACGGGCGTCACACAGCCCATCACCACATCATCAACGTAGCTGGTATCGAGGTCATGTCGACTCTGGAGTTCTCGCAAGAGCCCCGCACCGAGATCGACAGGCTTAACTTCATGTAGCGAGCCGTCCTTCTTTCCTTTGCTACGCGGTGTTCTTATCGCGTCGTAGATATAAGCTGTGTGAGTCATTGCTCCTCCAATTAGGCGCATGCACTTAAGCGCGTGCAATTAAACGCGTAGCAGTTGCCCCCGGCCCGCGCCGCCAGCAACTATTTTCAAATACAGAGTTGGTCGATAAAAACCATAGAGAAGAAAAACATACTCAAAGTTCAAATTCAATAGCGGCAACGTTTTATTGGCGGCTAATCTTTCCTCATCCGAGGGGAATAACGGAGTCTTTCAATTCCTTACTGATAACTTCGCGAATTAAATTGGTTAATTCTCGATAAAAAACCCGAGATGGGGCATTGCGACGGAAAAGTAGAGCGTGCTCTCGAAATAAACGCCCACCGGAGAGAGGCTGAATACGTAACTCCTCGGGCCGATGAATCTCACTTCGTACATAAAGCCCTGGCAGAAATGCGAGTCCCATACCCATAACAACCATCTGACGTAAGGTATCGAGACTGGTACCCTCAAAATCGCGATTTAGACGTGCGCCCGTTTGCTCACAGATGCGTTCAACTTCACGACGCAACGCATGCCGCTCATCGAGAGCCAGGATTTCCAGACCACTTAAATCACTTTCACGGAAATCTTCACCGCTGTTAAACGCCATCTCAGCGGGGCTTGCAAGTAACAATGGTTCCCGAAATAGCGGCTCCCGCTCAAGCGCGTCATTACTTGCCGGCACTGGACCGATAACTAAATCGAACTGACCCTCCTCAAGACCTGAAAGCAGCTTATCGGGTACCTCCTCGCGCACGTGTAGACGCAAACGCGTGAACTTTTTATGAATGAAGGGCAGCAGGGTCGGCAACAGATAGGGACCCAATGTAGGTGGCACACCCAACCTATACGTTGAGTAGGTATGGTCACCGAGCAAATGGGCAGACTCGATGAGATTACGCCATTGATTCAAGAGTTCCCGTGCATTGGGCAAAAGCTCGCGCCCTGCTGGCGTCAGATAAGTGGCATTGCGGCTTCGCTCCAGCAGTACAACACCCAACGCTTCTTCTAGACTGCGAAGTTGAACGGTAAGCGTCGGCTGAGTAACCCCTAAGCGCGTGGCCGCCTGTCTCAACGAGCCCGCCTCGGAAACTTCAAGGAAATACTCTAACTGTCGCAATGAAGGCACGGTGGATTCCAAAGATTGTCTTGTGATAGATTAAATCTATACCCTATATCGATTAACGTCTATATATTTTTGCAACGAATTTAGACCATTGTGTAACTTAAATTCAAATGGAACGGTGCCATGTTGTCTGCTTTTAAATTTGACCTATCCCATCTACGCGGTGACATCTACGGGGGCCTCACGGCCGGTGTAGTGGCAATCCCTCTTGCACTCGCCTTCGGTTTAGCCTCGGGCCTAGGCCCCATTGCGGGTATGTACGGCGCAATTATAGTAGGATTTTTTGCCGCCTGGTTCGGGGGAACACCTACTAACGTATCCGGACCAACAGGCCCCATGGTCGTGGTACTCGCGGGATTGTTCGCGAGTCTCTCTGGAGATGTTGGGCTTATCTTGACTGCGGTCATGCTCGCAGGTCTCATACAGATTGCTCTCGGGGTTTTTAAACTCGGCGACTTGGTCCGCTTGGTACCCTACCCCGTTGTATCCGGCTTTATGAGCGGAATTGGAGTGATCATTATTATCCTCCAGCTTGATGCGACGTTAGGGCATGCAGCACCTGCAGGCACCGTTCCAGGACTGGCCTATCTACCCACTGCCCTGGCAAGTATCAACTGGTCTGCGCTGTCCGTTGCTGCACTAACGCTTGTGGTTGTCTACAGCTGGCCCACCGCTTGGGGCAAATACCTCCCTGCGCCGCTGGCAGCACTCACAGCCGGTACTGTTCTATCGCTGTTTGTTGGCGCCATGCCAATTCTTGGCGATATACCCAGTGGCTTACCCTCATTGCATCTACCGGTCTTTGACCAATCGGCATTCGCGCTGGTCTTAGAAGCCGCGGTTATATTGGCAGTTCTTGGCTCGATCGATAGTTTATTGACCTCACTTGTTGCCGACAACATGACACGCACGCGTCACGATTCTAACCAAGAGCTCATAGGCCAAGGTATTGGTAACGCGGTCGCGGGCTTATTTGGAGGCATTGCCGGCGCAGGTGCCACTATGCGTACGGTTGTTAATGTCCGCTCAGGTGGTGTCACTAGACTCTCCGGAATGATCCACTCACTGGTACTCGCAGCCGTTGTTCTAGGTGTCGGACCCGTGGCCGCATATATACCCCACGCTGCACTCGCGGGTGTTCTCATCAAAGTGGGACTAGACATTATTGATTTTAGCTACCTCAAGAATGCCCATCGCGGACCTCGCTGGGATCTAGCCTTGATGGTTATGGTTCTGGGCTTGACCGTGTTTATTGACCTCATAACCGCTGTAGCGGCCGGGGTAGTACTTGCCGCTTTAGCCTACGTACGCCAAGTGGCTGCAAGTCAGCTCGATGACTTGCTATCTCGACCGCTTACACCAACAAGCGAAGAAGAGCGCGAATTACTACATGATATTAAAGATCGAGTCACGATTTTCGAATTTGGGGGTCCCTTGAGTTTTGGTGCCGCTGCTGATGTTGGCCATCATGTCCGAGAGCGCTACCGCGATGGCATGCGCGCTATTGTGCTCGACTTCCAGCGAGTACCCTTTCTCGATGTTTCCGCGGCACGGGCCGTCGAGACAATCGCCTGTGATGCGAAACGTGCGGGCAAGCGAACTTTTGTTACAGGGATGTCCGATGAGATCGCTGAAACACTCGTTGGGCTAGAAGCGGACTGCTGCTTTGACATCGAAAAAGACCGCTATAAAGAACGCATAGAGATATTGCGGATGCTTAAGCAAGAATTCCCTGCCCATTGACGTATCCAACCGATCCCGCGGCAATCGGGAGTGGGCGCAACGACAACCAGTAACACATTGTCAGGAAGCGCAGTTCCGATCTTCGTAAAGGAATGCCACAGACAAACCGTTACTCAAACGCTAAGTATTGGAACCTCGCTCAAGCGGGGTTTTTTTATTCTCCGCGTTCCGGTTGCTGACTACTAGCAAGCAGTCACCGCGAGACGAATTGTACTCGTCTATCCGAGATATGATGGAGCATGCTCTTAGGGTTAAACTAGCCCTTGACCACCGGTGGACTACTCACATGCACCTTGCCCTACTCGCCCTTTTTGGATGCCAACTAGCTGGCGATCTCCTT
>CAJQLP010000126.1 GCA_905479205.1 uncultured Luminiphilus sp.
CATGCGCGTGTAGGCCAGCGCCTTCTCATGGGTGGCGGCGTTTAACTCGAGGAGACTCATCAGCGGACTGCTAAACCACACCAAGGGGCCGACGAACAAGCCGAGAGCGACGGCTACCCACAGCGATTGGGGAAGTTGGGCGCGAATTTTACTGAGCCTATGGGCGCCGAAGTCCTGCGCGACGATTGATGAGTTGGCAAACAACACGCCGAGAACTAACAGGTAAGCGGGCAGCCAAATATTATATCCAACCGCAATAGCGGCTAAATCTTGATCATCATAGCGGCCTGCCATGATTGTATCGACCACACCTGTCCCCATCTGTGCCAGTTGAGCAATGAATAACGGCCAGGCGATCTTCCACGTGTGCTGCAATTCAGTTCGCAGTTCATGTAGTGGTGGGATTGGAAACATTAGCACTTGGTCTCTTATCTGTGACGGAATTTGCAAGCGCAGTCAGCTTAACTTCGTGAGCGTTTGGCTGTGGTAGACTGCGACCCACTTTCATGTTCTGTCGAGTTATTTCTTTTGAGCAAATCTAAGCAAACATCCGGTGATACCAACTGGACCCCCGAACAATTTGTTGTCGCGCCCGAGGAGGGTAAAACGCGTTTCCATGATCTCGATTTACATCCCACTCTACTAAGAGGGATTGAGGCACTCGGATTCCAGTATTGCTCTCCTATTCAGGCGCAGATACTACCCCATACCTTACAGGGCTACGATGCCATTGGGAAAGCGCAAACGGGTACGGGAAAAACAGCTGCGTTTCTGATCACGCTGTTTAACGATATGTTGAGCCACCCAATCGAGGGTGAGCGTTTCTTGGCAGAGCCACGCGCTGTGGTCATTGCGCCTACTCGTGAGTTGGTTATGCAGATAGCGGCCGATGCCGCAGATTTAGCGCAGCACACAGGCCTCAATACGGTCACCTTGATTGGTGGTGCGGATTATCAAAAACAGCTTCACCAAGTCACAAGTAAGGTGGTGGATCTAATCGTAGCGACACCGGGGAGGTTAATCGACTTTCTACAGCGTCGGGATTTGTTCCTCGATAACGTTGAGACCCTGGTTCTCGATGAAGCAGATCGAATGCTCGACATGGGTTTTATTCCTCAAGTGAAGCGTATCGTTCGTGCTACTCCTCAGAAGAAAGATCGCCAGACTTTACTTTTTTCTGCGACGTTCACTCCGGACATTCTCAACTTGGCGCAGCAGTGGACGTTTGAGCCGATCACAGTAGAAATTGAGCCTGAGCGAGTCGCCACAGCGTCCGTTGATCAACAAGTGTGGCTTTGTGAAAGTCATGAGCGGATGCGGGTGCTAGTCAACGTATTGCGCGAGCCAGAGACTGTATCGACAATCGTATTCGCTAACCGCCGCGATCAAGTGCGTAACGTTCATGAAAAGCTCCGCAAGGCTGGAGTCTCCTGTGGCATGCTTTCTGGTGAGATTACGCAGGCGAAGCGCACTAAAACGTTAGCGCAGTTCAAAGAAGGCAAGATTGCTGTGCTAGTGGCGACTGACGTTGCCGGCCGTGGTATCCATGTCGATGGTGTAAGCCATGTCGTCAACTACAATTTGCCTGAAGACCCTGAAGATTATGTTCACCGTATTGGTCGTACCGGGAGAGCAGGTGCGAAGGGCACGTCCATTAGTTTCGCCAGCGAAGACGATGCGTTTCTACTCCCCGATATAGAAGCATTGCTTGGGGAGAAGTTGAAGTGCACCCCACCTCCCGAAGGTCTGTTGGACTGATCAACCTTTTTAGAGGTGATACCGCACCGTTAGCCGGGCATTTAAAGGCCGGCCAACAGATATGTTGTTGTCGTTGTGTGCCGTCGGGAAGTAATTTTCGTCGAGTAGGTTTTCAATATTCAACTGCAGCGCGAGTGATGGACTGACGTCCCAAAATATAGCCGCATCGACGCGCGTAAAGGCGTCTAGTGTTACCGCATTACTGAGACTTGCGTATTGATCATCCTGATACAGCAGTCCCAATCCTGCGCGCCATTGACTGCTTAGCGTCCAGTCGCCCCATAACGTGAACTTATTGGCAGGAAGCTGTGCGAGGTCGCGATTCGCCGCGTCACCTTGAGCAAAGCGCCCTAGCTCAGTACCGTCAAGGTACGTGTAGCTCGCGTTGATCATGATATTGGCATTTAATGCGCCGGCGACTTGTAACTCAACGCCGCGGGTCTTGGTTCCCGTTAAAACACTACGCTCCGGGTTATTAGGGTCGACCGCAGTGCCGTTTTCCCGTGTTATCTCAAAAATAGCACCGGTAATACTGAGCCTATCTGATGGACTCCATTTGATGCCGGCTTCTATATTCTCAAACTCTTCTGGCGCGAGATTGGCAGTGGTTGGTGTAAGGCTTAGGAATTGATCTCCTGAGCGCGGCAAAAAAGTGACGCTGTAGCTACCATAGAGGGACGTGGTGTCCGTGGGCTTGTAGATGATCCCTGCTCGTGGCGACACTTCGCGATCTTTGCTACTTAAAACTCCAGAGTTGCCATCGTCGATGCCGTCGTTAACTTCAATGTCGTCGAGTACATCAATCTCAAACTCATCCCAGCGAAGACCGGCCACGACAGACCACTGGTCGTTGAGGCGGATTTCATCTTGTATAAATAGTGATGTGAAACCGACATCGGAGCGAGTATCACGCACCGGTTCGGTCGAGGTCACAGCGGGAATGTTGAGCGGGTCGGTGAATCCAAAGGTTATTTGGTCATCTTGTGAGTCAAAAAAATACGCGTCTCGTCGGCTGTTTGCCGTTTCTTGATCCCCAAATTCTGCACCTGCCAGCAGCGTATGTTCGAGTGCTCCGATAGACAGCTGGCCTATAAGATTGAGCTGTAGCAAGGTGTTCTTGCGAGACGTGGTGTCGTCATAGCCGTCTAACGATACGGTCGCAGCAGCAGCATCAAAATCGACGGGGTACAGGTTTTGGTAGTACTTATCGTAGTCTGCGTATTGGACGGTCGCGTTCATCGACCATACGTCGTTTAGTCGGTGATCAGCGCGCAGGCGGAAAATATCCCCTTCAAATGTGGTGTTGTTCAGGGTTGGACTGCCGAAGAATGTTTCGTCATAGCCCTCTAACGGCGCGCCGTTCAAGGAGGGATTACCTCTGTCTACGACGCGCTGATCGTCGACTCGCTCCCAGGACGCGACAAGAGTGGTTCTTTCCGCTAGTTGCAAGGTATATGTGGGGTTGAATGCCCAGCGTTCGCCATCTTTGAAATCGCGATGGTTATCGATGTTCTCGATCATGCTATTGAGACGCAGAGCCTGCGAGTCACTCAGGCTCAGGTTGCCATCGACGGTCATTGTATTGGCGCCAAATGAATCGATGCCGCCAGATATATCAACGAAGCTTTGCTCTGTTTGCGCCACTTTGCTGACGCGATTAACCACGCCGCCGCCGCCGCCGCGACCAAATAGCAGGGCATTAGATCCGCGCAGAACTTCAACGCGCTCAAGGTTGTAGAGTGGGCGGAAATACTGAATGTCGTCACGCAGGCCATCGATGAAGAAGTCGGCGGTTGTATTTTGGCCGCGAATGGTAATTTGATCTCTGTGGTCTTCGCCCTGGCCAATGCTGACCCCTGGCGTATATTGCATGACTTCCGCGATGCTAGTCATCGCCTGGTCATTGATCTGTTCCGCGGTCATCAGTGAGACGGATTGCGGTATGTCCAATAACGAGGTCGGAGTTTTTACGCCTGAGGCCACGCGCTTGCCAAAATAAGCGCCGCGCACAAGGACCTGCTCTATTACGAGCTCTCGCGTATCGGAGGTGGCTACGTCTTGCGCTAGAGCGCTCGAGGCACTGACGATTGCCACCAATACCACTATGACGATATTGCGCCGAGAAGGCATGGGGATGTCTCCGAGATCCATTAACCGCTGGGCTCGGAATCATACACAAATGATAAGCATTATCAAATGCGTATTACTATTTTTTGTTAATGATTGCGTTTAGCGCCAGTGAAACTGTGAGATCACTGACTGTCGGGGCCGAGCTCCTCGCACCATAGAAGGGTGGCACCCACCACCGCCGCTGGAACAACGATTAGGTTAACAAAGGGTATACCTG
>CAJQLP010000127.1 GCA_905479205.1 uncultured Luminiphilus sp.
CAGGAGCGCGCCATAATAAGACTTCCGCACACGACTGACCTTTAGCTGATCGGCGCTCATCTGAACATCGTCCTCGTGTCGCATACGACTACGAACAAATGCGAGAACGCTCTCTCGATGTAAACCGACCGCCGAATAAATTCGGCCGTCTAACTTTTGCCCATCAGCATCGGCTACCACCAACCACTCGAACCCCCCGAGTGCATCGCCTTCCGGCAAGGTGACACCACGACCATTTGCCAACAGATAACGACGGCTATCGCCACGCCGCTTGGCTAGACGATCGGGAAATGCATACAAGAGCAACTCGCCCAAAGCTTGTTGACTGTCTAACCGAGACACCAAGGGCTTCTTCAAGTCGTTGCTTGTAAGCCCACGATGCAGTCTATTGGCAAGTGCGAGCGCATCCGCCGCTGCGGCTGCACGCAACGGAAAACGTTTCAGCGCGCTCTTACGATCGAGTTGATAATCCTCAAATGCACCGAGCCGCTCGTCGATATCAACTGACTGCCGACCGTGAAAGATATCCCGATCATTGAGTAAGGCGGCGGCACGGCAGGCTATATCGGTGGCGATAGCAGAATTGGGAGACGATGCGCTATCGAGACCGCCGCCGGCGGTACTTGCAGTGAGTAACATCGCACCCAAACGCGGACTGACCCCCAAAGTCACTACCCGCTCAGCAAAAGCAGTAGGCTGATGCTTAGGGTCAATTAACCCCAGTCGCTCTAGGTTTTGGCAAGCAACATCGAAGTGCGCGCGAGGCGGAGGAGTAAGCCAAGGAATTTGTTCGTAATCAGTGAACCCCCAGCAAAAAAGCTCCAACAATGTGCCACTGAGATCAACGGAACACACTTCTTCACTCTGATAGTCCGCCAACTGCTGATGTATTGCTTGAGGCCAGAGCCGCCAACATTCCCCAGACTTTAATCGCCCTGCACGCCCTGCACGCTGCGTCGCGGATGCCTTGGAAATGCGCGCGGTTTCCAGTCGTGTCATATCACTCACAGGGTCATAGCGCAAAACGCGCTCCAAACCACTGTCGATAACGCCTACGATACCCTCTATGGTCAAGCTAGTTTCCGCAATATTGGTTGCAAAGATCACACGACGCTTTGAACTGGGACCACGCGTGAGGACCTTTTCTTGCGCTTCAAGAGACAAGCCACCGTACAAAGGCAGTAAATCAATATCGCGACCACTCAGGGACGCTTGAGAAGCATTGATGCTCCGTTCTATCTCGCCACGTCCGGGTAAAAACACCAATAAGTCGCCACCAAGCTGCGCATCTAATGCCATTACAACCGTTGTCGCGATTACCTCGGGCAGACTGTAACGATCGGGAGCCGGAAGATAATCAAGCGAAACAGGGTGCGCACGACCCGGACACTGAATGATCTCAGCGCCACCGAGATAATTTGCGACTAACGAGGCGTTAAGCGTAGCCGACATAACGAGAATCTTGAGATCTTCGCGCAAGGCTTGCTGCACCTCTACCGTTAACATCAGGGCGAGGTCAGCCTGCAAAGAGCGCTCATGAAATTCATCGAAGATCACCAAACCAACGCCTGATAATTCTGGATCAGTTTGGAGACGCCGCGTTAAGACCCCTTCTGTAACGATTTCTAAACGGGTGTTCGCGCTCTGTTTACGATCGTTACGTACCTGGTAGCCTATGGTTTGGCCAACCTCCTCGCCTAACTGCCTCGCCAAATAATGGGCAATCGATCGAGCGGCGACACGCCGAGGTTCAAGCATAATGATGCGCTTTCCCCGCAAGAAGTCCTTATCAAGAAGACTAAGCGGCAGTAGGGTCGACTTACCCGCACCCGGCTCTGCTTGTAATACCACACCCTTATTCTTCTCAATGGAAGCATGGATATTAGGTAGTTGCGCGGCAATAGGTAGTGGATGATCAGACATAATGGAATTCTACGTTAGACTGAGAGGCAATCCATGAGTAATTTACGATGTCGAACCATCGACACGCCACCCGTCAGGTTACTGGAGCAGAATGTTGATGGTAACCGTCCCAATGAGTAGAGAAGATTAGCTATGCACGATATAAGCTGCCCCAACTGCGGCAAGGCATTTAAGATTGATGAGACGGGCTATGCCGATATTCTCAAGCAAATACGCGACCATGCTTTTGAAGCGCAGCTAACGGAACGGCTAGCTCTCGCAGAGAAAGAAAAACACGATGCCCTTGAACTCGCGAAAAGTGAGATGTTGCGAGAAGCCCAAATTATCAATGCGGCCAAAGCGTCTGAACTCCAGTCGATGCAAGCCCAATTAGACGCAGCCGAAGCGGCAAAGACCGCCGCGGTCAACGCGGCTCTCAATAATGCTCAAAGAGAAAGAGATGCCGCTCTGCATGAGCTCGATACCGTAAGACGTGACAAAGACAATGCCCTGAAACTCGCGGAACTCAATCAAAGTCGCGCCCTTCAAGAAGCTAATGGACAAAAAGAACAAGAAATTCAGGCCTTAAAATCGGTGATTGATTCCCATGCCACTGAGAAACAATTGGCGGTTAGTCAAGCTATCAGCGAAGTCGAGAAGAAAAGCAGCGAGCTCAGCAATCAGCTCGAGAGGGCCACACTCGAGAAGCAGCTGTCTGAGCAAGCATTAAAGGACAAGTACGAAACTCAAATCAAAGATCGTGATGATGCCATCGATCGGCTAAAAGACATGAAGGCGCGCCTGTCTACTAAGATGCTGGGCGAGACCCTTGAGCAGCACTGTGAAACAGCCTTTAACCAGATTCGTGCCACGGCCTTTCCACGCGCCTACTTTGAGAAAGACAACGATGCACGATCGGGCAGTAAAGGCGACTACGTTTTCAGAGATACCGATGATGTAGGTACAGAAATTGTCTCGATCATGTTTGAGATGAAAAATGAATCGGACACTACGGCCACTAAGAAACGAAACGAAGACTTCTTTAAAGAGCTGGACCGAGACCGAAATGAGAAAAACTGTGAGTATGCGGTACTGGTGTCTATGCTCGAATCAGAGAGCGAGCTGTACAACACAGGCATTGTCGATGTGTCTCATCGCTATCCGAAAATGTATGTGATCAGACCACAGTTTTTCTTACCGCTCATCACCTTGCTACGTAACGCAGCAATGAATGCCCTCACCTATAAATCTGAACTCGCACTTGTCAAAGCACAGCACGTCGACATTACTAATTTTGAAGAAGACCTGGACAGCTTCAAGAGCGCCTTCGCGAAAAACTACGACCTTGCATCACGGAAATTTCAAACGGCCATCGATGAAATCGACAAGTCGATCGATCACTTACAGAAGACTAAAGATGCTTTGTTAGGTACCGACCGTAACCTGCGCCTCGCTAATAACAAAGCGCAGGACGTGACCATCAAGAAGCTAACGCGTAAAAACCCCACCATGGCCGAAAAGTTTAACAATCTCGATCAGTGAGGTAGCCCCACGAGCTGGCTCAGGCGCTCGCGCGTAAACTTGCCCCCTCTGCAAAGTCTCGCGCTATCGCGAGCTCAAGACGCTCTAAAAGAATCTGTCGTGAGCGAGCCTTTGTGGCGCGATGGGATGGCATATCTAACTTGGCAAACATCTCCGCCAGCTCAGCAACACGACCATGCATGGCCTCGGGCTCAACAACTTCATCGAGGAAGCCAGCATACTGTGCGTCATCGGGGCCATACAGACGGGCAAGTCCAAGCGCTTGATCCATGTGAGAGCGGTTAAGTCGCGCTCGGCAAAGCTCAACGCCAAACCAAGGCATCGTCATACCGATAGCCACTTCATTCAAGCCAAGCTTAAACCCACCACGCACCCCGATACGATGATCCGCAGCGAGGCATAGTAGACCTCCCATTGCGAGGGCATGGCCCGTCACGCCAAGAATAACTGGGCCGTTGAAAGCCAACAGCCGCATGGCTAGATCTGCGCCCTCACGCAACAGGCGCATGGACTCTGCATCAAAATGCTGCATGACGCTTAAATCAAAGCCCGCGCTGAACTTTCCCTCTCGCCCCATTAGCGCAACAACTCCGCCCCTTGACGCTGCATGGTCGAGACCACTGTGTACTGCTTCAACCATCGCGAAGCTCAGTGCATTAGCCTTGCCGTCGTCCATATGGATTTCCGTGAAGGATGCGTGATCAGTGACAACAACGTGGGACATCGTAAAAATCTCCATAAAAACTATAAAAGTGGTACGGCACTATAGCGTCTCGCACCTCTCGGCAACAAATTTTGTAGTCATCTGGCAGAACACCTTTGCGCCACTATTTACCTCTGAATACTGCCAATGGAATGAATAATCCCCCACTCGTGGGCCGTCACAGGCTGGACGGAAAGACGCCCTTGGCGCAGTAATACCATCGATTCAAGATCACGCGTAGCTTTTAGCTGTGCGAGTGTTATGAGTTCATCGAAGCGGGCTGAAAACGCAATATCAACCCGATACCACCTCGGATTATCCAGCGTCGCTTTGGCATCGAAATAATTACTGTTGGTATCGAATTGATCGGGATCAGCGTAAGCCGCCTCAATCACCCGAGCTACACCCGCCAAACCAACGGCCGCGCAACTCGAATGATAAATCAGTACGCGGTCGCCCACGGCGACTTCATCTCGCAGAAAATTGCGCGCTTGGTAATTGCGAATACCATCCCATGGAGTACCCGTCGGTCCCGCATTGGCGAGATCATTAATGCTGTACTCGTCGGGCTCTGTTTTGAATAACCAATACTTCATGGCTTGATTAACTGACCAAAATTCGTTGTGAGGGCTTTTACGACTGAGTTTTAATATGAAACGATTTAGGCTGCGTCAGAGCCTCGTAACCCAGCGAAGATAACGTACACCCGCGGCCCGAATTCTTAATGCCAGTCCAAGCAAGTGCTGGATCTAAGTAATCGCAGCGGTTTATAAACAGCGTACCCGTTGCAACACGCTCCCCCAAGGCCACACCCGCTTCGATATCCTGCGTAAAAATCGCCGCTGTGAGGCCAAACTCACTGTCATTCATAAGCGCGACAGCTTCATCATCATTTTCTACACGTTGAATGCCTACAACAGGTCCGAAGGACTCTTCAGTCATAACGCGCATACTGTGATCGACATTGGTCAACACTTGGGGCGCAAGATAAGGGGTCCCCACCTGATCCATGGCAAATGTCGCAGGATCGATATGCGCGACAGCCCCTTGGGCGACGGCATCTGCGACCTGAGCACGGACAAACTCCGCAGCTGATGCTTTTACGACCGGGCCCAATGTTGTTTCAGGATCATCGGGACGACCCAGTGTGTATTGCTTAACCAGCGCAACCGCCTTCTCCACAAATGCATCATAAAGACTAGCGTGGACATAGATGCGCTCAATACCACAGCACGATTGGCCAGAGTTAAAAAAAGCGCCATCGATCGTTGTTTCTACTGCCTGATCAAGGTCGGCATCGTGTCTGACATAGGCGGGATCTTTGCCACCTAGCTCAAGACCCACGCCGATAAAACGACCGGCAGCGGCTCGCTCTACCATGGCGCCCGCGGGGACAGAGCCTGTAAAGGCAACGTAATCTATATGTGGGCTAGCAATAAGCGCTTCGGTATCTGCGTGATCGAGGTGTAAGTACTGAAAAACGCCATCGGGTAGCCCCGCGGCATCAAATGCCTGCTGGAAGCGCTCACAGCACAGTGGCACCTGCGCGGAGTGTTTCAATAGAACGGCATTACCCGCCATAATGGCTGGCATCACTGCATTGATTGCCGTCAAATAAGGATAGTTCCACGGCGCGATGACGAGCGCCACCCCTAAAGGCTCGCGTTTGATGTAGCGAATAAAGCCGTCTTTCTTCGGCAGTTCGATATTAGCCAATGCGCTATCGGCAATAGCAATCATATGGTGTGCGCGCTCAGCTAAACCTGCGACTTCGCCCGCGGCATAGCGGATGGGCCGGCCCATCTGCCAACTGATTTCTTCGGCAATGGCTTCTTGGTTTGCAAGGAACACGTCAACGGCTTTGCGCCCGATTTCAGCACGCTCGGCTATCGAGGTCTTACGCCACTCAGCCTGAGCGGTCACGGCCTTCTCTAATGCGTGCTGAACATCAGCTGTCGTGGCCAACGGTCGCTCAACGTAAACAGAGCCATCAACGGGAGATACCGTCGCACGTATCTTACTCATAACAGGTCCTTATTGGCTTCGCTTTGATAAGTTTGGCGTGCCTATGCACGCTGTGATCATGGTTGGGCTGCACTTTACCTATCGCCCCTTTTCTATGCCAATAGTCTGAAGAAGTTTGACAGCATTTGCAGTTCGATATTTGATGGCGACCTGCCCTTACGAAACCGAGGTTTAGATCATGCGTCATTTATCCCGATTACTGTCCGTATTGCTCCTAGCATGCCCTACTAGCCTTGTGTCATTTGCCCAGATACCCATGCAAGAAAGCGTCTTGACGGCCGAAGAGCAAGCTATGATTGATTGGATTGATGCCAATGAGGGTAATGCCATAGCGCTACTCAAACAAACGGTCAATATTGGAAGCGGCACCATGAACCATGCGGGCGTTCGGGCAGTCGGTGACACGATGGCCGATGCCATGGCCGGCTTGGGACTCCGCACACAGTGGATCGATATGCCCGCAGAGATCGATAGAGCCGGCCATTTGTTTGCAACTAAAGAGGGGGCCAGCCCGCACTTTTTACTCATTGGTCACCTCGATACCGTCTTTGAAGCCGATGATGGCTTTCAGGCTTTTAGTCGGGAGGGGAATATCGCTCAGGGGCCTGGGATTAGTGACATGAAGTCGGGAAACGTCGTATTGGTTTACGCCTTAAAGGCGCTTCATGAGATCGGCGCACTCGATAATATAGGCGTTACAGTCGCTTTAACGGGCGATGAAGAGAAACCCGGCAAGCCTCTTAGCATATCCCGCAAAGACCTCATCAAGGCGGGCGAGTCGGCCGATATCTCCCTCGGATTTGAAAGTGCGATAACTACAGATGGGGCTGACTGGGCAACGATTGCACGCCGAAGTTCGAGTAGCTGGACGTTAACCATCACCGGCAAACAAGCACACTCCTCCGCAATTTTCAGTGACGATGTCGGTGCAGGTGCGATCAATGAAGCCGCTCGCATTTTGCATCGCTTTTATGAGGAGGTTCGGGGGGACTACGGCCTAACCTTTAATGCCGGCACCATTCAGGGAGGGACGACAGTCAACTACGATACATCGCAAAACCGAGGGACTACCTTTGGCAAAACTAACGTAGTACCGAGCAAAGCAGTCATTCACGGTGGTATTCGCGCTTTAAGTCCTGAACAGCTCGAACGCAGCAAAGCAGTAATGGCCGCCATCGTCGCCGCGCACCTACCACATACTAGAGCCACTATAGAATTTGAGGATAGCTATCCACCCATGGCTCCGAGTGAGGGCAATCGCGCCCTTGCCGAACAACTCTCCTTGGTCAACCAAGCGTTAGGGCGTAGTCCTATGAAAATCTGGGACCCTTTGCGCCGTGGCGCTGCCGACATTGCCTTTGTTGCGCCTTACACAGACGCGCTCGCGGGGCTTGGGGCATTAGGGAAGGGAGGGCACACACCCACAGAAAGCCTAGAACTAGACTCTATGAGCCTCGCGATAAAGCGCGCTGCGATCCTGATTTATCGACTTTCCGATCATCCCGCGTACAAGCACCGATAGATCCTTTCATCTTGACTCAACAGATGTGAACGCGCACAGTGATATTTCTATGACACTGTCTGCTGCTCTCGGAGCGCTTTACATTTGAAGAAACGACTTTCTCACCTGAGCGCCCTGCACTCCTTATCTACCGAGGAAGCACTGGAGCTCCTCAATGCGCTCCCCGGCGCTTATTATCGTGCTGACCTCGACGGTAATGTCGTCGCAGCCAATGAGCGCATGGCCGAAATTTTTGGCTATGACAATATAGACGGCGTGCTGGGTGTCAACATCGGTGACCATTACGCTCACCCTCGCGGGCGGGCGCGCTTTTTAGAAGCGTTGGCTGATGGCGATGGTAAGGTCGATGACTTCGAAGCCGAAATGTTTGGACAACATGGTGTTATTTGGATCTCGACAAGTGCACATGTCCTCTATGACGACTATGGCAAGCCTTTGGGCGTCGAAGGTTTGTCACGCAACATAAGTAAGCAAAAGAAGATTTTTCACAAGTTAGGCAGCGACGCAGCATTGTTCGAGGCTTTTTCTCGAAGTGCAGACTTCGGCATATTAATTACCACTACCGCGGGCCATGAAGTGTTTTCGAACCCGATGGGTCGATCGCTTTTAAGAATTAACGATCAACAGCCCGACAATCTCTCGATTCTCGATAGGCTAAGCAGTGAAATTCGAGAGCTCGCACAACAACATTATCAAGAACTATTAAACGGTGAATCGGTCACAAACAGAGAGCTGAGCATTACCACAGATGGCCAAACAGAGTGGCGGAGTTATTCGTATTTTTTTCTCAAACCCGATAATTCAGATGAATCCTATGTCTGCTTAAATATTCGCGACATCACCCAAAAGAAAATGGAAGACGCTAAGCTTATTCAGACCACCAAACTCGCCTCGCTCGGCGAACTCGCCGCTGGCATCGCACATGAGATTAATCAGCCGCTAAACACCATAGCTCTTGTACTCGCTAATTTAACTAATCATCTCAAACGAACAGACGCCACTGATGAGAAAACCAAAGAATCGTTGGAAAAAATAAAAGCACAGGTGAGTCGCACCGGTAACATCGTCCGGCAGCTGTTACTGTTTGGGCGCGAGGCAGATGACAGCAATCAGCACTGCAGTCCGATAGAAGCCATTAACAACATAGTGCAAATGACAGAGCAAACGTTGAACGTCGACGGGATAGAGTTCGAACTGCAGTTCCCGAGCACTGAGGAGCAGGCTGACAGCACCAATAGCGACAAAAACAATACTGACAGAGAGGTAACGTGCAATCTAATCAAGCTTGAGCAGGTCTTGATGAATTTAATTGGGAACGCTAAAGACGCTATTAAAGAGCACCGCCGGAACATTGACTCACCACGCTACAATGGCAAATTGCTGCTCAGCCTTGCATATACGCCAACCCATGCGCAAATAAGCGTGCAAGACAATGGCGCAGGTATTGCGCCCTCTGTCAAAGACAAGATCATGGAACCTTTCGTCACCTCTAAGCCGATTGGCGCTGGTACAGGTCTAGGCTTATCGGTGAGCCACGGAATCATAAGCTCGGCTGGTGGATCGCTTGAACTCTTTAATTGTGAGCAAGGTGTGCGTGCTGACGTAGTCTTACCCTTGTACCAATAGTCAGTGTTTCTCTGTGGATTTGAACCGTCCTCATCTCCGGTGCATGGAATCAAAGAGACGCGCTCCGACGGCTAAAGTGGATCATGTGAGGCATTCACAGCCAGCAGTTGATGCTTGTTGAAACGTAATTAAAGATCACAGGGCCGTTACAAGATAGCTCACTAGCGAAGCAGCAAGCAGCCACATGACAATGCCGATCAGCGTGTCGAGTACCTGCCATGCTCTTGGTCTCGCAAACAGGGGAGCTAACCAAACTGCACCAAAACCCAGCAGAAAGAACCAAACAACGCTCGCGCTGCAAGCACCCAAAATAAACCAGCCGCGCAATGCGTCGGGCTGTTGGGCGCCGACACTGCCCACGAGCACGAGAGTATCGAGATAAACGTGAGGGTTTAGCAATGTGAACGCCGCGACCTGTGAGAGCGCCGTCATATGGCTTAGCGCCTGCCCGCCGTGAGAGGCCTCGAGCTGACCCGGAGACACTGCGCGACGAAATGCGCCCCAGCCATAAACCAGTAAAAATATTGCGCCAAAAGCGGCCAGCATGCGCATTACAACTAAGTTTCTGCCGACAATCTCGGCCATCCCTAAAACACCCGCTGTCATGAGCGCCGCGTCGACCGCTGCGCAAAAAAGCACAATGCTCCCAACGTGCTCTCGCCGCAAACCCTGGCGCAAAACAAAGGCGTTCTGCGCACCAATCGCAACAATGAGACCAAAGCTTAGCGCGAAGCCTTTTACGACTATGTCAACAGGAATGGTAGACACGAATATTCGGGGGCAAGGTCAATTGTGAGACGCGCAATATGAACGAGCGCTCTGCCAATAAGCAACTAACTTTGGTCAGACGCTAGAAGACGAATACCCGCTTCCTCTAGCACGATGACACGGCGTTTGTACAAGGCACCTATCCCCTTCTTAAAAGCGGCCTTACTGATGCCAAGCTCTCTCTGGATGAGTGCAGGGTCCGACTTATCATTCAGGGTCGAGAAATTGTCGTGATCTCGCAGATACTTAAGAATGGTATCGACATTCTTATCCCGCACTGCGCCGGCTTCTTGGAGAGAAAGATCTAATCGGCCATCAGGGCGAACAAACTTAATAAAACCCGAGAGGCTCTGTCCAAAACTCAGTCGGGCATGCACTTCATTCTTATACAACACACCCCAGTGACTGTGGTCCACAATGGCTTTAAAGCCGAGCTCTGTACTGTTGGCAATAATCAACTGCACTGGCTGGCCAGCACGGAAGGTATGGGGTCGCTCATCACTTAAATACTTGTCGACCTTCGAGGAGGCGACAATGCGACCGTCAGCCTTACTGATGTAAATATAAACAAGATAAGATTTACCTTTGACCATTGGCCGATGCTGCTCGCCAAAGGGTACAAAGAGATCTTTATCCAACCCCCAATGGAGAAACGCGCCAAACTCTGAGTTTTCAACGACCTCTAAGTACGCAAACTGCCCCACTTCTGCTCTGGGCTTTTGGGTAGTGGCTATCGGTCTACCCTGGGCGTCCAGATAAAGAAAAACGACGACACTGTCTGTCTGAATAGCAGGACAATATTTGCGGGGCAGCAGCACTTCCCCGTCGTCTTCAAGGTCCAAAATAAGTCCCATCGGTGCTTCACGTAATACTTTGGCACTGAAGGTATGTCCCAGGTTCTTCATTTACGGTTCTCGTCGCTGTGTCATAAGACACACGATACCACTGGATAA
>CAJQLP010000128.1 GCA_905479205.1 uncultured Luminiphilus sp.
GGTTAACGCTATAAAATAGGCCAAAAAAACCGCAAGCCCTGTGCCCAAGCGAGCATAACGGCCTCGCCGGGCATCGGTTTTACTGAGCGCTATTGCGATAAGCGTCACTATGGGCACTAATACGGGCAAAGACAGTCGCCAATAAAGAGTAGCTCGATCTTTTGCCACTGTGCTCTGCCATAATTCTTTAGATGGCACCGCGTCGGTTTTTACGCGCGCGCGCAAGCTTCCTTTCGGTTCGGGCACCAATTCGCCGTATACCGAAAAACTAACCGCGTCGAAGTTGGGTGTGCCAGCGGTGCCCCTGTAGCGGGTGCCATTTCGCAACTCAAAATAGCGACGCGAAATGTCATCTCGGAATATAATTTCTCCGGTCTCGGCGTAAGTAATGGTCACCTGATCACTTCCAGCACCTTGGCGCTCAACAACAAAAACATTGTGCATTACACCAGTGTCATCCACGGTTTGAGCATAGGTAACGACGTCGCCACGTCGCTGCTTTTTGAAGCGCCCTTCAGTAAGCGCTCCTAAGCCAGCCGATGAGCGTGGATCATCGAGTAGTTGTTGCGCACGAGCAGAACCGGCGGGGGCCAGCTGGAGTGACATAGCGGCAACGAGCACCGTGATCAATAGCACCATAGGAGACAGTAATGCCGCCAGGCGTAGCGGCGATAATCCGCAAGCGCGCAGAACCACCATCTCACTTTCTGCGTAGAGACGGCCAAGCGATAGCAGAATACCAATGAACACAGACAGCGGCAGGATGAGCTCAAAGAAGCTCGGCAGTTTATAGAGCATGACAGGCAGTAAGATATCTGCGGTTAAATCACCCACTGCCGCTTCAGCTAGATAGCTAATAAAGCGGCCACTGAATACGACCAAAAATAGCACCAGGGCTACAGCAGCAGTGTGTGAGAGAACATCACCGGTCAAATAGCGGAAAATTCTCATAAGAGCAGTCGCAAGATTGTTTTGTTACGGGCCCGTCCATCATACACTATGCACCAATAAAACATGCCATCAGGAGAAATCATGACAACGTTGTCATTTACAGCACGCAAAATTGATCGAATTGCCGAGCACAAGACCCCTATGCTTGTTGTACCGATGTTCGAAGATCACGTGCTGGGCGAGGATCTGGACCGCATCGATGCACAGTTCGGTGGCGCACTCTCACAAACCCTAGCCCTAGGCGATTTTTCAGCGAAGCCTGGATCTCATGTGGCACTGGCTGGTAACAAGAGCATTCATCGAGTCATCATGATCGGGTGCGGCGTCGCGGCTTCTTTTGATACTGCTGCGCAGCATAAGTTCGCAGAGACTGCCGCAACAGCGATGGCGAAAGGCAAGGCTCGAGATGCAACACTCAACCTCGCCAGCTTGCCTGTAACGTCTGCCGATTTAGGCACCATTTTGGAAGTGTTCGCCAAGCATGTCACGATGGCTTGCTACGTATACGATGCAACTATTGCAAAGCCTAAAGAGACGCCAGTACTAAAAAAGGTAACGGTAAATGCTGGAGCAATCTTATCGCCAGCCAAAACCAAAGGGCCCCTTGGTGTGGGCCAAGCCATTGGCGAAGGTACAAATTTGACACGTAACCTCGTCAATCTACCCGGCAATGTATGCACCCCTAGGTACCTTTCTCAGCAAGGCCGAAGTTTAGCCAAGCGATATGAAAGCATTAAAACTACCGTCCTGGGGGAAAAGAAGATGCAGGAGCTCGGTATGGGTTCGCTGCTATCAGTAGGCCATGGCAGCGACCAAGAGTCGCAGCTAATCATCATGGAGTACTCGGGGGGCAAAGCAAAAGACGCTCCCTATGCTCTTGTGGGTAAAGGCATCACCTTTGACACCGGTGGTATATCGCTGAAACCCGGCATGAAGATGGATGAAATGAAATTCGACATGGGCGGCGCAGGCTCAGTTTTCGGCACCTTGCAAGCCATTGCCGATATGAAGCTCCCGATTAACGTGGTCGGTGTTATTGCAGCGGCAGAAAATATGCCCAGCGGAAGAGCAACTAAGCCCGGCGATGTCGTGAAAAGTATGTCAGGGAAAACAATCGAGATACTCAATACTGACGCTGAAGGTCGCTTAGTACTATGTGATGCGTTGACCTACGTTGGTCGTTACAAACCACGCGAAGTCGTGGATATCGCCACACTGACTGGCGCTATTATTGTCGCCCTTGGAAATCTCGCCACCGGTATTTTTGCCAATGATGACGACTTAGCCAACGCATTGCTGGATGCAGGTAACAAGTCTAACGATCGAGGTTGGCAACTTCCTATTTGGGACGATTATCAAATGCAACTCGACTCACGCTTTGCTGATGTCGCCAATATTGGTACCGGTGGTGCAGGCAGTGTTACAGCCGCATGTTTTCTCGCGCGTTTTGCAGAAAAGTATAAATGGGCCCACCTCGATGTCGCAGGAAGCGCTTTCTCAAGCAGTCCTAAAGGCGCGACGGGGCGCCCAGTGCCAATGTTAGTCGAGTATTTGCGCGCACGAGCCGGGCGCTAACAAAGTGACCCGCGTCGACTTTTACGTAGTGGCCGATGCGGGCCCAGAGGCTCGCCTTTCCGTGG
>CAJQLP010000129.1 GCA_905479205.1 uncultured Luminiphilus sp.
CCCAGCACGCAGGTAGCATGCTGGGCTTTGCACTACAGACTGATCACTAAATTGTTCTTGCAGCCATCTCTTTGGCAATATAATCAGCCTGTCTGATGGCGAGAGTAACGATCGTGAGCGTCGGATTCTCTGCAGCACCAGTCGTAAACTGAGAGCCATCAGATACGAACAAATTCGAAATATCGTGCGTCTGTCCCCACTTATTCACAACCCCGTCGCTAGCTTTAGCCGACATTCTGTTGGTCCCAAGATTGTGCGTCGACGGATATGGCGGTGTTGGGTACGTTTGAGTCGCACCAACCGCGTCATACAATGCGGCACCCTGTCTCCACGCATGGTTACGCATAGCGGTATCGTTAGGGTGATCATCAAAATGCACGTTAGGCGCCGGAAGTCCGTATTGATCTTTAACGTCATGATTCAATGTCACACGGTTAGTCTCCTGCGGCATATCCTCGCCAACAATCCACAACCCAGCCATATTTTCATAAGTATCCATTGCAGCCGCAAATTCTCTTCCCCATCCACCAGGGTTTAAGAATGCCGCCATAAAGGGAACACCTAAGGCCAGCGTTTCGAGCTCATAACCCCCAACGAAACCTCGGCTAGGATCATGACGCGCTTCGTCTTGAATAATTCCAGCCATGGTAGTCCCACGCCAAAAACGGACCGGTTCTGGGAATGAAGCGTAGACAGAAGCCGTCATATGTCGCATGTAGTTTCTACCGACTTGACCTGAGCTATTCGCCAATCCGTCGGGGAACATTGTTGACGCCGAGTTGAGCAGAAGCCTTGGGCTCTCGATAGAATTACCAGCGACAGCAACCACTCGTGCCTTTTGAAGATGCTGGTTCCCGTCTTTGTCCGCGTAAAGCACACCCGTGACCTTGCCAGTTTTATCGTGCTCGATCTTAAGTACATGCGCATGGGTTCGCACTTCTAGATTGCCAGTAGCCTCGCCTTCAGGAATATCCACATAGGCAGAAGACCACTTAGCACCAAACTTACATCCTTGGAAACAAAAGCCCACTTGCTGGCAACCGGGACGACCACCTCTTGGCTGACTATTGATCGCCATATTGCCGGTATGCACCTTTTTGTATCCGAGTTTCTTTGCGCCAGCTTCAAATACTTTGTAGTTATTATTTCCAGGCAGCCCAGGTATCCCGTTGGTCCGGGTTACGCCCATCTTCGCTTCGGCCTTAGCGTAATAGGGCTCAAGTTCAGACAACCCAATCGGCCAGTCAAGAAGATTGGCGCCCTGGACATTTCCGTAAACGGTTTTGGTCTTGAATTCATGCTCTTGGAAACGCAGAGATGCGCCAGCCCAATGGACGGTAGATCCGCCAACTGCTTTCACGATCCAAGACGGCAAACCAGAAAAGTCTTTGGCTACCCGCCAATCTCCCGACGTGGTTCGAGCATCTAACCAACTGATTTGGCCAAAACTACCCCACTCATCATTTTGATAATCTTGTGGTAAGTGTCGACCACCTGCCTCCAGGCACACGACTTTGATACCTTTTTGAGCTAATTCATTAGACAGGACACCCCCGCCCGCTCCAGAACCAATGACAACAACAACACCGTCGTCAGTTAAATCAAACTTTGCACTCATTTTTATAATCTCCAGCTCTTTCGGCTATTAAATCCACGCGATGTCGTCGAAACCTCGATTGATATAGCCGCCTTTACTGTACGACTCCCCCTCATAACCGAAAAATGGCCAGACTTCCTTGTTGTTGTAGAGACCGGTAACTAAATTACCTCGCATCGTTTGGAAAAATGCGCTTTGCTCCATACCGCGGAGGATAGACGCTCGATCCTGCTCCCACGGCACTGACAAATAATTGGCAAATCCCTGACCTTGAGCGGCTGCGTTCAAAGCATCCACTCCTGCTGCAACCCGATCTTTTGAATCCGCTGAATCAAAACCTTTGACGGCCGCAGCGTAATATTGATCAGCAATGTGATCATGTGGGTAAATATCACGCGCCATCTGAATTAAAGTGGCCATTTGACTTGGAGTCACGTGATTAGTCTCCATGGCCCACGTTGCAGTGCTCCCGGCGACGAAGCCGGTTCCAACAGCCAAGCCTGCTCCTACGACCATACACCGCTTGAGAAGCTCTCGGCGGCTAATCCCTTTCGATGAAGTGATTGTTTCCATTGCTACCTTTCCTCGTTGTTATTTTTTTTGAAAACGCCTCATTCGCTTGAGCATCAATAAGAGAAAACACTCAACCGATACGATTTCTAACGCCACTATGCTTCTAATGGAATACCAAATGGTAGTAATTGATTACTACATAAAGGAAATGAGGATAATCAATTAGTATTAATTATCAGTGAGTTATTAAAATCATAAAAAATAAGAATGATTTTACGCCAAAAGCGCAGCGATACCTTGGTCGACCAAACTGACTCAGCTGGCCTTGAGTTGACGCTGATCTTCTAAGCGAGTCGCCAATCGGTTATCTGTATAAATGAGACAGGCAGAGCGCAATAATGAGGTGAAGTTTTGGGGTGCACCGCGCAATTCCATGACCTCGCGGTGTAGCTTTGATATGAATTCAGGAGTCGTAAAACCTTGAGACTGTGCAACATCATCGAGCACCGACCAGTACAACCCTTCCAACCGAATACTAGTCACCTGACCGTCCAGTCGAATACTCCGAGAAACATAAGAGTAGTTCTCAGGATCCTGTCCGGCGAATATCTGACACACGCTCTAATCTCCTTAGTCACCGCGATCTATCCATTAACAATACACCGATCCGACGTGACCGCCAAGAGTTTTGGTCTACCATCAATTCAATGATTATCGTTTAGGCAAGAGTACTATGGCGAGCCATGGTGGATAACAAAAGTCATGGTCTACCATCATCAAAAAAGCTTGCTCAAAGAGCTCAATTCAACGGTGTTCGGAGATTATTTTGAAGACAAGATTCAGAGCCCCACGAAAAATTCTACGGATATCGTGACGTTAAAAAGGTTATCTACGAAGGTACACTCCTACGTTATCCAAAAACCTTGTGGATCATTGTGTTGATAAACACAGATTTTGCACTCTCCACCACCATTCTAAGCCGTGCGCAACATTTACTCATTGAGCGCTTCGTCTACTGCTTGATTTGCGTGAATGACGGTCGTGTCGATGATTGGAACGCGACAGTCGTCTTCTGAAATCAGTAATCCAATCTCCGTACATCCCAAGATGACAGCTTGTGCGCCTCGCTCAACCAAATCAGCAATCACCTCCTGATAAGATTCCCGCGAGTGTGAATTGATCAGCCCACAACACAGCTCATCATAGATAATGCGATGAACCACTGCTTGTTGCGCAGATGAAGGAGTGAGAACGTCGAGATCGAACCGATCCCTCAATCGTTGGCGATAAAATGGACGCTGCATCGTGAATTCTGTGCCCAATAGCCCAAGCCGAGTCACACCACGTGTCTGCGCAGCTAAGCCCGCCGCATCAGCGATATGCAACACAGGCATCGAGACAGATGCACTCACCTGATCGTAAACTTCATGCATCGTGTTGGTACAAATCACGATGAAATCGGCGCCCCCTGCCTCGAGTTGACGCGCGGCCTGGATCAATAACCCAGCTGCAGCCTCCCAGTCACTGATGCGCTGAAAGTGTTCAATCTCCGCGAAATCCACACTCACCAAAACGATTTTTGCCGAATGAAATCCCCCTAACCGCTTATTGATCTCTCGGTTGATCAATGAATAGTAGATTTGGGTGCTCTCCCAGCTCATCCCGCCGAGAAGACCAATGGTTCTCATCAGGAAAACCAGCCGCCGATCTCGGAGACATATAACACTAACAAAACAAAAGCGATTCCTTTCCAGATCCAAAGGTTTTGACGGAGCTCTTCGGCTTCTTTTTCCAACGCCTTCAATTCATCGCTCATCCACTTCTCCCAGTTTTACGTCAAATTTTTCATGTCTAAGGATGATACAAGATTCCGAGCTGAGATCGATCTCATGACGCAACCTTCGCCACAGGAATCTTATCGAGACGAGAGCGGGCATCTCGGACAGGTCAGCGATCATCCGGTGGAAGACCGGATAAAGAACGGTATGATAGTGTGA
>CAJQLP010000130.1 GCA_905479205.1 uncultured Luminiphilus sp.
CCTCGCTGCGCATCTGCAATGACTAACCGATTCCGGGAATCGAAGATCATTCCTAGCGGCCGACCCTGAGTATTGGCAACCTCTTCTGGAGCACCGCCTTGGCGCCAGCGCATAATGCGCCCATCGACGAGACCGGTATATAAGCTGCCATCAGCCGAGCAGGCGACATCCTCGGGTCCCATACCAGGCATACTGACCGTTGTTACATCAGCAAGTATGTTATTGGATGTGAATTCCCCGGATAATCCAGGATTAGGCGGCGCTTGCCATTCCATAGGCACAATAGGCGCACTTAAGAATGCCATGGCAACCCAAATAAGTAGGGCAAGAAGAAAACAATAAAGAGTCGAGCGGAATAAAATCATAGCGTCACCTTCCTTCTTGATTATTCTTATAAGCAATGTGCTTTTCCATTATTGGAGCATAAAACATGGGATAACGCGCAATCGCTTCAGAGACTGCTAATCGCCAAAAAAACCTAGCTCTCAGTAATAGGAGGGGGCGACCGGTGCCCAATACACCAGCGCCCACAGAATTAACGTGATAATGCTACCAACCGCAAGCGCCCAGAAACCGGCTACCGGCTTGTATGCACTACTCCTTCCCAACGCCCGACCACGGATCATGGTCGATACCAAAGGCTCTTTTTTAACAAACCAATAAAAACTAATCGCCAGCAGATGTAGGACCACCAGAGTACTGAGAATCGTCCAATTCACTTCGTGCCAAGCACCTATGCGGCTTGACCAATCACCTGCCCAATACGCAAGTGGCCCCTCAAACAAAATATCGTCACTGGCAAACAGTCCTGACATGGCTTGCGTGCTGACAAAGATGAGCAGCAGTAATGCAGACCAGCCCCCTGCAGGATTGTGGCCTACGCCAGAAAATGGTGCGCCGCGTAAGTACGCAATTACCGCCTTAGGACCGCGAAGAAAACTTGCGAACCGCGCGTGATAACTACCCACAAAGCCCCAGACCAACCGGGTAAGCGTCAAAACCAACACGCTATACCCTACCCTGCTATGCCAGAGCATTTCGCCTTGCTCAGCGGACCACCACATGAAGCCTATCGCGACGGGAAAATACCAATGGATAACGCGTACTGGCCAGTCCCACACTGGCCAGTCGTTGTTTTCGCTACGCATTACTCTTGCAGTAAATCCATCAATGCAACAACAGTGGCTTCAACACCTAGTGTGACAGAAGGTTTAGGCGTAATTTTAAACAAGGGCGAATGGTGCGACGGCACTGGTTCTCCGCCAGCAGCTTCACGCTCAAAGTCGGCCTTAGGTGTCCCCCCTACAGCGAAATAGACTGAGCGAATATCAGGATCAACGGTGAAGAATGGAAAATCTTCTGCCCCCATTCCTAAACGCTCTTCCTCAAAGAACACTTGCTCGCCTAAAGAGTCTGACCAGACGTCCCGCAACTGGGCGAGTAAATCCGTATTGTTGAGCGTTGGAGGCACGCTTTCTTCCGAGACGATGACTTCGGGCAACATATCGCCGCTGAGCCCGGCAACCCTGCCCATATTCTCGGCTACTCGCTTAATGCCATCTAAGAGTAACGCGCGATCGGCTTTAGATTCGCTGCGTACGGTCAGCTGCAATCGCGCTTCATCAGAGATGATGTTGTGCTTCGTCCCAGAGTGAAACGAGCCGACTGTAATGACGCCCGGCCTACGAGGCGATAAATTACGACTCACAACCGTTTGCAGGCCGAGTACGATTTGAGAGCCAAGTAACACAGGATCAACGCCGCGATGTGGGCTGGCCCCATGCGCACCAACGCCTTTAATAATAATATCCACGGTGTCGGCACCCGAGTACGGCGCCGGGTCAGCGACAATCATTCCCGTGGGGACAGTCGAGGTTACGTGGAACGCGAGCGCGTAGTCCGGTGTCCCAAATGTCTCCCAAATTCCCGCGTCGCGCATGGCTTTAGCGCCACTGATACGCTCCTCTGCAGGCTGACCAATAAGCATCAAGGTTCCAGACCAATCACTCTTCCTCTCAGCCATAATCCGCGCAGTGCCGACCAGGCTCGTAATGTGCACGTCGTGACCACAGGCGTGCATTGTTGAAACATAGTTGCCTTCCCAGTCGACCTGCGTTGCGGTAGACGCATAAGGTAAACCTGACTTCTCTTTAACCGGCAAGCCGTCCATGTCGGCTCGCATCATCACCAATGGGCCCTCTCCATTGCGCATGATTGCAACAACGCCTGTTGTCGCAATCCCTGTACTCACCTCATAGCCCAAGGCTTCAAGCTCTGATGCTAGTCGCTTGGAAGTTTCAAACTCCATCATAGAAAGCTCAGGATTCTGGTGGAACCAGAGGAACAGGTCACCCAATTGCTCCTCATAAAGTTGCTCAACGCGATCGGTGAGTTCGCCGGAAGCCACAACGAGTGGGCTTGCAAGAACAAAAGACATCAAGCTTGTTTTGATCAACGATCTCATCACAATAGATTTCCTCGATTAGTATGAATAAATCCATCCGGTATACCTACGGCGGGCACAGGCGGCGGAGATTGGTATAAACTACGCGTTTTCATGACGAAGGTGAATAGCGAGATGCGGTGTTGCTGCCTACTGAAGCCAGCACCGACATTGAGATACGCTACGCATCAAACTCTAAGGATTGACACTTTTTGAACAGTGAGCATATTCGATCGCGTTTCGGCAGTTACGGTGTCGATGTCCTTGGGCAGAGCGAGGACCGGCGTCTCGCAAACCTATACAGCGAGTCTTCTGGTAAGCGGATTTGTAGAACACTCGCGCTGACTCACTTTTTGCTACCCACGGAACCCGCACTCGAAGCGCCCGACGCCCTTATTCGGGGTGGAGCGAGTATTGGAACTACGTTATGTGACGCGGGCTTTTGCATGGTGAAGTCCGATCCAGTTTTTTCTCGCGCGTCAAGCGGCGCTTTTTTTGAGGCGTTATCGTCTGGCGGTATCGGTAAAGGCACCCTACTAGCAACGCAGCTATATACGCTTAATGCGGAGCGGGACGGTTACCAATATCCCTACGCGATCATCGCTGAGGCTTACCACCCCGATCACGTGGCACCGCGAGCCACCGACATACCAATTGAAAGTTTGTTAAGCAGTCTTAATGGGGTGCAACGTAAGACATTAGAAGAGCTGAACTGGGCGCTTGAAAACGCCCAGTTCAAGGTCGATAACTAGCGGTAAGACAGGCAAATAAGCCAACTGTTAGCTAAGGCGCCCCACAAGTGTCAGATCGACGCCCAGGCTGCGCGCGGTTTCGGCAGCGAGGTCTCGATCAGTTCCAGAGCGCGTAGCAACCCACAAGTTCGCACTCCGAGTACCCGTGCGGCAATACGCGAACACTTTTTCCCCACTATCAAACGTGTTTCCCAAACCTTCCAAGTCATCACCTGGAAACGTGCTCGGGGTTACCGGATAGACCACAAAGCGCATACCGGCAGCTTCTGTTTCTTGCTTCATTTGCTCCATCGTGGGTTGGTCTTCAGTCTCACCATCTGGGCGATTACACACCACGACTGTAAAACCTTGAGTCGCGAGCGCCGCAATATCCGACAAAGCGGGCTGAGCCGATACCGACAGTAAATCAGTCAAATTGATCATTTGTAACAAGGTATACCCTCCATTTTTGTTGCCATTAGTCACCACTCATACCTGCTTGGCCCGCAATATGATCTACGCCGTCACGCAGTTGAGCGCCCCATTGCCCTAGGATCCGTCTGGCATCTGCGGGATTCGTAACACTGTTAGTCCACTGCAAGCCAAAGGATTGTCTGCTTCGGCGACGATCGATGATGCGGAGTAGCAGCCCAAGATGAACTCAAAAAAAAACAGAATAGCGATGCCTATGCAAAGTTCTTCAACGCTCTGCACAGCCTATCTTAATTTCAACACTACCTATTCAGAGCCAACTCGTCCACCAACAAACAATTAATTTCATCGCGGGGATTGTCACTTATCACCACCGGAGACCCGGTTATTTGTTGCGCAATCGACGTATAGGTTTCCGACACCGACATCATCAAAGATTCAGAGAGTATCGTCTGCTCTGCAAATGCACGACGCTCAGCCATTCTGTCTTTATTCAGTAACACGTCTCGATCAGGAGCCAGTCCTAGAAGGGCCTGTCGAAAGCCTTCTTTACTGTTTTCCACGATCGCTCCATTTGCATAAGCCTTCGCGTCCCAAATGCGTGATGAATCAGGCGTCCCAACTTCATCCATGTAAATGAGCTCATCGCTACCTTGCCGGTTA
>CAJQLP010000131.1 GCA_905479205.1 uncultured Luminiphilus sp.
CACTTGCTGCAGCCATGTCAGCACATGAACTCATGCAATCGGGTGAGCACATGGGTAAAATTCTTATGGATTGCAGCGCTTCGTAATGGCTAGCACGTTCCACTTGCTCCAACACTTAGCACTCGCAGTTTGCTTGGCACTCGTTGTCTCCTGCGGCGGCGGTTCCGGTGGTAGCGAGACACCCAGCCCGAGCCCTCCTGCACCCGAACCAGAGCCCGAACCAGAGCCAGAGCCCGAACCGGAGCCCGAGGCCAGCGCATCAGTTGCGGGACTTATTTTGACGTTACCGGGTGCCATACTCGATACCGACACTAACAACCCCGATAACCCCCAAGCAGATAACGGCAGCATTGGGTTGGCACAAACCCTCACCGTGCCAGTCACCGTCGGCGGCTATCTAGAAGCCAGCTCTGAGAGCACCCTCGCAGATGATGAAGATTGGTTCCAAATAAATAATGCGGCCAACTATCAGGTCACCTTATTCATAGCCGAGGAAGACGAGGCCGATCTCGACTTAACGCTTTACGACGAGGGAGGTGTAGTGGTGGATACCGCCGCGGGCATCTCGAGTATCGAGCAGCTACTCATACCTGATGCGGGTACCTATTATATAGGTGCAAGCGCTTATTCAGGCGGCTCCAACTACACAATGACCATTGGCAAAGGCAATGTCAGCTCAAGCTTTCACAGGCCAGGCAAAGTGATGGCGCATGAAGTACTCGTTCGTTATAGCGCTGAGACCGTGCTCAGCCCCGATGTGAGCGCCAAGAATCGACGAGCGCTGACCGAGCGCTTTGGCCTTACTGAGCTGGGCGGCGGTATCGCCCGGTTGCGTCGCTTACGGAGTTCGTACGGGTCCGCTGACTTATACAGGTTATCGAATCAGCGTTATATCAGCGCTTTTATCAATCGCTTTACACCCAACAGCGAAGCACTCGAACAATGGCAGACTTGGCTGCGAGTAAAAGCTATAGCAAAGCAACCCAGCATCGCTGAAGCGAGCCCTAACTTCCGCGTCCGCGCAACTCGCATTAGCGACGACAACTTCAGCAACTTTCTTTGGCACTACAATCAAATCAGTGTTCCAACCGCGTGGGCTACTAGCGCAGGAAGCCCAAGCACTGTTGTCGCCGTTATTGACACGGGCATTCGCGAGCATCCAGATCTGATTGGTCAATACGTCGATGGTTACGACTTTATTCGTGATCCGGAAAGCGCAGGAGACGGCGACGGCTTAGACGACGACCCAACCGATGGCGGCACGGGTAGCAATACGCTCAAGTCTGGCACATTCCACGGCTTACATGTCGCGGGCACTATTGCAGCCATTGGAAATAACAACCGCGGTATCGCAGGCATCGCTTACGACAGTAGGGTCATGCCGTTACGCGCACTCAATGCGGATGGCGAGGGCAGCAGCTACGATATTATCCAAGCTCTGCGCTACGCCGCGGGACTAAACAATGACTCGGGGCGAGTCCCGTCTAGAACTGCCGACGTCATTAATCTCAGTCTCGGCGCGGGCAGTTTCAGCAACAGCCAACAGGACATTTACGATCGATTGCGTGACGACGGGATCATTGTTGTCGCTGCGAGTGGCAATGACGGAGAGAATCTCGTCGATTATCCAGCAGCCTTTGCGAACGTTTTCGCTGTCGGAGCAACAGATGCGCAGAACCAGCGCACCAGCTATTCCAATGGCGGGACAGCCTTAGATATTGTGGCTCCCGGCGGCAACCTTGATGCGGATATCAATAACGATGGCCAACCTGACGGGGTGTTAAGCACCTACTACGACGAAGGGCCTGAATACGCTTTCCTTGAAGGTACTTCGATGGCTACACCACACGTCGCCGGTGTAGTCGCCCTTATGAAGTCAATCAATCCAAGCCTCGACTATAACGATATTGATGCACTGCTAACTCAAGGTGCTCTGACCGATGATCTAGGCGCTCAAGGCCGAGATGATAACTACGGCTGGGGACAGATAAACGCAGGTAAAGCTGTCGCTGCAGCAATCAACAGTATTGGTGGTGACATAGCACGCCCCGCGCAGCTGGGTGTCTCTTCAGAACAATTAAATTTTGGCACTCAGCTGTCAGCACTGACTGTGGTACTCAGCAATATCGGCGGAGGGGAGCTGACGGTGCTCAATGCAGAAAGCGATGTTTCTTGGCTAAACGCCACTGCATCACTAGAAGCGAATGGCCTCGGCGCCTGGATTATCCGAGTCGATAGATCGGCCCTCAGTCAAGGTCGCTACGATGGAGTCATCACCTTTAACTCAAGCGCAGGCGCCAAACGCGTATCTGTCACTGTGCAGGTGGCGACAGGTGCCATCGGCGATTTGGGCACAATTTACGCTTTGCTGATTGACCCTGAGAGCGGTGAAACGATAGCTCAAGCGGTTGCATCGGCCGATAACAATTACTTATTTAATTTCCCCGACGTCGCTGTTGGCGACTATGAACTGTGGGCGGGCAGCGATAACGACAACGACTTTGAAATCTGCGATTCAGGAGAGGCTTGCGGCGCCTACATCACCTTAGATTCACCTGTGGTTCTGACCTTGTCATCAGACATTTTCGATATTGAATTCTCAAGTAACTACCAGCTGCGATTACCCTCTGAGGCGAGTGCCAGCAGTATTTCTAGCCTGCCAAAGAACCGGTCAGCAAAAATAATAAGGCGCATACGATGAGAAAAGGGTGGGGGTCTCAGCAAGCGCCGGAAATGCGGTGTTCGAGAACACGTGCAGGCTTATCTTCACAAGCGTTTCAATCCGCCGTCATCCCCTAATTCCATCCGGCCGGTAGGTGCCCAGCGCCGGCGAATGCCCGGGGTAGGTGCCAAGTAAAACAAGTCGCCATTGCTGCCGGTCAATGCGTGGGGCACGCCCGCGGCTCTCGCGTGACGGGCATTAGCTTTCATATGCACTTCCTCACCGTGTACAGGAACAACCAGCTTAGGCTTGATGAATCCGTAGAGGTCGGCAAGATCGTCGGCACATGGATGACCTGATGCATGTAGCACTTTTTTACTCGACTCCGCGTGAACAACCGTTACACCACGCTCCTTGAGGGCGCCGACCGTACGCTCGACAGCAAGCTCGTTACCCGGAATCGTTTTAGCACTAAAAATTACCGTATCCCCTTCACCAACCGATAAATGCGGATGCGTGTCCATTCCCAACCGATGCAACGCCGCACCTATTTCTCCCTGACTGCCTGTTGCCAATGCCAACACTTCGCGCGGAGGTAAGTACTCTAAATGTTGTGAATCTATAGGCTTAAAATCGGGGTTAAATAGGCTATTAGAAAGACCACAGCGATACATATTGTCTAATGAACGACCCAATAATCCCAAACGCCGACCGGACGCATGGGCGACACGGAGCGCGGTTTGGATACGCGCAATATTGCTGGCGAAGCAGGCAATCACTACTTTGCCCGTTAACGGAGCCACGGTCTGCAGTAGACCATCCGATACGTCACCCTCGGTAGCAGATCGGCCAGGCTTTAGCGCATTGGTACTGTCGCAAATCACTGCATCAACACCCGTGAGTGAGTGCTCTGACCAGTTCTCGGGTCGCCATGGTGCGCCAACAACGGGCCTCGCATCAATCTTCCAATCAGCGGTATGGAGTATGCGATGACCGCCGGCGGAAATGGCGAGCGCGCATGTTTCGGCGGTGGAGTGTGTTAACGGCAGCCATTGAACGTCGAAACCACCAATTTGATGTCGGGAATTCGGATCAACTTCCATGAGATGTCGAGGTAGATGCCCGCCGCGCCAGCCAGTCTTTCGCCGCAGAACCGAGGCAGTAAACGGTGTCGTGTACACACGGCAATCTAATTGCTGCCAGAGATAGGGCACTGCACCTAAGTGGTCCTCGTGTGCGTGAGTGATAATAAGCCCATCGAGGGTTTGTCGTCGGCCAGTAATAAACTCTAGGTCGGGCATCTGGATGGAGGGCCGACCGCTGCTCGAGCCCTCTTTATGCTCAAATGTGATGCCGCAATCGACCATGAGCCAGCGACCATTGTGGCCATAAAGGTTTAAATTCATGCCAATTTCACCGGTGCCGCCCAGCGGCAAAAACACCATGGCATCTGGATTGAGGTTCACTTGATGTTACCAGGCATAACCCACGCGGAAGCTGTAAACCTCATCAACCTTTTCTCTGCTAGCAGCGGCTGTACCGTCGTAGTTAATAGTCATCTCCGCAGCCGCTTCCAACCCGTAAACCAATGGAAAGGCGAGTCCCAAGGTATTTTTAAGAATTAATTGATCAGAGTCAGAAATATCAATAAGTCCGATATGGCGGAGATACAGTCTCGAGTCACCACCTAAAATGCTACTCTCCCCCGTGAAGTTCCAATTCAAACCCGTATAGTTGTTGTCTTCTTGATTAACGTCAGCATCGTATTCGGTAGAAACATAGGCAATACCTAATTCACCGTCGAGCTTGTAATCATCATTATCGAGGAGTTTACGCCCGTAGTAGGGGCCCGCATACGTTCGAAGTTTTACGCCTGCTAAAGCGTCGGCTTCTAAAGACGCGTTGGCACCCAAATAGTTGATTGGATCGGTAAGAAAATAATCGTACTTACCCAGTAGCTTCCAGTTATCGGCGGTCATAATACTCTGTGTAACTTCACGATCGCCTACCACAACGCGATTGTGCGCTTCATCGCGCTCGAAGTGGCCATTAAAGGTATATCGGTTAACTGCACTTTCAAGGACAGAATTGACCTTGAGGTCGAACTCGTCGGTTTCGGTGTTCCCGCGGTTAAACGCAAAAGCCATACTCGCGTCACCAGTCCAGTGATATCCCTCACCCGCCTCCCAATCGGCAGGGTTCATAATATCGATATCGATCAGCGGTAACGCTTGCCCACCAAGGTCAATCTTGCCACCGTCTACATCGAGTGCAGGCACAATGACCAAACGGTCGTCATCGAGCAGCAGCTTGGTTTCTGCTTGCCACTTGAGGCTATCGACTAAACTTAAGTGAATGGCTAAATCAGCATCACTAAAAGCTGTTTTAACTTGCAGAGCGTCATCACGAATACCCGTCACAACTCCCATGATTAACGAGCCGTCTGTTAAGCGAATGGTGGCAGGACCTTTTTGGTCTTGGGTCAACGGACGGTCGATAGCAGCCTTGAGGGTTGCCGCGCCAAACAACAACGTGATCGCGAAAATGCTTAGCCAAGTCTTCGCGAGCGCGGTCGAGCGTTTAGCGTGGGAAAGCGTTACCATTACCGGGTTTCTCCATAAAGATTTGAGCGCGCAACTCTACGTGAAAACGGTGAGTTTTCACAGTAAGGCAGCGCGCTCATCATTAACCGTAAGGAGCGCTAGCTAATGAGTGAAGTATCCACAAACGCCCAATTTGACTATGACCTTTTTGTCATTGGCGCCGGATCCGGTGGGGTGCGCGCAGCCCGCATGGCTGCCTCCATGGGCGCCCGCGTGGCCATAGCAGAAGATCGCTATATGGGCGGGACATGTGTCAATGTCGGCTGCGTTCCCAAAAAGCTTTACGTTTATGCCAGCGAGTTTGGCAAAGGCTTTAAGGACGCAGAAGGGTTTGGCTGGCAAGCAGGCGACGCGCACTTTGACTGGGCGACTCTGAGAGACAATAAAAAAGCAGAAATCTTGAGACTCAATGCCATCTACGAACGCCTCCTAGAAACGCCTGGGGTCAAAATCATTGAAGGGCGAGGCCATGTGCACAATCCCAATACCGTTGAGGTCAATGGTAAGCAGTACACCACAGCTCGCATTCTAGTTGCGACAGGCACATGGCCCTTCGTGCCCTCCATGCCCGGTAGTGAGCATATGCTCACGTCCAATGAAATCTTTGATCTTGAGGTCTTTCCTGAGCGACTACTTATTGTTGGCGGCGGCTACATTGCCACTGAATTTGCAGGAATCTTCAACGGTCTAGGGTCCAAAGTGACGCAGGTTTATCGCGCAGGTTTGTTCATGCGTGGTTTTGACGACGACGTTCGCCACTTTCTTGCTGAAGAAGTGAGAAAGTCCGGCGTTGATTTACGCTTCAATACCAATCCCGCATCTATTGAGGCTACGCAGAACGGATACTCCGTCACTATGGATGACGGCAGTGTCGTGGATGTCGATGCCATTCTCTGTGCAACGGGACGCAAGCCAAATATTGCAGGCCTTAATCTTGAGGATACAGACGTAGCGTTCACTGAGCACGGCTTTGTCAAAGTCGATAAAGACTTCCGCACAGCTGAACCCTCGATTTATGCTTTGGGGGATCTGATCGGGGGCCCACAGTTGACGCCTGTTGCACTCGAGGAGGGCATGGCTTTTGCCCGAGCGCAATTTGATGGCCAGGAGACAAACGTCGATTATGAGTACATTCCCACAGCCGTCTTTAGCCAGCCTAATGTTGGAACCGTCGGCTTTACTGAGGCTGAAGCGCGCGAGAAGTTCGGGGAAATCACCGTTTATCGGTCTGAGTTCAAACCCATGAAACACACGCTTAGCGGACGCAATGAACGCTCTCTTATGAAGTTGATTGTGGACAAGGCGTCTGATCGTGTCGTCGGATTGCATATGGTTGGGCCCGACGCCGGAGAAATTCTCCAAGGCATGGCCATTGCCATGCGCAGCGGTGCAACAAAGACCGACTTCGATCGGACCGTAGGTATCCACCCCACCGCGGCCGAAGAGTTTGTCACTATGCGCGAACCCGTCTCCAATTAGAGCGCCTCAAATTTAGGGCACTTGTTTATGGCACTTGAATTTTGGCACTTTGCTGCGCTGATCGCTGCGGGCACTATTGGCGGCATCATTAACGTGATGGCCGGCGGCGGTTCGATTATTACTGTACCGCTTATGATTCTACTCGGTGTTCCCGGTCCAGTTGCGAATGGCACCAACCGTATTGCCATATTGGCGCAGAATGTCACGGCGGTGGCGACCTTTCACCACAATGGGCTGACACGTTTTCGTTTGGGAATGTCCCTCACCGCTTGCGCGATTCCTGGGGCAGCATTAGGCGCCTGGGTTGGCTCAAGCCTCTCAGGAGACGTGTTTAATAAAATCTTGGCGGTCATCATGGTGTTAGTACTGATCTTGATGCAGACCGGGAGCTCCAACAAGAACGACCATGACACTGAACCTCGCAATCAAGTACTCGGCCATATGCTGATGGTTGGGGCTGGGTTTTGGGGTGGATTCATCCAAATTGGCATGGGCTTTATTCTGTTACCCATTTTGCACCGCGTCATGGGCCTCAAGTTGGTGACGGCAAATGTACTTAAAACCTTCATCACGGCGGGCTACACAACCGTTGCACTGATAGTTTTTATGATCAATAGCGATATTTTATGGCTGGTAGGCGGAGTATTGGCAATTGGCAACTCGCTTGGCGGCTATTTGGGGGCTAAACTGACCATTAGTAAAGGTGAGGTCTTAATTCGGCGGTTTATGACCGTGGCCATCACCGTTCTGGTCGTACGATTATTATTTTTTGATTAATTGTTCCCTTCATGGATGGACAGGAGCTAACGCTATGATCAATCTTTCAACATTAGTCACCGCTCCCCGGCGCCGCACGGCGCTATTTTTTATAGCGCCATTGCTTGTTGCATGTACCGGCATTGAGACCAATACAACACCCGTAGATCGCTTTGCTGAGGGCAACTATAAGACGTACAGTTGGCGTGCTGAGCAAATCGAAAATACCGGTAATTCCAGTGACCCCCTCTATACAATTGCTCCGACATTACGAGCGGCTGTGGACGAAGAGCTTGCGAGCAAAGGGTATCGCTACCAGCACGAGGGCGGTGATTTCCTTATCCACTATCAGTTCAAAGTAGGTCTGTCAGAGGGCGTGCCCAATGCCATTGCAAGCTCCGCGAATAAACGCTACGACATACCTGACGCAGCCGTCGTCGTGAACCGGCGCACTGATCAAGCCTTGGTGGATAACGCTTATGCGCTTTCGGGTCCTCGAGAGACCAACAATATGTTGTTGCAATTCTCAGATCGCACTACGCAAAGCCTCGTATGGGCCACTTCGATGACTAAGATTGTTGAAAATGTTAACGAAGAAAACACCAAGAAAATGCATAAGAGCGTTAATGCCGCGGTACGCAAGGTCTTGAGGCAGCTACCAAGCGCCAACTAGAGCTTTTTATAAACGTCGGGATTCACGCAGAAAGGAATAGGCTCATCTGAGAAACCAGCCTCGAGGTTTGCCAAAGCACGCTCCATCATGGCCTGGCGAGTAGCTGCGGTAGCACTACCCAGATGAGGTGCGAGCACAACATTATCTAAGCCCATAAGAGGGCTCTCTTTGGGCAGTGGCTCCTCTTCAAAAACATCGAGCCCAGCATAGAGTCTGCCGCTATCTAACTCATTGATCAGCGCCTGCTCATCGACCAGCCCGCCACGCGCGGTATTAATTAATATGGCGCTATCTTTCATACTGGCAAGGCGCTGTGCAGATACTAAATGGCGTGTATCGGACGTCATCGCAGCATGGACAGAGACGATATCAGAGCGCTCGAACAGGTCGTCGAGGCTAACCGCGCTCACACCTGGGACGTCTTTACTCGTTCGATTCCATGCAATAACGTCAGCACCAAAGCCCCGAACGCGCTTCGCAACCGCTTGCCCAATCGGGCCCAAACCAATTAAACCAACGGTCGAGCGGCTGAGGTCTTTGCCCAGAAACGTCCCAGCAGACCAAGATTCCGACCAGGCTCCAGCACGGACAAACCGATCAGCCTCGGCAATCCTCCTTGTGCAGGCAAGCATTAACGCCAATGCCATATCAGCGGTGCTATCAGTGAGCACGCCGGGAGTATGACCCACGGGTATGCCGGCAGCGGTTGCCGCATCTGTATCAATATGGTCAACACCAACCGAAATAGTCGAGATAACTTTAAGTCGACCTGCAGCGCGCGCAATGGTTGCGGCAGAAATTGGATTACCTACTGAGCACAAAATTGCATCTGAAACCTGCACCCAATCTTGCAGCGTTGTCTCTGGAATGGCCTCCGCTTCGTTCCATGCAGAGACGTCGAAGCGCTCTCGAAGCATCACCATTACTGCATCAGGCAGCGGGAGAGTAACAACAAGTTTATCGACCACGTGAGGAACACCTCTTTTCTATCCACAGTTGTTCAGAAAATAAGCTATCGATCGCCCGCTCTGTTCATAGTCTCACACTTATTTCCAGCGGCGGTACACGGCGACGAAAGCGCATACGCTAGGCCATCAACTAAATGCCCAAGTTCTAAATGCCCAAGTTCTAAGCGCCCAACTTCGGCCAATGTTTCCTATGGCTTTATTGGTAACGCCTTGCCTTCGTCAGCGACCAAAACAGTACGAAGATGACGGGCAAGGCTAACATAAGCCATGCAAAAGTATAGCCGCCAATGGCGAGAACAAACCCGACAATCAAGGGGCCCATAACACGGCCGACGGATGCCGCTAACGCAGTGAGCCCCATCATTCTGCCGCGCTCACCATCGGGCACAATGATACTGGCAACGGTATTTAAAACGGGGAGTATGCAAGTAGCACCAGTGAAGGCGGCAAATACTGCAAATGCGCGCGGATACTCCCCTGTCATCCATGGCGCTGCAATCAAACTGCCGGCAAAAATGACGGCACCGGCACTTAGGACGTTAATCAAACCAAATCGGTTCGTCAGCCAATTTAATAACACTCCCTGAATAGTTATCATGCCCACGCCAACGATACCAAAGAGAATACCAATCTCACGCGGCCCCCAACCTAACAGTGTGGCAAGCCATAGCGGGCTGAGGTAAATGGCAGCACTGACCGCAAAGGTATGCAATACGTACTGAATGAGAAGCAGCTCAGATCGCGTCGCGCGCGCAAATTCAACGGGGGATGACTTTGCTTTGACCGATCGCGCATCCGCTCGCGACGGTTGATCACTAGGCAATAAGAATATCGCCAAGACTACTGACAACAATGACATACCCGCGGCAAAGAAACCTGCGGCAGCAAAGGATTCTCCATCACCCGCCAGTAAACCGCCTAAGAGGGGTCCTAGAATCAAACCCAAACCAAACGCCGTACCCACCAAACCCATGGCCTTTGCTCGTCGCTCTGGTCGGCTTAGATCTGCCATTAATGCCGATGCAACGGGCAAGTTACCCGCCATCACCCCCGCTAGTGCGCGCGCCACGTAAACCAGCCAAAGCTGATTAGCAAATCCCAGCAGGACGTAAGACACCGCACCGCCGGTTAGGCAAATGATGAGTACTTTTTTCCGACCAATGCGGTCTGACAAAGCCCCCCAATAGGGCCCAGCAAGACCTGCACATAAACTATAAAGCGCGATGACTAAGGCGACATCAAACTCGTCGCCACCGAGAGCAGGAGAAATAAATGGCAGAATAGGAATAACAATACCGAAGCCAATCAGGTCAACCACAATCACAGAAAACACTAGCCATTCTCGAGGCAAGCCCCTCCAGCGAGATGTCATGTTTCGGTCCAGCGCTGCGTTTCGGGTATGTTGATACCAAATAAATCTAATGACCTTGCAATACTTTGAGTCACCATTTGATCAACACTGTCTGGGCCCGTATAAAAAGCAGGAACGGGCGGTGCAATAACGGCGCCCATTTCGGTGGCAGCAACCATGTTACGTAAATGACCTAGATGCAGAGGCGTCTCTCGCACCATCAAAACCAAACGCCGTCGTTCCTTGAGAGCAACATCTGCAGATCGAGTCAGTAGGCTTGACGTCACACCTGAAACAATTTCCCCAAGGGTTCGAATCGAACAAGGCGCAATCAGCATGCCTAAACCACCGAAAGAACCGCTGGCAATTGAAGCGCCCACATTGCGAACCGAGTGGCTTTCATCTGCAAGCGCGCGAATATCCTGTACCGAGCGGTCGAGCTCATAGTGAACGGTTAACTCTGCCGACTTAGACATAACCAAGTGCGTTTCAACCGGCATATCTGCCAGCAGCTCAAGGGCACGCACTCCATAAATAACACCCGAGGCGCCACTAATACCGATTATCAAGCGTTGCATAGAGACCCTTGCTAACATTTTCTTTAGAGAAGCGTCTAAGAGTAACAGGCCTGCCAGTATCGCGCCGCTTCAGAATGCGTTCAATAATGAGCGCCCTCATGCACCGCACGGGAGGGCGACATTAAGATTACAAGCTCAGACTAAAACTTAGATTCAGTGAGCGCCCAGGTTCAGGAGCGTACTCTCGAAGCCATGATGTGCTTAGACGAATTTCTTCATTAGTCGCATTGCGCAAACTGAGCGCCAAATCCACTGCATTAGCTCCCATCATCACGCGCCACTCGCCACCAATATCGAGACGCCACCAACTGTTTGTGGGCTCTTCATTAGCTCCGGGACGATCCTGCTTACTGCCCGCGGTCACTCGAGTAAAATAATAATCCATCTCACCACCAAAGGTCAGCGCTATTGATCCAGATAGCGGCGGTAGGCGCGGGATATCATCCCCGCTATCGAGCTCACCACGAACCACATCCGCGCCCAGGTCGAGCCCAATATCACGACTGTTGAGGGCGCCGAGCGTCACCTTCGCATCAAACTCCGCCCCCACGAACTTAGCTCCGTCCTGGGTATAACGACGCACAGGCGCGTCATCAATGATGAGTCCCGTATTTGCCAGATTGATGTAATTACTAAAATCATTGCTGTACACCGCGACCGACGCCTCGGCATTGTCACTATGCCATCTGAGACCAAGGTCGGCATTGATACCTCGCTCAGTGTCTAAGCCACTATTCCCCAGCTCTATGGCAGCAGTAGCGGCATGCACAATCCAGCTTTCTGGGGTCAAATTGCCGACATTGGAATATAATTCCTCAGTACTGGGCGCGCGCTCCGAGCGGCTGACAGAGGCAGACACATGCCAATCGGCGCTAATTTCATAAATCGCTCCCATTGACGCGGAAAGCGCATTAAAGCGCCGACTTGGGGCGACGCCGCCCACAGGGTCAATGTGATCCTGATCCCAACGCAATCCGGCTTCCCACTGCCAATCTCCAGCGTGCCAATCCTCAAGAACAAAAAGACCTAGGCGGCGAGTATCCGTTTCCGGAATGAAGGCTTCATCGCCAAGCGCACTGAAATTGGTGTCACTAACCTGTACTCCCATGACGCCATGAATATCTCCGATAGGCGCGTGCAATAATTCGAAGCGGCCCTCCAGTGAATCACTGCTATATACCGTGCCTATTTCGTCGCCCTCAAGCTCCGTGTGTTCATAGTCAGTGAGGCTAACAAAGCCACGAAATAGTTCGATGCCGTTCATCGGCTGGTGTAAATGCATGACCACGTCATATCGCAATTGATCAACAGCCAAACGAACGTCGCCGTGCTCTTCTTCATGGCCAGCCTCTTCGTGACCCTCTTCTTCGTGACCTTCTTCTTTGTGACCTTCTTCTTTGTGAGACTCGCCGTGCTCACCGCCATGGCTACCCTCGGGAAGGCCATAGTTACTGTCCAGCCAACTGACAGCTGCACCAATAAATCCGTTGGTAAAGTGATAGCTTCCGCCCAGTGAGCCGCTTTGAGTTCGAGTCGATGTATTACCTAAGTAATTCGTCCCATCAGTACCCGCGCCATCAGCTACATCAACATCGTCAGTGTCACGATTAATCGCGTCGAAATGGATCGCTACATTATCGATCTCGCCTTCAGCTCGAATAACGCCGGTTTGGCCATGACTCGCACCGGTATAGCGCCATCCCAGATCGACGGTCGCCTCAGCAGGCAATGCGGTCGGAATCCTCCCATCAACCACGTTGACGACACCGCCAATAGCGCCTCCTCCATAAAGCAGCGTAGCTGGGCCTCTAAGAACCTCAATAGAATCTGCGAGCATGGGCTCAACGGCCACAGAGTGGTCCGCACTGATCGCTGAAGCATCAGCGCTGCGCATCCCATTTTGAAGCGACGTTACACGCGGCCCACTGAGCCCTCTAATGACTGGCTGACCAACGCCTGGGCCAAAACTGGCATTGTGAACACCCGGCAGACTGGCAATAGTCTCGCCCAGCGTCGCCGACGTCTCTCTAGCCAATCCTGCGCCCGTCAACGTGTCAACAGGGAATGCAGTTTCCATAGTCGATTTGTGCAGTGGAATAGTGACTAAAACATGTTCAAGGGGTCCAGTAGCCTCTTCGGCAGTCTCTGCAGCAGCCGCTATAGATACCCAGAGAACACCGGTAAAAAGAGTTCTTTTAACGCTCATAAGTTATCTCCTGATTGTACTTGAG
>CAJQLP010000132.1 GCA_905479205.1 uncultured Luminiphilus sp.
TCACCTCAGCGGGTAATTTTTCAGGCCTGCAGGCGGGTATTTCGCGGATTTCTCCAGTTCAGTCGGCTGTATCAGCGAGTAGATCTACTCTCGACAGGTCGTTTATTCTTCCTATACTTGGGCTCCAGACGCTGTTCAGATTTGTACCGTGATCGCTTACAAGTATGGGTAACCTGTTATGGCCAACATTGACGCCGATGAACTGCACCTTCTGATGTCCTTCGAGGCGTCAAGGACTGCCGTACCGGATGGTTTTCCCGAGCTGCCGCCCATCAACTCCCAGCGCTATATCGACGATGCTTTCGCACTGCTTGAGCGAGAGCACATCTTCGGAAAATCTTGGTTGCTTGCGGGCCATATGGATGAAATACCTGAGCCCGGCTGCTTTCAGCGCTGGGACCACGCGGGCAAGCCGGTGCTTTTAATCCACACCGAGGATGGCCAGATTAGCGCCCTGTTGAATCGCTGCAGTCATCGCGGAGCCCCGGTCGTACAGGCACAAAGTGGCCGACGTAGACTCCTAACCTGTAGCTACCATGGCTGGAGCTACAGCGCGAACGGCGACCTCATTGCAGTGTCCAGCGAACGTGATTTCCGGCAGCTCGATAAAGCGTGCTTGGGGCTTAAGTCGTTCAAATGCGAGCGCCTGGGCAACCTGATCTTCGTGAATTTTGATTCGGAAGCGCCGCCCCTAAACGCGAGCTTGGGAGCATTATCGGAACAATGGGCCGAATTCGAGCTGGGCAATTGTCGCCTATCGCGACGGGATCGATTCCTTGTAAAGGCTAATTGGAAGATAGCTTTGGAAGCGAACATGGAGGTCTACCATGTGCCCACAATTCATAGCAAAACGGTAGCCTCGGTGATTGATTCGCGGCGTAACGTGAACACCTTATATTCGGGTGGACATGGCCGGATGGTTGCGCCCATGCCTTCCCCCTCGACCTGGCAATCCTCACGCAGAGAGATCGCGTCAGTGGGTGAAATAGGCCGAACATGTACGCTCTCCTACAACGTGTTTCCGAATTTGGTGATGCCGCTTAATCAATACGTGATTCCACCCATACAATTTTGGCCGCTAACCCCCGATCAGTGCATTGTAGAAACATGGACCATGGCACCTGACTGGACATCCGATGGGGCACAGGTGGGCCCGGACATGTGGACCGAGGAAAACGGCGCAAGGCCCAACCAAATCTTGCGTGAAGATATCGAGATGTCAGAGGCCATCCAGCTGGCTATGAGTGAAGCCGACGACAGAGGCATCCCGCTCAGCTACCAAGAGGCGCGCATTTATTTTTTGCATCAACACATGGATGAAGTAATAGGCAGAGAGCGCATCCCAACGTCGCTGCAAGTGCCCCCTGTGATAGGCGAGGACTGGACCTCCCCCAATGAACCTCGTCTGGCATTAGCAACGAAATAGATCTGGTATGCCCGGCGCGTTCCCTTAGCTGGCACCACCGTAAAATGACTGCCAGGTAGACAGTTTCTCTGGGATATCGGCGGGCACGGCCGAGTCATAGGCCCGCATTCGCGTTGCCAGCCCGGGCCCCAGCGCATCTAAATATTCGACAGTGGGCACATAGTAAAAGAAGTTGAAAATGCGCTCAGCAAAGCGCCACTCGCCGTCCTCTCGCCGATACTGATCCTCGTAACGGATAGCGGCCAGCATCGGCTGGCCCTTTCTCTGCATTTCTGCGTGGGAAAGCACGATGCCCGATGCTCGATCGGGATCACTGTCGAAGTGAATAATCTTGTCGTGCGTGAAATGGTTACTCGGACCGAGCACTTCAAATCGCCCCAAAAAAAGCGACACGGCGGCGTCCCGGCCATGAACATCCATTACGCCATCCCGGGAAAAAATGCGCACATCTTCGGTAAACAAGTTTGGCAGTAGCGTCAGATCGCGATCGTCCATAACAAGACCATAGCGTGCAATTAACGCTTTAATCGCTTCTCGATCTTCCAGCTGCTGTAACCGCTGCTCGAATGAAAATTTGCGCTCCATAGTGCTTCTCCTTTTTGCGCTATTTATTATCGGCTCATCATCCCTCTGCCCTGGAATTGTCACCAAGAGTTGCAATTAAGTGGCGATAACGGGTTTGCCCCCGCGCAATTAGCGTGACTCCCGCGATGGCGACAATGACTCCGACCAGAGCCATCGAGAGACCGATAGCAGCGGGATCCTGAAACCAATAGTCCGTGGCCAACGCAATTAAACTAGGTCCCATGGCCATACCCACAACACTTGTCGACACCACATAAGCGCCGGAAAGTACCCCACGCATGCGGTTTGGTGTGACTAATTGCAGCGCGGACGCGACCAGAGCCAGCGGCACGGTTACCAAAAAACTCACCATGCCAATACTGCCGAGGGCGACCCATGTATTGGGCGCTACAGCGAGCAAGAGAAGTGCAGGAGCTGTGAGTGCAAGCGACCACGTCGCGATTCGTAAAGGGTAGTCGGTATAACCCACGCGCTGCAGGAGCCGCCCTAGTCCAGGCCCCGAGAGAACGCCCAGCGAGCCGCAGAGCAAAGCGATAGCGCCATAACGGGTTCCAGCTTCGCCCAAGGAAAGCCCATGAACACGAACGAGATAGGTTGGCGCCCATGCCTGCAGGCCATACAAGACAACAATGATGCAGGGAACACCCGCTAGAAGAGCAGTGTAGACACGGCCGTTGGCCTTTACCCAATGAGCAATGTCATGGGACGACGCCACCCCCACCGAAGGTGCTATGTCCCGCCTACTCGGCTCCCTCACTAATAGCATTAAGCCCGTCAGCAATATTCCAGGCGCCGCCACAACCAGAAACGTTAGTTGCCAGGGTGCCAGCGTACCCAGCAACGGTACGGCTATAGGTCCGCGGGCCAATAAATCGTCCATCAACAGACCGCCAGAAATCATAGCGACCCCCACACCAAGATACGGCCCCATGAGGAAAATACTCAGGGGGAAGCTCCGTCGCGCAGGGGGAAAGTAGTCAGCCAACAACGACCACGCTGCAGGTGTCAACGACGCCTCACCCACACCCACGCCAGCTCTGGCCATTAGCAGACCCATGAAGCTCTTGACCAAACCACAGGCCGCCGTAGCAACGCTCCAAAAAGCCACACCCAACGCAATGATGGTCACCCGATTACGAGTATCGACGAGTCGCCCGATAGGAATAGACAACAGGACATAGGTCGCCACGAAGCCAAAACCCTGCAGTAGACTAACTTCTGTATCTGATAAACCGAGATCACTTTGTATAGGTCCTACTAATAAATTAAGAACCTGACGATCAACGAACGAAAATACGTAAATAACTGTTAGCAGGCCGGTAACGCGCCATGCGCGCCATGGACTGGGGTAGGCCTGCTCACTTTGTGTCAAAGGATTCAACGTGATACCTCGTTGTTTTTATGATTAACCGAGGGAAAAAAATTAATCGATGGCGCAAATCAACTGATCAACGGACACAAAAGCCGCCGAAGCTGTTTCGCTCCATTCGCCGCACTCATAGCTTGCAGTTCGTTAGGGTGGATGTCCAATTGATTGACAGAATGCGACAGAGCATCGTTAGCATGTTTTCACGCATCTGAGAATAAACACTTGCAAGACGCCCTACCGGGATGGGACAACCCAGGTGGCCTTCGATCCGGTGGATTTCATTGCACGTTTGGCTGCCCTGGTACCTAAGCCCCGCGTCAATCTCACGCGATTCCACGGTGTCCTGGCTCCGAATCACCGCTGGCGAGGGATGGTCACGCCAGCCAAACGCGGCAAAGGAGTGAAACGAATCGCCAATACTGAAGTTCGCTCACCCGCTGAACGGCACGTCGCGATGTCCTGGGCCCAGCGACTCAAGCGCGTGTTCAATATCGACATTGAGGTTTGCAGTCGCTGCGGTGGGTCTGTCAAAGTCATCGCTTGCATCGAGGAGCAGGACGCCATCGACCGGATCCTGGCTCATCTTGAGAGC
>CAJQLP010000133.1 GCA_905479205.1 uncultured Luminiphilus sp.
GACAACTCAAGCCAACTCGCATCTAACCTTTGGCTATTTTGAGAAAGCCATTGTTACCTTCCATCAGAACTTGCACCGAGAACTCCCAATGAGCGATGGGGAATAAAAGATTAGCGCCTCACTATTGGTTACTCTAGGCGAATCAGATAAGCGGAGAACACCATGCTACGATTTTTCACTCTCACACTATCAGTGCTTTGTTCGCTGAGTTCACTGGTAGCCCACGCCGAACAAGCAACAGAGATCAGTGCTCAACGGCTTACGAACATTGTAAAAGTATTGGCCTCAGACACATTCGAGGGCCGAGCGCCGGGAACACCCGGAGAAGATAAAACGATCGCTTATCTCATCGAGCAAATGCAGGGCATAGGCCTTAAGCCAGGCGGCGTTGACGGAAATTGGACGCAAGACGTGCCCATGATGCGCACCGTTGTTAAATCGCCCCTCGCAATGACATTTACCGGTACGGACTTCACTCTCTCGCTAGAACAAGGCTCATCTGTGTCAATCGATACAGCTCGAGACCTTCAAACAATAGTCGCAGAGGACGTTCCCGTCGTGTTTGTGGGTTTTGGCACCCATGCGCCCGAGCAAAACTGGGATGATTACGGTGACATTGATCTCACTGGCAAGCTCGCAGTGTTTCTCGTTAATGACCCTGACTTCGCCGCGACCGCTGATGAACCCGCAGCGGGACGATTTGGCAATCGTCGCATGACCTATTACGGGCGGTGGGCCTACAAGTTTGAGGAAGCCGCTCGCCGCGGAGCATTAGGCGCTCTGGTTATTCACGAAACAGAGGCCGCAGGCTATGACTGGACCGTTGCGGCGGCGGGTGCAGGAGAGAATGTTTCTCTCGCGAACAAAGACCCACAATCGCTGCCAGTAACGTTGCAAGGCTGGCTACACAATGACGCAGCAACCCAATTACTGGCGGGAGCCGGCCTTAATCTCAATGATTTGCGCATAGCCGCACGCAACCCAAATTTTAAAGCCTTTGAATTAGACGGCGTTAAATTCGCGACTCAATTTGACGTAGACATTACGCGCTTCGACAGCAGAAATGTCTTAGGAGTTCTTCCTGGGGGCGCACGCGCAGACGAAATAATTATGGCCTCTGCCCATTGGGATGCCTACGGCATTGGTGCACCCGACGAGCAAGGTCGGACAGTGCGTGCCGGCGCCAATGATGATGCATTGGGCAGCGCGGGCATTCTAGAGCTAGCACGTGTGCTCAAAGCAGGACCCGCTCTAGAGCGCAGCATAGTTTTTGCCTTTTGGACTGCCGAGGAAGCGGGATTAGTGGGCTCTAAAGCCTATGCGGCGGATCCCATCTTTCCGATTGAGACTACTGTCGCTAACTTCACGCTCGATATTCTGCAAACTGCAGGTGCATCACACGATGTCATTCTTGTCGGCAAAGGCCAAAGTGATCTCGAAGATGACCTTGCAAGAGCAGCACAAGCTCAAGGGCGTTACGTCACTCAAGAAAACCTGCCCGAAAACGGACTTTTTTACCGCGCAGACCACTTTTCTATGGCGCGTGTTGGCGTACCCGTTCTGTTAATTATGGGCATAGCCGGTGGCGCCGACCTCGTTGACGGTGGGCGTGAGGCGGGCGACCGGTGGATCGCTGATTACGTCGGTAACTGCTACCACAAACCCTGCGACGCCTGGTCCGATGGCTGGGATCTCACGGGCGCCATTCAAGATATTGAACTCTTCCAGCGTCTCATCGCTGAGCTTGCGAACTCTTCTCGCTGGCCTAGCTGGAAAGCGGGATCAGAATTTAAAAGCGTGCGAGATCAATCACGCAATCAGAGAGACGAAGGCAACCCATGATGCTATCCAACAACGTTTTAACAGAGCTTAAAGCGCGACGCTTTTTAGTCGTGCTTGCATTTATCCTGTGTGCGTCTATTGCATCTGCCGATAGCACAACACGCGCGCGCGATCTCGGCATTCCCTTTCGAGGCTCGCCCGGCCCTCTTAATGCCATTACCGATGTCGCGCATGTAGAGGTCGGTCACACAACACTTATTAGTGGAGATGGCGCGGTGACCCGTGGCAAGGGACCCATCAGAACAGGGGTTACTGTTATTCACCCACGAGGCAAAGAGAGCCTTCAAGGTGTTTACTCGGGGTGGTTTACGCTTAACGCTTCAGGTGAAATGACGGGAACCACGTGGCTCGCTGAAAGAGGTCTCATCGACGGTCCCATTGCCATTACCAATACACACAGTGTCGGCATTGTTCGAGATAGCTTAGTAAGCTGGATGGTGGATCAGGGCTGGCGTGCGGACTGGCATGCACCCGTGGTTGCGGAGACCTATGACGGCGCGCTTAATGATATCGATGGTCAGCACGTAGCGTCCGAACATGTTTATGCCGCATTAACGCAAGCGTCATCGGGCATCGTGACTGAGGGCGCTGTCGGTGGTGGAACAGGCATGATCTGCAACGGATTCAAAGGCGGTATTGGTACAGCGTCCCGAGTTTTTCAGGTGAAGGATCGAAGTTACACCCTGGGTGCACTCGTACAGTGCAACTATAACTGGGACGGGGATGCTCTTCGCTTTGGAGGGCGTGCGGTCGCGGATCAACTGCCCGTTGGCCAACATTGTCACGTTGATAAAACGTTGCCCCGCAGCAAAGCGTGGTACCCCTACTGCAGCGAAGATACCGATCGTGAGGAACGCACGCGTGATGGCTCTATCATTGTAGTACTCGCAACCGACGCACCACTACTACCCCACCAACTAACGCGCTTGGCAAAGCGACCATCGCTTGCGCTTGGACGATTAGGCGCCGTCAGCAGTGATGGTTCAGGGGATATTTTCGTTGCGTTCTCAACAGCAAATTCGAGCGCGACAGACGAGTTCGAGTTCACTGCCGCCGAGTCATACCCCAACAACGAGCTCACCCATGCTTTTAGAGCAGCCATACAAGCCACAGAAGAAGCCATTATCAATGCGATGACGGCCGCACCTACCATGATCGGTATCGACGGCTTCCGAGTGCAAAGCCTGCCTCATCAAAAAGTTCGCCGCCTTTTTGAGACGACAGTGCCAGGCAATCACCCGTAAGGATCTGCCAGATTATGGAATCACTCGAAATTACCACCGAACTGGGCGAGATTTCAGCGCTATCTGCGGGCAAAGGTGCATTAGTTTTGCTCCTCCACGGGTTCCCAGACACGAAAGAAACCTGGATTTCACAGATCGAGTTCTTAGCCGCCAAAGGCTTTCGAGCCGTTGCAGTAAGTCTTCGGGGCTATGAACCAAAGACAATACCCATAGACTCCGATTTCACGGACGTCGCGTTAGCACGCGACGTCATCAATATTATGGATGCCTTGGGTGAGACGACGTGTCATTTGGTAGGACACGACTGGGGCGCGGCGATTGCTTATCGCGCCGCGAACCTGTTCCCCGACCGCTTTAGTAGCCTAACAACCATGGCAGTCCCGCATGCGGGACGCTTTGCTAACACGGCGTTTTTCACCCCAAAGCAGGCGATGATGTCGTGGTACATGTTGTTTTTTCAATTACGCGGTTTATCCGATTGGTGGGTAGCTCGCAAGAACTTCCAATTCCTTCGCCGACTTTGGCAGGTATGGAGCCCGGGCTGGGATTTCTCCGACAGCGAGTTCAAACACGTGTCCTCTGCACTTAGTCGCCCCGGCGTTTTGTCAGCGGCACTTGGTTACTATCGCGCCGCACTTGGCCCAAGCGCCGCACCGCTGACACGCTCCCGTCGAGCCGCTAACCGCTACGTAATCTCCGTGCCGACGCTGGGTCTTACAGGTGCAAGAGAGGGCTGTATTGGCGCGGACTTCTTCAGAGACACCATGCATGAAAGCGACTTCCCCCGTGGGTTAGAGGTTCG
>CAJQLP010000134.1 GCA_905479205.1 uncultured Luminiphilus sp.
AAAGTGGGCAGCGTTACGGAAACCGTGTCACCCACGTTCACCCCCAGCAGTCTTCCAAGGGTGGCACCCAATACAACGGAAAAACGTTCCGTCTCGAGTACAGAGAGCTCGCCGGCCACCATATGGTCGTGTAGACCACTCACCCGCTGCTGGGCTCGCAAATCGATGCCGGTCATCGAGACGCCTCGCTGTCGACCCCAACCCTCGAGTAACACCTGATCTGATATAAAAGGCGCGATACCGTCTACCGCAAGCACTCGCTCTATGTCGCCCGCAAGCACCGACCAGTCAGCCACTTGGCCCTGTGTTGCGGTTACCTGGGTATGAGCTACCAATGCAAGAATTCGTGATTCCAGCTCTTGAGCGAAACCATTCATAACGGACATAACTGTAATGAGGCTTGTGACTCCCAACACCATGCCCAACATCGATATCCAAGCGACCACCCGCGCAAAGCCTTTTCGTCGACCGCGCAAGCTGTAGCGCAGAATTAACTCAGGAAGTAGTCGCATGACGAGGTAATGGGGGGTGCTAGGAGCGTGGATCGAAGCGCTTCACCGCTTGATCAATGGGGACTGCGACAGTAGATACTGACTTTTGCTCGACCTCGCACAACGTTGGGTCGTCACCACAAATTTCGCATTTCTGTGGCGTCCCAAGAATCTTGCCAACGCCGCCACATGACCCACTAATGGGTGCGCGCCCGGCAATAACGCCGATCGACATTCCAGCAATAATCACAGCAAACACCAAGAACGTTACAATAAAAATCACAGGGCTACTCCTACTTGAGACGACAGCCTACACATCGCCGACGTTTGTTGCCAGATAGGGTTCGAAGGCCGATGTAGAGAACACAACGAACTCACCTTGCCGTCGACTGACTAAATAAACCGCTAATCGTTGTTTCTCGGCGATATCCATTGCCTGCTCTGCGCCTACAACTAACAGTGCCGTTGCCCAGGCATCTGCTAGCGTAGTAGAGGGGTGGACAACCGTTACCGAGACCAAGTCATGCCGAATAGGATTACCAGTGCGAGGGTCAATGACGTGTGAATAAAGCTGCCCTTCGTGTTCAAAATAATTTCGATAATCCCCTGAAGTTGCTATACCAACATCGGTTGCTTCAATGGCCGCTTGGACACCGAAGCCACCCTTATCGGGTCGCTCGACGGCTATGCGCCATAGTGTCATTCGAGGGCTATGACCTCGTAGCTGAATTTCCCCACCAATGTCTAACATAAAATTACGCACGCCCAGCTCGTCAAGGGCATCAGCACCCAAGTCAACGCCATACCCTTTAGCGATTGACGACAGCTCTAAAGACACCCCTTCCCTGTGTTTCGAGAGAGTACGGGTTTCTGGTGTCCAGCTAAAATGCTCAAAACCCACGTTGTCTTTCGCCGCTAAAATAGCGTCTTCAGTAGGGAATAGTCTGGGTCCGTTTGGACCAAACCCCCACAAGTCGAGCAAGGGTGACAAGGTCACATCGTAAGCGCCGCCGCTGAGAGCGTTGATTTTTTTAGCCTCGTTAAAAACATAGGCAAAATCCCAGTCGAGTTCAAAGGGCTCACCCACAGGTGAAGCATTGAACCGACTGATACTCGAACTCGGGTCATAAGTGTTCATACTTCGATTAACCACGTCGAAAGCATCTAACAGCGCGGCCTTAATGTCGGCTTCCGGGGGCGTTTGCTCATCGTGGAGGTACGTAACACTCCACCCGGTGCCATAGATCGACCCCTGCAGGCGTACGACCTCAGGCCCTTTTTCAGCGCAGCCTGTAAGACAGAGCAAACCGACAAACAAAAAGGCCAGCACTTTGGCTGGCCGTAAGTGGTTATCCACCGAAGTCATCGAGCAAAATATTGTCACGCTCAACACCCAAATCCACCAGCATTTTAATGACGGCGGCATTCATCATGGGTGGGCCGCACATATAGTATTCACAGTCTTCTGGCGCAGGATGGTCTTTGAGATATTGCTCATAGAGGACGTTATGGATAAAGCCGGTCAGCCCGTCCCAGTTATCCTCGGGCTGCGGATCCGATAGAGCAACATGCCAGTCAAAGTTGTCTTTCTCTGCAGCAAGACCGTCGTAGTCCTCGACATAAAACATTTCACGGAGCGAGCGAGCGCCATACCAAAAGCTGATCTTTCGGTTGCTGTCGAGTCGCTTTAACTGATCAAAAAGGTGCGATCTCATGGGCGCCATACCTGCCCCGCCACCAATGAATACCATCTCGGCTTGGGTATCCTTTGCAAAGAACTCACCGAAGGGCCCATAGACAGTTACCTTGTCGCCCGGTTTTAAACCGAATACCCAGCTCGACATAATCCCCGCTGGGATGCCTTCGCTACCAGGAGGCGGTGATGCAATACGAATATTAAACTTAACGACCCCTTTCTCTTCAGGGTAATTGGCCATGGAGTAGGCGCGAATCGTCGTATCTTTAGACTGTGATTCTATATTGAAGAAGCCAAAGCGCTCCCAGTCACCCCGATACTCTTCACCAATCTCGAAGTCTTTGTACTTAATGGTGTGCGGTGGGCACTCGAGCTGCACATAACCACCTGCGCGAAAGTCTACGTTTTCGCCTTCAGGTAAGCGCAAAACAAGCTCTTTAATGAACGTGGCTACGTTGTCATTTGACTCTACGGTGCACTCCCACTGCTTAACGCCGAAGACTTCCTCAGGAATCTGGATTTTCATGTCTTGCTTAACAGGCGTCTGGCAAGACAAGCGCCAACCGTCGTTAGCCTCCCGCCGGGTGAAGTGCGACTCCTCGGTAGGTAACATGGCTCCACCGCCGTCGCGCACGACACACTTGCACTGCGCACAGGTACCGCCACCGCCACACGCACTGGCTAGAAACAAATTGGCATCAGCGAGTGTTTGTAGCAACTTGCCGCCGGCGGGTACTTCAATGGTGCGCTCTCCGTTGATTTCAATGCTGATATTACCGCTGCTCACTAAGCGTGACCGAGCGAATAAAATCACCATGACCAAAGCCACCACAATCACAGTGAACATGCTGACGCCGTAAACTATTGTCATATCCATGACTTACCTACACCTCTTTGCGCTAGAGTCTGTGAATCAAATGTCGATACCACCGAAGGACATGAAGCCAAGCGACATTAATCCCACAGTGATAAACGTTATACCTAAACCTTGCAGTCCTTCGGGCACGTCGCTGTATTTCAGCTTTTCCCGAATACCGGCCAGCGCGACAATCGCAAGCGCCCAGCCGACACCAGCGCCAGCACCAAAGACCACACTCTCGCCAAAATTGTAACTACGCTCCACCATGAACAGTGACGCACCCAAGATGGCGCAATTCACGGTGATCAACGGTAGAAATACGCCCAATGCGGCATAAAGTGCCGGCACATACCGATCAAGGAACATCTCCAAAATCTGTACCAGCGCGGCGATAACGCCGATATAGCTCAATAGACCCAGAAAACTGAGGTCTACATCAGGCAAGCCCGCCCATGCCAAAGCGCCATCGGCAAGCAAATACTGATAAATCAAGTTGTTGACGGGAACCGTAATTGTCAGCACCACGACAACCGCAATACCCAAACCCAATGCTGCTTGGATCTTCTTAGAAACTGCCAAGAAGGTGCACATACCTAGGAAGAATGAGAGGGCCATGTTCTCGATGAACACAGCGCGGACAAAAAGACTGAGATAATGTTCCATCAGGCACTCTCCTCCACAGGCGTGTGTTTAGCGATGACGAATTCGGATGCCTCTACTTGATCTTTCTGCACACTGCGCATCGCCCATATCAACAGGCCTATCAGGAAGAAGGCACTAGGGGGTAAGAGCAACAAACCGTTGGGCATATACCAGCCACCTTCGGTAACCAAAGGTAGAACCTCAATTCCGAAAAGCTTGCCCGACCCGAACAGCTCTCGAACCGTAGCAATAGTCACTAGGACAAATGAGTATCCTAGACCGTTACCGATACCATCGAGGAAGCTGGGCAGTGGTGGGTTCTTCATCGCATAGGCTTCTGCACGACCCATAACGATGCAGTTCGTAATGATCAATCCCACGAAAACGGACAACTGTTTGGAAATGTCATAGGCAACCGCTTTAAGAATCTGATCGACCACAATGACCAGGGACGCAATAATCGTCATTTGAACAATAATCCGAATACTCGACGGTATAAACGAGCGGATACTGGAAATGAACAAGTTGGAAAAAGCCGTCACCAACGTCAGGGCGATACACATTACCAAGGTCACTTTCAGTGAAGATGTAACGGCCAGCGCAGAACAAATACCCAGAATTTGCAGTGCAATAGGGTTATTTTTGAAGACTGGCCTTAACAGCGTGTCTTTAATATCCATTAGGCCTCTCCGTTGCGCAAGTTATTGAGATACGGGGCAAAGCCGTCTTCGCCCAACCAAAATTGCACGAGATTACTGACACCTTTGCTGGTTAACGTTGCCCCCGAAAGCCCGTCAACCTGCCACTGGGCTTTACTGGAATCAGGGTTAACAGTGCCTTTGATGACTGAGATCGCGACATCGCCATCGCGATAAGCATGCTTGCCTTCCCACACCGCTTTCCAGCGCGGGTTGTCAACTTCACCGCCTAAGCCAGGAGTTTCGCCATGCTCATAGAATCCTAAGCCCGCGATCGTGTTTGCATCAGAATCAAGGGCTACGAAACCGTACAAAGTCGACCAAAGGCCATAGCCGTGAATCGGCAAAATGACTTTGTCGAGCATACCGCTGTCGTCGTTAACCAGATAAACCAGCGCAAAATTACTCCGGCGCTGAATCTTTGCTTTATCGCGTTCACCTTCAAGAGCCGTAGATCTTGAAGGGTCCTTAGCGGCAGCACGCTGGTCAAAGCTCATAGGATCGATACCCTCGGCGTAAGCGCCCGTCTCGACGTCGATCACGCGAGTCGAGACACGCTCAAACTGCTCCTCGATTGAGCGTTCGGCGTCATAAATGCCTGCTGCGAGCAAAATATTACGTTTTAAATCTCGAGTTTTGTTAGCTTGCTGCTGGGGCTTGAGTACAACTGCCGCGGTCGATACAACGACAGAGCAAACAATACAGAGCGCCAGTGCAACCGTTAATACCCGGCCTAGGCCTTCGTTATTACTGGACACGTGCAAGTCTCCTCTTCACATTGGCCTGCACCACAAAATGATCAAACAGCGGTGCAAAAAGATTCGCAAATAAGATGGCGAGCATCATGCCTTCAGGAAACGCTGGGTTGACCACACGAATCAACACGCACATAACGCCAATCAAAATCCCATAAGCCCAGCGTCCACCGTTGGTCATTGCCGCCGACACAGGGTCTGTCGCCATGAAAAAAGCACCGAAAGCAAAACTGCCAACCACCATGTGCCAGTACCAAGGCATAGCGAAAGCGGGATTTGAGTCGGAACCGATCCAGTTCAATAAGGTAGAAAAGGCCACCATACCTGCGAAACAACCTGCCACGACACGCCATGAGGCAATGCGCGCCAGAAGTAAGACCGCGCCGCCAATCATAACCATGAGTGTCGACGTCTCGCCAATTGACCCCGGAATACTGCCGATAAAAGCATCCATCCAACCAAATTGTGCGGTTAAGCCTGACATGCCGTCTGCCGCGACGATACCCAGTGGTGTTGCGCCACTGTAACCATCTACCGCAGTCCATACGCTGTCGCCTGACAATTGCGCGGGGTACGCAAAATAAAGGAAGGCTCGCCCGGTCAATGCAGGGTTCAGGAAGTTTTTGCCGGTTCCACCAAAGACTTCCTTGCCAATCACCACGCCGAAGCTAATACCCATCGCTGCCTGCCATAAAGGCAAATCAGGCGGTAGTGTCAGCGCAAACAAAATGGACGTTACAAAGAAGCCTTCATTGACTTCATGGCCCCGTTTCATGGCAAAAAGTACTTCCCAGAAACCGCCAACGATAAACGTGACGAAATACAGGGGTAAAAAGTGCAGCGCGCCAAAGATTAGGCAATCCCACACGCTGGTTGCATCGTTGCCCCCGAAAGTTGCGAGTAAAGCTCCGCGCCAACCGCCCAATTCCCCACCCGTAACAGCAAGGACCTCGTTGGCTTGGAAGCCCAGGTTATACATGCCGTAAAACATCGCGGGGAATGTAGCGAACCACACTGTGATCATGATGCGTTTTAAATCAACCCCATCGCGCACGTGTGCAGACGTGCGAGTTACCGAACCAGGAGAATAGAAAATCGTATCAACCGCTTCGTAAAGCGCATACCAATTCTCATACTTGCCCCCTGGCTTAAAATTGGGTTCTAGCTTATCAAGAGTACTTCTGAGACCCATGATTTACCCCTCCTTCTCAATACGCGTGAGGTTTTCACGCAGGACAGGCCCGTATTCATATTTGCCTGGGCATACGTAAGTACACAATGCCAAATCCTCCTCATCGAGCTCCAAACAGCCAAGTGCTTGGGCCGTCTCGGTGTCACCGACTAACAGTGAACGCAGCAATTGTGTGGGCAATATGTCGAGTGGCATCACGCGTTCGTAGTTACCTACCGGCACCATTGCGCGCTCAGAGCCATTGGTGTTCGTTGTCATATCGACTGGTTTCATGCCAAACCAACTAGAGAGATAAATACCCATAACAGAGTGGCGCTTAGCTCCCGGCGATAACCAGCCCATGAAGTCACGCTCACGGCCCTCGGCAAGTACAGTCACCTGATTGTGAAATCGTCCCAGGTATGCGACATCGCTTTGTACTGCACGACCACCAAGTACTGAACCTGACAAGACTCTGTTATCACCCGCCTTTAGCTCACCCGCCGTGAGTGCTTGTAAATCCGCACCTAGCTGGGTCTTGATTAAGCGAGGTCGCTCTACCTGGGGGCCAGCAAGCGCGATGACTCGATCGGTGTAAAGTTGACCATCGAGAAATAGTCGGCCTATAGCAATTACGTCCTGGTAACCGATATACCAACCGACGTTGGAAAGCGATGCGCCCATCAAAGAATGAATATGTGTGCCCGCGAGGCCAGCAGGATGAGGTCCAGCGAATTCCTCTTGCCGGATCCGGGGGTGCTCGCCTTTAGGTATATCTGCAGTGGGCGCACAGCATAAGTAAACGGGGCAATCGACCATGGCAGCCAGTAAATCTTGCCCAAGCGCGAAGGCGTCTTGCTGCTGGGAGATAATGGCAGTGGGCTCTGGCGCTAGCGGATGGGTATCCATAGCGGTAATGAAAAGTCCCGCCGGAGATGTCGTCGGCGATGGTACTTTGCTATAAGGGCGAGTACGTAGCGCGGTCCACTGACCGCTATCAACCAGCCGCGTGCGAATCGCTTGCCCATCTAACTGTCGAGCGTCCGCTGCTGATAACGCACCGAAGTTGATCGCCTCAGCATCTGCATCGACCTCAATTACAATTGACTGAAAGACCCGCCGAGCCCCTCGATTAATGGCGATAATCTTGCCGCTTGCGGGTGCTGTGTAACACACACCCTCAGTTTTTTTGTCGGTGAAGACACGCTGACCTTTGCGCACCACGTCGCCCTCAGCGACCTCCATGGTAGGTTTCATGCCAACGTAATCAGGGCCTAAGAGCGCCACATTACGAGGTGCAGCAAGGATTTCTATCTGCTGCTCGGGAGATCCCGCAATAGGGATATCCATACCGCGACGAATTTTGATCATTTGTTCTTCCGCTTTTGAGGTTGCCCACGTCGCCGAATCCATTAACGATAACGAGGTTAAGTTCGGCATTTTAATGTTGGGGGACTTTCGAGCTCGTGGCTCACTCGTAGCCAGTGCGACCCCCCCAAGTCTCACTGCTACTGCCTCAAATGACGAGACAACGATATATGGACCGGAGGCTGATCGCCGAGGTGTCTACGCACCCCTCTTCCGGACTTGCGGATTGTAGCGAACCCGAAGGCCGCTTGCTAGTCGTTTAGAGCGGCCCCGTGTGATCTGTAGGGTATCTTAAGTACTTAATTCCAGCCAATTTCTCTAAAATCCTATACACCTGGCAACTGTAGCCGTACTCGTTGTCGTACCAAAGGTAGAGCACGGCCTGTTTGCCATTGACTATCGTCGCATTGGCATCGACCACACAGGCGGAGCGTGCACCGACAAAGTCACTGGAAACCACCTCTGGCGACGCTGAATAATCAATTTGCTTGCGCATGCTTGAGTGCAGCGCTGTATTTCGCATGAACTCATTGAGTTCTTCTTTTGTCGTCTCCCGCTTTAAATTGAGATTAAGAATAGCCATGGAAACATTGGGGGTAGGCACTCGAATCGCATTACCCGTCAACTTCCCCTCTAACTGGGGCAGTACCTTCGCTACCGCTTTAGCCGCCCCCGTCTCGGTCAAAACCATGTTTAGAGGCGCTGAACGCCCGCGTCGATCGGCCTTGTGGTAGTTGTCGATCAAGTTTTGATCATTAGTGAAGGCGTGAACCGTCTCCACATGCCCAGAAATAATGCCGTACTCGTCATCCATCGCCTTTAACGGCGGCACGATAGCGTTCGTGGTACACGATGCAGCAGAGACAATATCGTCCGTCTCAGTAATAACGTCACTATTAATGCCTGCAACCACATTTTTGAGGTCACCCTTACCGGGTGCCGTCAAAATCACCTTGCTCGCGCCCTTGGCCTGCAGGTGGCGCGAGAGACCCTCACGATCACGCCATACACCCGTATTATCGATAACAATACAATCGTTTATGCCGTGCGCCGTGTAGTCGACTTCCTCGGGGGAGCGCGCATAGATAACCTTAACTTCATTGCCGTTGGCGACGAATGACTGGCGCTCTTCGTCAACTCGGATAGTGCCTTGGAAGGCTCCATGAACTGAGTCTCGGCGCAGTAAGCTCGCGCGCTTTACTAAATCGTTGGGCGCGCCACCCTCTCGAACAACGATGGCGCGGAGACGAAGGCTCGCACCACCGTCGGTTTTGTCGATAAGAATACGAGCCATAAGCCGACCAATTCGGCCAAAGCCGTAAAGCACAACGTCTACGGGCTTATCGACCGGCTTCTGTGTTGAATTAATCAAGAAGTCTAACTGCTGACTGACATAATCCTCGAGGGACTTCCCCTCCCCTAGGCGCTTATCGAAATACTCTACGGCTAAGCGACCGATATCAATATGACTGGGCCCCAGAGGCAGTGCACGAATCGCCGAGAGAACGGGCGATGTTTCAAATTCAGACACCTCATTGTTTTCGAGCTGGCGTACATAGCGATGAATCTTCATTATATCGGTCACGGACTTATTCACCAGTGAGCGTCCATAAATGTAGCACTTCACGTTGCGCTCACGAGCCAGTTGGCCCACCTGTGGAATCATCGACTCAGAGAGCGCTTCACGCTCCTTCCAATCGGCGAAGTAATCCTGGGGACGTTCTCGTTTGCGTTGCTCTGTCACAGTGTGCTCCTGTTAGACCGTTGCTGTAGTTGGTTCTATGAGTAACCTCTTGGGCGCGAGCATTATCAGGTCTAGTGATAGGCCAAGGCAAGTTATGGACAACGCTGGAGAGCAAAAGCCGTACCCCGTAAACTACCGGCCTCATCCAATTGGGGTAGCCCATGTTTCAGTCGCTAATCAATAATCTGCCGTGGCCCGATAAAGTCGGCACACGCTCAGCTATCGGACCCTGTCCCGGAGCGAGCACAGCGCTTGCCGTCGCGGAATTAGCTTCTCAGACGGGACTGCTTGTCGTCGTCACTCCCACCACTGCGGCCGCTCTAACACTCGAACGTGAATTGCCGCTTTTTTTCAAAAAACCCCTAGAAATATTGACGCTTCCTGACTGGGAGACACTTCCCTACGATAATTTCTCCCCCCATCAAGACATTGTCTCTGAGCGCCTAAATGCTCTGCATCGGCTACCATCCATGACGTCGGGAGTGCTCATCGTACCGGTCACTACTCTGATGCACCGTACCGCGCCTACGCACTATATTGCAGGCAATAGCCTAGTGCTTACATGCGGTGAATCCCTCGATACCAAGACATTTGTCCGCAACCTCGTTTTGAACGGATACCGCTCCGTGGATACTGTTTATGAGCACGGTGAATATGCCATTCGCGGTTCGCTGCTCGACATCTTTCCAATGGGGAGCCCTCTTCCCTATCGGATTGACTTATTCGATAACGAAGTGGAGACGCTGCGAACCTTTGATCCCGAGAGCCAACGAACCATCGCGAAGGTCGATTCAATTCGGCTCCTTCCCGCCCGAGAGTTCCCTCTTCACGAAGACGCTATTCATCGCTTTCAATTGAACTGGTATCGCAGTTTCGATGTGGATGCCGCGAGCTGCCCTACTTTCAACGAGATCAGCAGCGGACGAGTGCCGGGCGGAGCGGAATATTATCTGCCGTTGTTTTTTGATCAATGCGGGAAAGTGTTCGATTATTTACCCGTTGATAGCGCAATCATTACGATCGGCGATCACTATGGCGCTTGCCAGCGCTTTTGGTCAGAAATCAATCTACGCCATGAAGAATATGGTATCGATCCACGCCGGCCGCTATTGCCGCCCTCTATTGGATTTGTGCCCGTGGAGGAACTTTACGGAGATCTTGGCCAGTACGCAGTACTCGAACTGCGCGAGGCCTCAGACGCACCGGTACACGCCCGAACAGACTTTGAAACTGCTCCCGATCTGACCACGGCGGCAAGAGGCGGTACCGCAATGGAGCGCTTTCAGTCTTTTCTCAATGACCACGAGGGCCCACTGCTGCTATGCGCCGAGAGTGCTGGACGACGCGAAATACTCCTTGAAAGCTTGGCTCAACACAATTTAATCCCCGAGTCATGCTCTGGCTGGCAACAGTTCATCGCCGATGAGGTAGCGTTTGGAATTTGCATAGCACCGATTGACCGAGGCATTTACAGCGGCACGAAAGCGCCTGCTCTAGTAGTCGAGAGCCAACTATTTGGCGAGCGCGTCGCGCAAAGACGGCGACGGAAACACGTTGAGGAAACGAATTCAGAAGCTGTTATTCGCGATTTAACCGAGCTACGTGTGGGCGTGCCAGTTGTGCATCTAACCCACGGCGTGGGTCGTTACCTAGGCTTACAAATATTGGAAATCGATGGTGACCCTGCCGAGTTCCTTCTTCTCGAATATGCGTCTGATGATAAGCTCTATGTACCGGTTGGATCACTACACCTCATCTCTCGGTATACGGGCGCCGATCCCGATACAGCTCCGCTGCACAGACTAGGTAGCGAGCAATGGGAAAAAGCGCGAAAGCGAGCAAGCCAACGTGCTTCTGATGTCGCGGCTCAACTCCTTGAGGTTTACGCTCGACGAGAGGCGCGCAAAGGTTTTCAATTCAACTTAGATCTAGAACCTTGGCAACGATTCGCTGAAGGCTTCCCGTTTGAAGAAACCCCCGATCAAGCCGCTGCTATCGAGGCTGTACGCGCGGACATGTGCGCTCCTAAAGTAATGGATAGGCTCGTTTGTGGTGATGTTGGTTTTGGTAAAACCGAAGTCGCCATGCGCGCCGCCTTCATTGCCATACAAAACAAGAAGCAAGTCGCCATATTGGTACCCACTACCCTTCTCGCACAGCAGCACTACAACAGTTTCCGAGATCGATTCGCAGGCTGGCCCGTTACGGTCGATGTGGTGTCACGGTTTAAAACGGCAAAAGATCTCGAAGCCGTTTCTGAAAGGGTGGAACAAGGCGACGTTGATATCCTAATTGGCACTCACAGGCTACTGCAGAGCAGCTTCAAATTCGATGATTTAGGACTTCTTGTCATCGACGAAGAGCACCGTTTTGGGGTTAAGCAAAAAGAGGCAATCAAAGCACTGCGCGCTGAAGTCGACATATTGACCATGACCGCCACGCCTATACCACGGACGCTCAATATGGCGCTCGGCGGCCTACGGGATCTATCCATTATTGCGACGCCGCCGGCGAAACGGTTGTCGATAAAAACCTTTATTCGTGAGCACTCTATCGCTCTGATTAAAGAGGCGGTTTTACGTGAGACCCTGCGCGGAGGGCAAGTCTATTACCTTCATAATGAAGTGAAGACGATTGAAGAAACGGCCCGGAAGTTACGCGAACTGTTGCCCGATCTTTCCATAGGGATTGCCCACGGTCAGCTACGGGAAATGGAACTCGAGCGCATCATGTCGGATTTTTATCATCAGCGGCACCATATTCTCGTCTGCAGCACCATTATTGAAACGGGCATCGATATACCTAACGCCAATACGATTATCATCGATCGCGCTGATAAATTTGGTTTAGCCCAGCTCCATCAGCTACGTGGACGAGTAGGACGATCACACCACCAAGCCTATGCCTATTTATTGTGTCCACCTCGCTCAGTTCTGACGCCTGACGCGGAGAAACGCCTTGAGGCTATTGAAGCAGCAGGCGAACTGGGATCCGGCTATATGCTAGCAACCCACGATCTCGAGATCCGAGGAGCGGGAGAGTTACTCGGTGATGAACAGTCAGGTCAAATCCACAACGTTGGATTTTCACTGTACTTAGACATGCTTCATAGCGCTGTAGCGGCACTTAGAAGAGGCGAAATTCCAGATATCGATGCGCCTCTCGATAAGGGGACCGAAGTCAAGTTACACGTGCCTGCATTGATACCTGAGGACTATCTACCCGACATCACGACGCGTTTGGTGCTCTATAAAAGGATAGCAGCTGCCAATACCCGAGAGGCACTGCGTGAAATACAGGTTGAAATGATTGATCGCTTCGGACTCTTACCCGACGCCATTAAAAACCTATTCATTCAAGCGAGCGTTCGAGTACAAGCAAAACGCTTGGGAATCAGTGAAATTGAGGTGACTGCCTCCGGTGGGAGCATCGAATTTACTGACAATACCGGCGTTAACCCTATGAGTCTGGTGAAGTTGATTCAGACCGACCCTAAAGGCTATAAACTAGCCGGAGCGAATAGGTTACGTTTTCATGCAGAGCTACCCGAACTCAATGAGAGGCAAACCTTTATTGAAGGTTTGTTGCAACGCTTCAATGAAGAAGCGAAAGGAGAGACCGTCGCATGACACCAAAGCGAATAAACCACTATTTGGCTTTGCCGATACTGGCGTGCTTCTGCGCTGCAGCCGGTGCACAACCCACAGAGTTTGCCAATGAACGGCTGCCTGACGACGAACCATCAGGCTGGTTGAAAATCGAACTAGCCATTGTCATCGACGCTCAAGCCTCAACGCTCGAAAGTGAGCGCTGGAACCCATTTCCTGAAGCACGCTACCCTTTAACTTACCGCTGGCTGGAGAATCCTGAGCATGTCGCCTTGTTGGGCGACACCTATCCCGAGGCCGACATTTCCTCGGATACGATGGGTAACATTCGGCTTGCATTTCCAGACACTGAAACTCTCATCGCCGCCGATCGAGAAGCGCGTCGGGCCGCCGAGCTCTTAGAAACTGCCTCCCTCATGGCAGCAACTGAATCGATCATCGACGACAATATTGATGCCGGCATCGAGACGGACCAGTTAGCGCTTGAGCTACTCGATACAAAACCCAGTGATGTCGATACAGACACCGACGCGTTAACGGCATTGGGCGAGGAAACTGTGGCCCCGAATGAGCTTGTCGGGTTGAAAACAGGCGCTGATGGCACAGACATCGATAATATGGAGCAAGAAATCATCCCTC
>CAJQLP010000135.1 GCA_905479205.1 uncultured Luminiphilus sp.
TCACGAGACGCTTCCTGGGCTTGCTCTTCGGTGATGAGGGATGCGTGAACAAGCCTGCCGGGTAGGCCAGAGAGGACTTGCATCGCTCGACCGGAAGACGACGGGTTCATCTTTTGCATCTCTATTGCGCAATCATGGCCATGTACGTTGTTCCACTATATACGGTTGTTCAGTGCGTGATCAAAAAAAGAGGCCGAAGGCCTCTCTTTTTTTTCACTCTTACCGTTTAGTTGTCACACAAACCAGCGGCAAGACAACTTCCGGTAATTACCCAGGTCAATTGGCCATTCGCGAGTGTGGGCGTCAAAATGTAATCTTTAGAGTCAACGGTAGCCGCCCCTGTAGCTGTAATTACAGCCGTATTATCGGTGACTGCTACAGACGTTACGTTAACGCCGCCGGTTGCGCCAAGCGCAGCGGTCGCAATCGCGCCGTTATCAGTTCCGTCGCAGCCTGCCAGTGCGCCTTCTGTCTGTACGCACACCTCAATTGCTGATTTTAATGCCGTTGTTGCTGCAACAACTTCGCTAAACTTCGCTTTCTTTGTATAAGTTTGATAAGCCGGCAAAGCCACCGCTGCCAAGATACCGATAATGGCAATAACAATCATCAGTTCGATCAGTGTGAAACCTTTTTGTACTTTCTTCATGAGTCGTTCTCCTCAATGTTTGGTTTAAAGCCGTTAGGGCTACGGTGCGCTTGCCCATTGCTGGCTGCACTCGAGCAGGTATTAGCAGGTACCGTGCCAAATTTTTAATAGTTGAATAAAAAGTGAATAAAAAGTGAATAAATTTTTTGTTCGAAAGGCGCAAGGGTGCATGTCCTATGCGGTCTGGTCTGGCTTGAGGGCTGTTTAAGGGCTGTCTCGGAGCTATCTGGGAAGCGGCGGCGTTGGCAGGGCGCAGAAAAGGGCGTGGGACAATGACAATAAAGTGACAAAAAATGTCACCTTTATGCGCTCGGTGTCGGTTGCTCGGGCAGCATCAGTGCTTTGCCAACACACCACGTGGGCTCACAGCCATGTCATGCCGTGCTCGGTGGCGGCTTCCATCACGGGATAGCTCGTACTCTCCTGCACGCCCGGCAGTTGCATAAGGCTGCCGCCTAAAAATTCGCGGTAGGAGTTCATGTCTTTCACGCGTGCTTTAATTAGGTAGTCAAAGTTACCCGCGACCAAATGACACTCTTCGACTTCGGGTACGTCTTTGATGGCGTCGGTAAATTCTGCAAAAGCATCCCCTGCGGTTCGCTGGAGCGTAATCTGCACAAAGACGACCAGCCCTTTGCCGAGTTTCTCGGGGTTCAAGTCCGCATGATAGCCACGGATATAGCCTTCGCGCTCGAGGCGTTTGACGCGCTCTTTGCAGGGCGTCGTGGTTAGGCCCACTTGGCGTGCGAGCTCCGCGTAAGTCAGTCGCGCATCTTTTTGTAGCAATCGCAGAAGTTTGCGGTCAATGCGGCTCAGTGTTTCCAGGCTCATTTTGCTTACTCCTTTAATCAATTGACTGGCATGACTTCGTTGCCACCGTTGCCCTGCTAACTAGTTGTAATCGCTATAAGCGCACCCATTGCTGATAGCTAAAAAAGCTAGCTAGCGTCGAATCACACTAAATAGCCATCGATTTAAGTTGAAACGACTACTTTGGTGTCGAATATACAGAAGATAGTGAGTTAATGGCGATATAAATTGGGATCATCCGCTGCGATTAATCGTCGCTTTACGCGCATTTGTGCGCGATGTGTAAGGCGATAGGTGAATTGCGGCACAGGCAACAATGCAAATGCGCTAGCTGCAAAATGCTCTCACTGCAAAATGCTATCACTGGAGGCACCCATGATTGTCGGTATCCCGAAAGAAATTAAGAACCACGAGTACCGTATCGGTATGACACCTGCGGGTGTGCGTGAGTTAGTTGGCGCAGGTCACACAGTCGTGGTGGAGAGCAATGGCGGTGACGCGATTGGTTTCGATAACGCCGCCTACATTGCGGCGGGTGCCGAGATTGCCGCTACTGCCGAAGAGGTGTTTGCGCGCGCTGAGATGATCATCAAGGTAAAAGAGCCCCAGCCAAACGAGTGTCGTATGCTTCGTGAAGAGCAGCTGCTCTTTACTTATCTGCACCTTGCCCCAGACCCCGAGCAAGCTAAGTTGCTCCAAGCCTCCGGGGCAACGGCAATCGCCTACGAGACCGTGACCAGTGCGCGGGGCGGGTTGCCCTTGCTGGCCCCTATGTCTGAGGTTGCAGGTCGTATGTCTGTTCAGGCGGGCGCCTATCATCTGGAGAAGGCGCAGGGCGGGAACGGCACCCTGCTCGGCGGCGTGCCCGGCGTGGAGCCCGGCAAAGTACTCATCTTAGGCGGCGGTGTTGTTGGCACTAATGCGGCGCGTATGGCGGCGGGTATGGGCGCACAGGTGACTATTTTAGATCGCTCGATTGAGCGCCTTCAGCAGCTCGATGACCTTTTTCAAGGTCGTGTTGTGGGCGTTTACTCAACGCAAGATGCCGTCGAGCGTTATGCGTTGGAGGCGGATGTGGTGGTTGGTGCGGTGCTTATTCCGGGAGCCTCTGCGCCTAAACTGATTAACCGACATCACGTCAGCGCAATGAAAAAGGGTTCGGTGCTCGTCGATGTAGCCATCGACCAGGGTGGTTGTTTTGAAACCTCTCACGCGACTACGCATCAAGACCCCACGTTTGTGGTGGATGACGTCGTTCACTACTGTGTTGCGAATATGCCCGGGGGCGTTGCGCGCACATCGACGATGGCGCTCACCAACGCAACCTTGCCCTACGCGCTGCGCTTAGCAGGCCAAGGCTTGAATGCGCTGCGCTCAGATGCACATTTTGCTAATGGGTTGAACGTTCACGCGGGCCACATAACTAACGAAGCGGTAGCCGAGGCCTTGGGCGTTGCGTTCTTGCCTGCTGAAAAGGTTTTAAATAGCTTTATGCAGTCGGCCTGATGCCGTGATGCTTCGGTAAGTTGTTATCGAGATTAAGGGCGCCGAAGGGCGCCCTTTTTTGTCGGAGAGTTTTTAGCGCGTGCTTAGCTCGCCTGCTGTGCCTTGAACTCCTTGCGCCACGCATGCAGCAAGGGCTCGGTGTAGCCACTGGGCTGCGTGGTGCCTAAGAAGACCAAATCACAGGCCGCCTGAAAAGCGATGCTGGTGTCGAAATGGCCTGCCATTGGAAAATAGGCTGGATCTGAGGCATTTTGCCCGTCCACCACGGACGCCATGCGCTCTAAGGTCTCGCGGACTTGCGCTTTTGTAACGATGCCGTGGCGAATCCAGTTGGCTAAGTGCTGGCTCGAAATACGCAAGGTCGCGCGGTCTTCCATAAGTCCGACGTTGTTAATGTCGGGAACTTTAGAGCAGCCAACGCCTTGGTCAATCCAGCGCACAACATAACCGAGAATGCCTTGGGCGTTGTTATCGAGCTCACGCTGAATAGCGGTGTCGTCCAAGCCCTCTGCGCCTCTTAGCGGAATCTGCAGGATGTCATCGAGCTCTCGGCGCATCGAGCCTTTTAGGTCGGCTTGCACCGCAAAAACGTCCACGTCGTGGTAATGGGTGGCGTGTAGCGTCGCAGCAGTTGGCGAGGGCACCCAGGCGGTATTAGCGCCCGCCCTAGGATGGCCGACTTTGGTTTCGAGCATTGCGGCCATCATGTCAGGCATTGCCCACATGCCCTTGCCAATTTGTGCGTGCCCCTGCAATCCGCAGGCTAGACCCACATCGACGTTCCAGTCTTCGTAGGCATTAATCCACGTCTCGCCTTTCATGCTGCTTTTGGCGGTGAAAGCGCCTGCTTCCATCGAGGTGTGAATCTCATCACCTGTACGATCTAGGAAGCCTGTATTGATGAATACAACGCGCTCGCTTGCGCGTTTAATGCACTCCGCGAGATTGACCGTAGTGCGACGCTCCTCGTCCATGATGCCGACTTTGATGGTGTTTTTAGTAAGCCCTAACACCTGTTCCACACGCTCGAAAAGATCGACTGTGAAGCTCACTTCATCGGGTCCATGCATCTTGGGTTTAACGATATAAATGCTGCCCTCACGAGAGTTGCGCACGCGGCTGTCGCCTTTAATATCGTGTACCGAGCACAGGCTGGTAAACATGGCATCCATGATGCCCTCGGGAACCTCTTCACCGTCAGCGGTCAAGATGGCGTCATTGGTCATCAGGTGGCCGACATTACGAACGAACATTAGGCTGCGTCCATGCAGGGTCAGCTCGCCGCCAGTGGGTGCGCTGAAGACCCGATCGGCATTCATGCTGCGGGTCATGGTCTTGCCGCCTTTATTAAAGGTTTCCTCGAGCGAGCCTTTCATGAGGCCCAGCCAATTACGGTAAACCACGACTTTGTCTTCGGCGTCTACAGCGGCGACGGAATCTTCGCAGTCTTGAATAGTGGTTAAAGCCGACTCTAAGCAGAGGTCTTTAACGCCTGCTGCATCGGTTTGGCCAATAGGGTGATTACGATCAATCTGTATCTCAACGTGTAAGCCGTTGTGTTTCAAAAGTACCGATAGCGGGTCAGTTGCATCGCCGGTATAGCCCACGAATTGCTGTGGATCGTTAAGCGCTGCACGTGAGCCATCTTTTTGTGCGATGGCCAGCGTGCCGTTGGTGACCGTGTACTGCGCAGCGTCTTTATGGCTGCCGCTGGTCAGCGTGAAATGCTTGTCGAGGAAGTCGCGCGCCCAAGCAATAACTTTATCGCCGCGAACGGGGTTGTAAGCGCCTGCGCGCGTAGCGCCGTCTGTCTCAGAGATGACGTCGGTGCCATACAGTGCGTCATATAAACTGCCCCAGCGGGCGTTGGCAGCGTTGAGTCCAAAACGCGCGTTCATGACGGGTACAACTAACTGCGGTCCGGCGGTGTGGGCAATTTCCGCGTCAACATTTTCAGTCGTTATCCGAAACGGTGCGGGTTGCGGCAGCAGGTAGCCAATCTCTTCTAAGAAGGCTTTGTAGGTCACAGGGTCGAAGCTTGTGCCTGAATGTTCGCGGTGCCACGTATCGAGCTGGGCTTGCATTGCTTCTCTAATCTGCAAAAGCTCAGCATTGCGAGGCATCATGTCGCTTAAGATCGCTGCTAGTCCTTCCCAAAATGCCTGCGGCGTAACGCCCGTGCCCGGCGCAATGTCGTTAACCAGTAGGTCATGCAGCGCCTTGTCGACCTGCAAGCCGGCGCAAACAATACGTTCAGCCATTGTGTAACTCCTTTAAATGTTTGGCTCCCCTGCATCGGGAGCCGGGTGGTTAAGCCCGAATATTTTGTCGATCTCAATCCGCGCACGAGGTGAGGACCCGTGCGCAGGCGGTGACCAATGATCAAGCGCCATTTTGTCGCTTAAGGGGCATAAGTGCTAGAAATGGATATGATAGAGCGTATTCACCGTATGTATGGCGTTTTACGCTTCCCATGTAACTCAGGTCTAAACGGCGGCTAGGGTTTAGCCGCGCGCTTACGAACGGTTTTGGTCTTGGCGGGTTTAGGGCTTTTCGCGGGTTTGATCGCCGTTGTAGCTTTGGGCGTTGCCGACTCCATGCCGTCGGGGCCGAGCTCGCGCGCAGTTTGTGTGACTAACTGGCGAATCCAACGGTGCGCCAGATTGTGCTGCAGCAAGGGGCTCCACGCCATTTTGAGCTCCATGGCGGGCACTTTAAAAGGCACGTCTTTGACCACAACGCGCGGATTATCGCGTTTTAGCCACGTAGCACGCGTGGGCAGCGTGACGATTAAGTCGTTTTGCTCTGCGAGCGTCATCGCCGCCTGATAATGTCGAGTAAATACACGAATGCGCCGCTTCTTTTTCAGTTGTCCGAGCGCTGAATCAACCCAGCCTAAACGTTGAACGTCATCCGGATCTACGCCCACACCGACACCCATGCCCGTTTTGCTCACCCAGATGTGATTGGCGCTTAAATAGGCGTCTAAGTCGAAGTTTTTAAGAATGGGGTTATCCGGACTCAGCAGGCAGGAGAAGCTGTCTTTCCAGAGCGTGATTTGATGAAACGACTGGGGCATTTGGTCGAACCGGTTAATCACTAAATCAATTTTGCCCCGCTCGACGTCTAAGAAGCTGACATCCGAAGGGGTCATAATGTCGAGGGTAATGCCCGGTGCGAGTTCGCGCAGTTGCTGCATAACGGCGGGAAACAGGGTCGATTCCGCGTAGTCACTGGCCATAATGCGGATAACATGGTTGGCGGTGCTCGGGTCAAAGTCTGAAGTGGGTTGGATGGCCCTATCAACGCCTGCTAAAATGTCTCGCACCAAAGGTTCGAGCTCTTTGGCGCGCGCGGTGGGTGTCATCCCGTCGGAGGTACGCACCAAAAGCGGATCATTAAACAGCGCGCGAAGTCGGCGTAGGCCATTACTCATGGCCGGTTGTGACAGGCTGAGTTGGTTGGCTGCCTGGGTGACATTGCACTCGCGCAAAAGCACGTCAAGGTAGACCAGTAAATTGAGGTCGATGCGGTTGAGATTCTTCATGAGGTTATTTTCTCCGCGAATGCCTTGTTAGTTTGCCATCATACTGATGAATTATACTCTGACTGGTCAGAGAAGCTATCTGTCGCCACCGGCAGATATTAATAACTAAGCAATTGAGGAATTTTCATGTACCGCGCTCCCCTTGAAGACATGCAGTTTTTGATCGATGACGTTCTCGATATCGAAGGCACGTTAGGACAACTGCCGCGATTTGCGGAGCATGGTATTGGCGCTGACCTGACCACTGCGCTCCTCGATGAGGCGGGTAAATTCGGAGCTGATGTCCTCGCACCACTGCGTCGCGTCGGCGATATGCAGCCCGCAACGTGTGCTAACGGCAAGGTGACCATTTCGCCCGGGTACGCTGAAGCCATCCAGCAGTTGGGTGCGGGTGGTTGGGTGGGTATTACTGCCGACACCGATGCAGGTGGCCAAGGTCTTCCTGAGCTCTATGGCACCGCAGCCTGCGAAATCTGGAATGGCGCCGATATGGCCTTCGCCCTCGAGCCATTTCTGTCATCCGGGGCGGCACTCGCTATTAAGGCGCACGCCAACGACGAGATTAAAGCGACGTACCTTGCCAAGATTAATTCGGGCGAGTGGGCGGGAACCATGAATCTCACAGAGTCAGGTGCTGGCTCTGATCTTGGCGTTATGAAAACCCGTGCCGAGCGCCACGATGATCACTACAAGATTTTTGGGCAGAAAATTTATATTACCTGGGGCGACCATGACGCCACAGACAACATTATTCATCTGGTTCTAGCTCGGCTGCCCGATGCGCCGGCGGGCAGCAAAGGGATATCACTCTTTGTAGTACCCAAGTACCTAGTGGGGTCCGATGGCGCTTTAGGTGAGCGAAACGATGTCTACCCTGTATCCACGGAGCACAAGCTGGGCATTCATGGCAGCCCTACCTGCGTGATGGCTTATGGCGATAACGGCGGTGCAATTGGTTATCTAGTAGGCCAAGAGAATAACGGTCTTGCCTGTATGTTCACCATGATGAACGAGGCACGCCTGAAGGTGGGTCTGCAAGGTGTTGGCGCCTCTGAGGGGTCCTATCAAAAGGCCGTCGCCTACGCGCGTGATCGCGTGCAAGGTGGCGTCCCTATTATTGAGCACGCGGATGTAAAACGTATGTTAACCACCATGCGTGCGCTTATCGAAGCCATGCGCGCATTAGCGTTCACCGAGGCGGTGACCATGGATCTCGCGCACTATGGTTCGGACGAGCAGCGTTCTCCTCAGCAGCGGCGCATCGACTTAATGATTCCTGTCATCAAAGGCTGGAGTACTGAGGTGGGTCAGGAAGTGACATCCCTCGGTGTACAAGTTCACGGGGGCATGGGTTACGTCGAGGAGACAGGCGCTGCGCAGTATCTGCGCGATGTACGCATTACGTCGATCTACGAGGGCACTAACGGTATACAGGCCGCCGACCTGCTCAACCGTAAAGTTGCGCGTGATGGCGGCGCTACTATGGAAGCATTGCAGAGCGAGATTCGCGATGTTGCCGATGCTTTGTCAGCCTCGAACAATGCCAGTCTTCAACGTTTGGGCAGGGCGCTGAGCGAGTCGTTGGCTGATCATGTGCAAACCACCCAGTTCTTGCTTAACGCACTGAAAGAGTCGAGCTTTGAGGCCTTTGGTGGATCCTTTGATTACATGATGCAAACCGGCTATTTGTTCGGCGCATGGATGTTGGGTCGCTCGGCGCTTGTTGCCGCTGAAAAGCTAGCGGG
>CAJQLP010000136.1 GCA_905479205.1 uncultured Luminiphilus sp.
GGCTGCGTCAGGCTTTCGCCCATTGCGCAATATTCCCCACTGCTGCCTCCCGTAGGAGTCCGGGCCGTGTCTCAGTCCCGGTGTGGCTGATCATCCTCTCAGACCAGCTATGGATCGTCGCCTTGGTGAGCCATTACCTCACCAACAAGCTAATCCAACGCAAGCTCATCTAATAGCGCGAGGCCCGAAGGTCCCCCGCTTTCCCCCGTAGGGCGTATGCGGTATTAGCTCGAGTTTCCCCGAGTTGTCCCCCACTACTAGGTAGATTCTTACGCGTTACTCACCCGTCCGCCGCTCTACTCTCACCGAAGTGATTTCGCGCTCGACTTGCATGTGTTAGGCCTGCCGCCAGCGTTCAATCTGAGCCATGATCAAACTCTTCAGTTGAAGAATCTTTAACCTCTACTTCGCAGTAAGAGGGGTTGGTTACGCAGTAACCCGCTTGACCAACCAAATCTCAGCTCAGAAACATCAATCTAGAACTATTGAATCAATAGGTCACTTGTTGTTTCTGAAATAGTTTGTGACAACTACTTCCAACAAGTGCCCACACATCTGTCTTCATCAAGTTTTTAAGTAACAAACCGTCGCTAGGACTGGCTTTTTTTCGGGGAGCACCGCTCAACCGAGGCGCGTATTCTACGCAGTTCAGACCGTCTTGCAAGCTATTTCTTTCGAAAACCCACATTAAATGCCAAACCCCTGCACCACGAAAACGACCAGCGTTCCCCGATGCGGACGGCGCATTCTACGCAGGTTTTCGAAACCCACAAGCCTTTTGGCATGTTGATCGTAAGAAATTATCCCAAAGTGTATCGCTGGACAGGTAGTTCTACTTGTGCAGTATTTGCGCTGACCGCATTACGATAGACTCTTAGCTTGTTGATTTACTAAACTGTTTATTTGAAAGGCATACAACATGGCAGGTTCAATTCAAGACCAACTGGTGAAAGCGGGCCTCTCCGATGCGAAAAAACTGAAGGCAGTAAAGAAAGAAAAACGCAAGCAACCTAAGCTTGCTAAAGGAACTCGCGACCACCCGGCCGACGAAATAAAAGAAGCCGTACGACAAGCCGCCCTTGATAAGGCAAATCGCGCACGCGAACTTAACGCAGCGAACAACGAAGCCGCTCGACGTAAGGCGATTAATGCTCAAATCAAGCAGCTAATCGCAGTGCACCAAGAACCACGTGGTCATGGGGATATAGACTTTAATTTTACTGACGGTAATAAGGTCAAAAAAATACTCGTCACCACGCAGCAGCGTAGCAAGTTGATCGCGGGGCTTTTAAAAATTGTGAAACAGGGCGATCGCTATGAGTTAGTGCCATCACCCATCGCGGACAAGATCGCCCAACGGGATGCTGACAGGATGATTGACTGTCGCGGTAGTAATGAGCCGGAGCTCACAGAAGATGAAAAAGACTGGTACAAAAACTTCGAGATACCCGACGATCTTGATTGGTAACTACCACAAAGCACCCGCTCTAGCTGCGAACCATTTTAAGGTGCCAGCTTGCGGCCTCCCACCATACTAAGAATCGCGCATAGGATGGTCACGGCACCCACGGCCAATACTGCAGTAAAGGTCCCGTCAGCGGCGAGGGCTCCTGCGGCAGCAGGTCCAATCATGGCCCCAGAGCCAATGGCCGGCACGCTTAAAATAATGTAGCGACCATCAGCGTCAAGATCTGCTACTTCAGCAATCGCGAAGGGCAGACCCATGCCAATACCAAACGTTAGCAGTCCAGCGCCCACTGCATAGAGGTTAAAGCTCGGGGTGCCATATAGCAGACCCGACGCCACCACCATGAGTGTTGCGCTCACAATGAAGGGCTTAATATTTCCCATGCGCTTCCCCAGCCAGGCGGTAGTTAGAGATCCCAAAGTTGCGAATACCAGTGTCAGAGAGAGCAGCATCCCTATTGCAACCGCATCAAAAGCCTGAACCGAACCTATTCGCTCGATAAACGCCCATAGTCCTGATGCCGCCGAGAAAAAAAGCAGCGTGCCAAACAGTGCTAGCCAGATAGCAAAGCGATGCATACCTTTGCTCGGCATTCGAGGCCGTACAGAGTGGTCTGCATTAACATGCTCGATATCGCCTGATACGGGTAATGTTGGCAAGAAGAAGGCAAGCAATAAAGAAACGCCAGCTAAAGCATAAACGACGCCCGCAAACCCGTACTGAGCTACTAACGTTGATGGCAGGATAAACAGTAAGGCGGCGCCGGGCATCGCCTCTACTGCAATCTTGACGCCATACCACCGCGCAGGATTACTGGTATCGGCCAAAATTGTGGTGCCAATTCCGTACAACACCGCAAAGCCCCCCCCGGAAATGGCCGTGCTAAGAAATAAGCCCCAACGACCGGGCATAGTAATGCTCCCCAAAAGCCCGAGAACTGCGACGGGCAACCAAATCGCTGTGGCAGCGCGCCAATTCCAACGGCGAATCCAGAAAAATGCACCCAAGGTTGCCAAGTTGTAGCCGGCAAAAAAAGCTGCGGGCAACAGCCCCACCTCACTCGTGGATAAACCTAATCCATCCTGCGCAGCGCCAACATATAAAGGAAGAATGTTGTAAAACAGCGCGCCAATAGCCGAAATAGCTAGAGCGGGAATAATGCGTCTTAAACTGTCGTATTCTGAAACCATAAACTCAATGCACCCGATTATTATTAGTAGATTGATAGGCCTTCCAGGCAGGGTAATAACTCCCTAATGCCGCAAGCCAAAGCACCGCCACTACCCAATAGGCTGCGCTGTAAGATGCCCATACTATGATGACCCCAACCAAACTAGGACCAATGGCATTGCCCAATGTTTGCATGGCGGGTATTAGCGCCACAAAGCGACGCTCCCCATCAAGGTGAGCAACCAGGGCCATGCGGTAGGCTGCGCCAAAGTTCCATGCCCAGCCGTTGATAAAAGATGCAGTCAATAAAACCAAATCACTCGTCGAAAGATTGAGCATGGCCACTGAGAGTATTGAGAGTCCAATTGCGAGGACCATGGGCAATAAAAACCCGAATCGATTGGCGAGCCAGGCTGCCGTTAAAGAGCCAATAGCCCCAGCAGCCAAATTAATACTTACTAAGTTACCGCCAAGCTTCCTATCTTCAACGGCTGATCCAATGCGCTCAAGAAACACCCACACGCCCGCATCACCGGTAAATACCAAGAGAATCGACAGCAGGCCCAGCAAGATGGGCAACGATGGCGCCCACCTTGAACGCAGCGGCTGCGACGCAACGACTCGCCTAGCTTTGTCTGGCTCCTGGAATTTAGTTGCCAGTAGCGCAGAAAGCACCCCTATAACGGCCATACCAGCGTAAACAACAGATAGCGTTTGCTCTGCAGAGACAGCGCGGGTCAGCATCAGACTGCCCATTACTCCAATCACAACCTGCAAGAAAAACAGTAACGCAAAAGACCGGGTAGGATTCGCCGAGTCAGCCAGCACCGCCATCATGGCTGCATAGGCAACACCCAGGCCGAGACTCGATATGAAGTGATACAACAATGTTAGGTTGTCACCGGTAGCATGCTGCAGCAGTAAGAAAAAGCCCAGCGCGCTCAAGAGGGCCCCCATCACGATCTGGCTTTTTCTTCGGAACCTAGTTAGCCACACCGTTGAAGTAAGGGTGGTGATAAAAATCCCCAGCGAGTAGATACTGGCCAGCGCCCCAAGCTTATCTTCTTGCAAGCCATAAATATCGCTGTAGACCCCCAACACCACGGGCAAAATAAGCCAGTAGCCAAAAAGGACTGAGCCTAAGACAATCGCCAACATCGAGTTTCTTGTTGTTTGGCTGTGTTCTAGCATCCCGCAGAATCCCCTGGCGCACCCAATAAAATAACAACATCGAATGAAAAAAGCCCGCAAAAGCGGGCTCTCTAATTAACTGCGCGTTTACCTAAGATTAAAACGTGTAGCGAACTTCAGCACGAACAGCTCGTCCATATCCCGGCATGGACATGGGTAGCAAGAAGTTGATCATTGACTGTACATATTCCTCGTCAGTCAAGTTTTCACCAATTACCGAAACGCCTAAGCCAGACTCACCAAAAGTGTAGTCTATGCGGGCGCCAAGCAAGTTGAAGTCATCTGCGAGCAGATCAGGAGAGTTGTCGGCGGTGTAAAACATCTCATCAACATATGCATAGTCAACGCGTGCGCGAAGTGAGTCAGTCACGTTCCAGTTAGCGACAATAGAGTAAGTATTCTCCGGCGCTCTAATAGAGTCATTGCCTTGTAGGTCGGTAGGATTGCCATCACCATCAACAATTATGCCTTCCTGAAACTCGGCATCTAGCATCGCATAAGACAGACGCAAATCGAAACTGTCTGATACTAGCCACGTCAAATCCACTTCTAGGCCTGAGGTTTCCAGATCTGCCACGTTTTGGATCAAAATGGAGGCGTTGTCGTTAGTTTCTAGTTGAAAGTCCGTGTAGTCATACATAAACGCCGCAACATTGAGGCGCACACGCTTGTTGGCAAAATCTGTCTTGAAGCCAATTTCGTAAGCGTCGTTCTCCTCGGGCTCAAAGGCGAGAATAGCGCGGCCACCGGCAATCGTAGGTTGACGATTGAAGCCACCTGACTTGAAGCCTTGCGCATAGTTGGCATAGATCAAGCTAGACTCGCCGACTTTATAATCTATTGCTAGACGTGGATCGACTGATGTCCACGAATCTTTAGCAACAATACTCCCTGGGGTGAACGAAAATATCGCGTTATTTGCCCCACCCGTCACTGCACCAATCAGTGCTGTCGTTGTGGAATCAGTGAGTGGTGTGTTTAACACCATTTCTTTCTCTTCGTCGGTATAGCGCAAACCAAAAGTAATGCTCAATCGATCTGAGATATCGTAAGTTGCGTCGCCATAAATGGCGTAACTTGTTGTTTCATTCTCCGCAAAGCTAGATTCGTTGTGTATTCCACACGCCAGGCCGAACTCTTCAGCTACCAAGCACAAGCCTTCGTCACCGAACAAAACATCAAGGCCCGGGTCTTCATAAATAGTAACACTTGTAACGGCAGTGGCGGTTTCGCTATAGAAGCTGGCACCCACAAACCACGTCAGCCGATCATTACTGCCGTTCAGACGAAACTCTTGTGAGAACTGTTCTAGATCCCACGGTTCAATGAAATCGACAATCGGAACATCACCGGTGTCCGCATCTGTCGGCAAAGCCACAATGCTGCTGTCATAAAGGCCGGTGTTTGATGTCAAAGAAAGATTGTCATTAATATCCCAGCTTACCTTCAGCACCGCCAAGTCGGCGTCTATCTTCTGGGAAGGCTGTCCGTTAACCGCCACCTCATCGGCGTAGAGGTCATTGCCCCACAGGCCGAAGTTATCGATCATTTGCCAACGGTTTTCCATCTCAAAGTGGTCCCAGTAACCGTTTACGGTCACTGCATCGCTTGCGTTCCAAGTGAAGCCAACCCGATATTGATCGTGATCACGGCCATTCAGCTCATCCCCGGTTACTGAATTTTCGAAAGTACCATCACGCTCTTCATGACGCGCAGCCACACGCAGAGCGAAACTGTCAGACACGTCAAAATTCGCAATACCCTCGTAAAGCAGCTGACCTTCGTCACCCGCTGCCACTCGTACACTGCCCGTGGCTTCACCGACAACAGCAAACTGATTAGTAATACTAATAGCGCCCGCCGAAGTGTTTCGCCCGAAGAGCGTTCCCTGCGGGCCTTTAACGACTTCGATGTTGGCAACATCAAGATAACCCATGCCGCCAATGTTACGGCTGACCGGGATTTCGTTGAAGTAAGTACCGACGCTGTTGTTTGCACCAGGGCTGAAAGCACCTGTACCGATGCCGCGAACGGTCAGTACAGTTTGCGTTGCAGCATCCGCACTCCCCGATAAACCGGGTGTTTGCAGGACTATGGGACGAAAATCCTTGGCATCCATCGCCTGCAACTCATCGCTGGAAAATGCGCTAATTGCGATAGGGACGTCTTGAATACTTTCGGAGCGCTTTTGCGCTGTGACAATGACTTCCTCTAGCTGGGCGTTCACTGTGCCTGCCATGGCGACGGCGGCTAGAGTAACCGCAAAAGATAGGGGGCGCTTTATAGTTTTCATGATTAGCTCCTTGTCAGAATGATTCCTTAGCCTGAAAGATTATGTGTGACAGCCTTCTTCCTGAATGATATTTAAGGCCCTTTAGTTGATATTTAAGGCCCTGCCCCCGCATCACCTGCAACGCTCCTGTAATCTTCTGGGGAGTGTCCCAAATACTTTTTGAACGCCCGACTGAACGGCGGCGGACTGCCGTAATCCAGCAAATAAGCTATTTCCTGGATCGATAAGTTGGTATCCAGCAAATAATGTTTTCCCAACTCCATGCGAGTCTCTAGCACCAACTTTTTATATGAAGTGGCGGCGCGATATAAACGCTTGCGCAATTGCGCGGGAGTCAATCTCAGGAGCTCTGCCGCACTCTCAAGGCTCGGCATTTGGCGCCCAGAACGACTCAACAGCAAGCGCCTAACCTGAGATGGCGTATCTTTTTCCGCAGTACTGGGGCCAAGGACTCGCTCACACATTGCCTTATAGACATCGCTTAAGGATCCGCTTCCTCGGTGAATGGACTGCCGCAGCCATTCAGCGGGAAAAGAGAAGCCAGTCTCACCGGCCTCAAATACACAATTCTTGCCGAAGATTTCGAAATAGGTGTCAACGTGTTCCGGGGCGCGAAATTCAAGCTTCACTGAAATTTTACGCTTGTCGGCATTGGGACCTAAAAGCAACTGAAGCGCCCGCCAATTCCCACTGAAACTGTCTTCGCAAATATTCTGGTAGTCGTCCTCGTACATGGGATGGTACACGGGCACCACCCTCACAGTGTCACCCTCAATGATGAGTTCGTCGGTGTATCGATCAGATGCAAGGCTGTGGTATTGATACATCACTCGAAACGCGGAACCCACGTTATCACTGTTTACCGCTGCGTAGCCCACCAAACCAAGATCCAATATTTCAGCCTTGCTGAAAAGCCGCAAAGTGACGTCCGAGTGAACTTGTCGGCACTGAAGCAATACCGCGTCTAATTGCTTTTGCGTGAGTTGGTCATTGCTTTGGTGCAGCAACATTGGATCGACCCCCGCATCGCGCAACGCTAGTTTGAACTGGGTGCTGCCCATTTCTTCCAGCAGATCACGCAAACGCACAAGCCAGGTCGCAACAATTTTGCTCTCTTCGGCCCGTCGACTAGAAGCATTGTTACCAATCATTAGCTGGGCGCCTGAGTCGAACCCGTGATAATGGAAAGCAAGTTAGGCGTAGGGCCACAAGACCAGCCACCATCCACTTTGAGAGCCTGACCCGTCAGATACCGGCTGGCATCGCTTACGAGAAAGTAAAATACACCCTTCATATCATCCACGGTGGCGACTCGACCCAATGCGGTAAAAGCTTCGCAAATTTGCCGTCCCTCATCACCACTGCCCATACTGGTTTCGGTGTATCCAGGGCACACACAGTTAACACGAATACCTCGACTACCCAGCTCTAGAGCAGACATTTCAGTGAGACTAACAACGGCTTTTTTGCTGGCTGAATACGCCGAGGAACCAGGCATGTTAATAAAGGCCGCCATGGATGAAGTCGATACGATCGCTCCCCCGTCTGTCATGACAGCTGGTGCGTGTTTCAAACCGTGCACCGTTCCCCAGTAATTAATCCGGGTAACCTTCTCAAGAAGCGACGTAGATTGCTCAGTAATGGCCGGGCCCACGTCCCCAACTCCTGCATTTAAAATCACGAAATCAAGATCGCCGTCTAAAATATCCCGCGCGTTTTTTAGGGCTTCCGCAACACTCTGTTCGTCACTGACGTCACACTGGATCGGCTGCGCTCCGATGTGTGCTGCCACCGAATCCGGGAACACGATATCGGCAATGGCAACCTTTGCTCCCGCCTCAATAAACATCTCAGCGACGGCCTTACCAATCCCTGATCCGCCACCGGTGATCAACCCCCGTTTACCCGCCAAATCGAACATACTTAAGAGACTCCTTGTAAAGTACTTACACCCGGAAGGTTTCGCAGATCCTCTGACTCACACGGAAACTCAGCCAGCTCGATAATATTTCCCTCCGGATCACGCAAGTACACCGCTGTGACCCCCAACTCCTTCTGCGGCGTACCCAACGGTAAACCACCGAGGTCGAGCACCCGCTGATACTCTTGCTCTACATCATCGGTATAAAAGCATAAATGACGCAGTCCGAGCCCTGCCGCATCGAAAGTATGAGGCGAGGGGGCTTTATTGGACGGCGCATCAAAGCGGAATAGTTCCAGGTAACAGTTGTGACCAGCCAACATACACCCTGTGACGTCGCTGTTGCTCAAGCCGGTGGCAGCGTCAACGGCAGGATTATCGCGCCAGCCTTCATTGGCCTCCGAGAACACTCGAAAACCAAATGTCTCACAGTAAAACTGAACCGCTCGCTCCAGGTCTTGAACGACGATCGCAGGATGCGCAAAGCCCAGAATCATGCGGCGTTCGCGAGCTCTGCGCCCGGAGCATAGTGCTCGGTGAGCATAATGACGTTGTTGCCACATGGCTCAGACAAATAAGCGGTCAGCAAACCCGTTAGCGTATCGACATGGGGCTCCATCAAAGGCTTCATGCCAGCCCATAGCGCGTCTTCCCAAGCGCGCTGAACATCCTTCGCTTGATAAAGAATAGATGCAATGTGCGCACCATGAGCATCGGCTTTGGATTTTTCAAAGTCATGACGCGCGTTTTGTAATACAAAAAGCGTACGCCTACCGACGGGGTCGTACTTGCGATCGGACATCACCACGAACTTGTCCCCATCGCTATCGAATCGCTCCAAAACGCGAAGATCCAAAACGCGCTCGTACCAATCGACCATCAGATCGACATCATTACAAATCTCTGCATTCCCGACCATTTCTAACCCGCACTCGCCGGAAGGCGCATGGGTAAACTCCTGCACGCGAAACGTATCATCGGTGTACTCCATGATTTCCACCCATCGGCCCTCGGGGTCATGCACAACAAAACCATCATAGGTGGGAAACTCTTCGAAGGGCATGACTTCAGTGGCACCGTTTGCCAGTAGCTGCGCCATCGAAGCGCGAGCATCGGAGGTAATCCAGCAAATATGGTTGTAGCCCTTACCATGATCCCGCCACCAATTACGCTCATACTCAAATTGGAAGGGAGGAGCTTCTATCTGGATTTGATACGCACGACCGCCACACCCGAGGAACGTGTAATCCGAATGGCCCTCGCCGGTTACATGAAAAACATTGCCGGAGAAGAAGTTGGTAATACCGTGATGCCAGCGTAGGTAAGGAAACATATTTTCCCGCGGCTGATCATCGTAAATGCACAGGTGATGAAGGTGGTAATCAAGTTCGGTAGCAGATTTCATAAGTCAACGGGCTCCTTGCCGGCGGAAGTGACCCTACGGTATGCCAGTGATCTGCCCAGAGAAATGGCCTGAGGGGTCATGTTAAGTGTCATTTACGGCCAGCGTGACGGATCAGAAATATCATACAAAGATTCAGAAATATCATTAAAGTCGCATACTGCGGGACTTACACTTTTTTGTAGTTTTCAAGGTCGCACAGAGAATGACACTAGAACAGCGCAAAAATATAGTACTGACCATACCCGAACCGGGAAAATTTAAGCTGGTGGAGCGCCCTTTTCCCACCATCACCTCCGGCTACGCCATTATCAAGACAGAAATTGCGCCCGTATGCCTTGAGGGTTCGCGCATTTGGTCGTCCCATGATTTTGAATTTCACGATGATCCCACCCACCTTGGTCACGAGGGTGTAGGAACCGTCATCGAGGTCATGCCCGGTTCCAATTTCGCCGCGGGAGATCGAGTCATCGTTTTCCAAGGCGATCATTGCGGCCGATGCCATGCCTGCACCAGTGCCCTCTCGCCGACCTACTGCGACGCCAATGATCCCGATATCCAGGGTATCGAGGGTGCCGCAATGAGAGGTATCGAAAAACGTAATCAGAGCGCTTCGGGCGGATTCGCTATGGAGCGTTATCGTATTGCCCCAGAAGCCAATTTGGTCGGCATCCCTGACGAATTAGAGTTTCGATATGCGGCGGCGGCAAACTGCTCCTTTGGGGTTGGCTTTTCCAATCAAGAAGCCATGGACGTCAAGGCGGGTGATACCGTCTTGATTGGCGGCATAGGCTTTATCGCCCTAGGACACGTGATCTCTGCGCTCTACAGAAACGCTCGGGTGATCGCCTTGGCGAGAAATCCTTATCGAGTCGACATGCTCAGGCGGATGGGCGTAGAGCACATCATTGACCCGGATGAGCCAGACTGGCTTGAACGGGTTAAAGACCTGACCTTTAACCGTCAAGGCGCCGATGTTGCGGTGGATGGATCTGGCGTCGCCTACTATCAGGAGAAACTGATGTCGGCGGTTCGTAAATATGGCAAGGTAAACTTCAGCGGCCACACACCAGGGGCAAAGATCCAGCTCAGTCCGCTTCATCATGTTATAGACCCTGCCCATACCATCATGGGACAGCACGACGTCCGCAGCCTCGACCGCGAGTATTTGATACGAGCCCTCTTGGATCCCCAGGTACAGCGCATGGTTGACGTCATGGTGACCCATGAATTTCCGATGTCTCGCGCCGGAGAGGCCTTTGACGTTCAGGTATCCAAGCAATGCGGCAAAATCTACCTGTGGACGCAGGAATAATTAAAAAAAGAGCGTATTTATGCATAGTTTAGAAGGCAAACAAGCAGTAATTCTGGGTGGTACATCGGGCATTGGCCTGGCCGTCGCACAAAACTTTATTAGCACGGGTGCCAATACATTGATTACCGGAAGGCGCTCCGAGGGCGAGCAGATCGCTGAAAAGATTGGCGCTGAGTACCGGCGCTGCGATATCACCCATGAAGAAGACGTGAGATTGGCGCTTAGCGCGATTGAAGAGACGATGGGCAAGATTGATATTCTGGTCATCAATGCAGGCATAGCCGCGGATGAGGAAAGCATTGAAGTCCTCGACAGCAAGACCATGGACGCCATGATTGATGTGAATCTCAAAGGGACTTTCTATGCGCTGAAGTATGGACCCGCTGTGTTAAAAGATGGTGCATCGATCATCTTCACCGGCTCGGTCGCGGGTTCAGGTATTACCCATGCCGGATCGGCGGTGTACGCGGCGAGTAAAGCCGGCGGTGCTTACCTTGCCCGGGCCAGTGCCATTGAAAACGCCCCACGGGGTATTCGAGTTAACTGCGTGTGCCCAGCTCTAATTGCCGATACCGGCATGATGGTCGCGGACGATGGTAACGAGACTGCCGCCTTCTTGAGTCAGCTTAATGCTTTTGGCCGGATGGGCAGTCAAGATGAGATTGTAGGTATTTATAATTTCTTAGCCGGTGATGCATCAACATTTATTACCGGACAAGAAATTCGCGTTGATGGCGGAATGACTGCAGGACTCGGCCTGCCCTTGTTTAGTGCTTTGACTAGAGAGTGATTCGAGACCAGCCCAGCGCCTGTCCTAGCTGGACTTTCTGGCACGGAAACCCGCAGGCGTTTGCCCATAATATTGTTGAAATGCGCGATGAAAATTTGAGGGATCAGAGTATCCGGTGGTGAAAGCCACCTCTTGAATCGTCATTTCGTCACCTCTGAGATAACTAGCGGCTAGCTCCATTCGAAAATGCAAAACCACTTGCTTAAAGGTAGTCCCTTCCTCTTTTAAACGCCGGCGCAGCGAGCGCTCACTGTTTCCTAGCATTTTGCCCACCGTGGTAATCGCAAGATTGCCGCCGGGATTCGCCGCAAGAATTCGACGCACTCGCGCAACATAGCCTTCAGTATTTTGGAGTTGCTTGAGCAATGCATCACATTGTTGCTCACACAGTACTGCAGCGGCTTCATTTGCAAAACTGAGCGGCTGATCGAGCAAATCTGCGTCAAAAATAATCTCTGTATAGTCCGCGTCAAAGCTAATGTGAGGTCCAAGAATATCCTCGTAAAGGTCGGCATAAGACGGCTTGGGGTACGCGACCATTAAGCGCGAAAACCAATGCCTAGATGCACCAAATACTGGGCCTATTTCCGCCCACTGCGCCAATAATCTCTCGGTTTCGTAGCGTAATTTAGCAGGCGTATTAATGAGCTCTGGCCGAGAAATATCAGTGACTCGCAACTTTGCCTCTCCACCAGAAATAAATAGCTTGGTGTGTAACGCAGCACCGATGACGTCCTGATAGCGAGTATGTCTCGCCAGCGCTTTACTTAAGTTTTCACTGGCAAACATTGCGTAACCAAGCAGTCCATGCTCCAGTAGCGATACGCCTCGACCGTCGAGCAAGCCTAGACCACGATTTGGGTAATCACCAATGACCTCGTCCAGTAATGTGTTGTACTGCTCTTGGGTTACCTTGTCATCAGCCTGTTCAAGCATTGCCATGGTGACGCCTAAGCGGCCAAGGTAACCAGAACAGTCGATTCCTACGGACATTAGCGTCAGCAACGTATGACGAACATAGCTATTTAGTTCAGTCAGCTTTTTTGTCACAGACACTCCTTGGCCGTAAATGACAAAGACTAGGCCTTTGATTCCATTGTTGTCAACGCCACGACGGCTGATTATTTGCTAATCACGTTCGCAGAGGCTTTAACCGTGGCACTGTCTATCGACCAGAAAAAATCACTCATGACTAATCTCATTCGTGCGGAAGAATTTAACCGCATGATGTATCGACGCATGATGCAGGGGAAGCTTATTGGCTTCTATCATCCCGCTGAGGGGGCAATTGCTCCGGGAGTTGCCGCCAGTACGTTTCTCAATCAAGACGACAACCTATCCCCCCACCACCGAGGTCACGGCATTACTCACATGCTGAGTAAAGGTATTGATATTAAGTATTACCTCGCTGAACACACGGGAAAAGTCACCGGCTGCTGCGAGGGAAGATCCGCGTTCCACTTCAGCTTCCCCGAGCACAAGGTCTACATGATGTCAGGCTTTATCGGTTACAACTTTGCACCAGCAGTGGGATGGGGCTTCGCCGCCAAGCAGCGTCAAAAAGGCCAGGTAGTGATGAACTGCTCCGGCGACGGCTCTTACGGACAAGGGCGAGCTCACGAAGCATTATTGATGGCGCAAAATTGGAAGCTGCCCATTATTTTCTTCTGCGAGAACAACGGCATGAGCATTTTCTCGACGGCAATGGAGATGCATCCCAAGCCGGATATTTCTTCTCTAGCCGAAGGCTTCGGTATGCCCAGCGCCATCGTGGACGGACAAAATGTCTTTGAGGTTGCCGAAGCTTGCTTAGAAGCCATTGCTCGAGCGCGAGCAGGTGACGGGCCAACATTTATTGAAGCCAAAACTCTACGTTTTAACGAACATGATATTGGCACACCCGACCTTTCGGGCTGGGAGGAGCGATCAGAGCAAGAGCATGCCGAAATGCGCGCGCGGGAGCCAGTGGCTATAGCTACCAAGATTGCGCTCGAGGAAGGCTGGTTGACTCAGCCCGATATTGAACACATGCGCGAAGCTGCGCTACGTGAAATCACTGATGTCGAAGCGTTCGCCGATGAAAGCGAGATTGCCCGACCACCTGTCGAAGAGCTTATGCAGGGCGTCTTCGCTCCGTAAACAACCACCCAATAACGAGACTGAATGATGCGAACAATCACGTTAACCGATGCCATCCGCGAAGCCATCGAAGAAGAGATGCGGGTAGATTCCAGCGTTTTTGTGGTGGGCCAAGATGTACGTGGCGCCATATTCCCCCATACCAAGGGATTAGTTGAAGAATTTGGTACCGATCGTGTGGTCGACACACCCATTGCTGAATCTGGTATGTATGGCGTTGCTTTCGGAGCAGCGCAGGAGGGCATGCGACCCATAGTCGACTTCATGTTCGGTGGATTCTCCTACGTTACGTTCTCCGAATGCTCGGTCACGACCGGCCAATACCATTTCCTTCATGGCAGCCAACACGCCCTCCCCATCGTCATCACCGCAGGTGTGGGCACAGGTCAAAGACTGGCCAATGATCATGCTATGAGCATCCATGGCACCTTTGCGCATCACCCCGGCATTAAAGTGGCCATGCCGTCTACGCCCTACGATGCCAAAGGCATGTTCAAAGCTGCAATACGCGACAACAACCCCGTCGTCATTCCTTGGCACATGGGCATTATGATGCTCAAAGGCGAAGTCCCTGACATTGGCGATGACTATATCGTGCCCCTCGGCGTGGCTGATGTTAAGCGCGTAGGCAGCGACGTCACGGTGCTGGCCAACAGCCTTCAGCTTCAACACGCATTGTCGGTGGCCGAGAAACTGGCGCCGGAAATCTCTGTCGAGGTCATCGATCCTCGAAGTTTCGTGCCATTTGATATGGAAACTTTGCTGACATCCCTCGAAAAGACCAACCGGCTGGTGATCGTTGACGAAGATTGGGAGTCAGGCGGATTTGCCGCTACCGTCTCGGCACGTGTGGTGGAGCAAGGGTTTGATTTATTAGATGCGCCCATTCTTCGGGTTACGCTGCCCAACATGCCCGTACCCGGCGGTTATATGGAAGAGTATGTCGCACCCAATCCAGAACGGATTGAGGCAGCGATTCGGGAGGTATGTTTGTAATGGCATATACCGTCACTGAATACGTCATGCCCAAACTTGCCATGGCCATGAACGAAGGCACCGTTGCGGATTGGTTGGTACAAGACGGTGACTACGTAGAGGCAGGAATTCCTCTGGCCGCAATTGAAACTGAGAAAGTAGCCTATGATGTCGAATCACCTGTCTCGGGTTACTTTTACAGTGTGGTTCCCGTAGGCCAAACCGTTGACTGCGGAACCCTGTTAGCTCACTTTTGCACCGAGCCTCGACGACCTGACGCGGCTGATACTTCCGCAAACAACAGCACAGACTTACCCGCAGACACGCTGGGAGCCAATGAGGCCAGATCAAAGAGAGACCCTGTCGCACCTTCAGTAGTGGACAGCGCTTCAGATACCGCAGCAACATTTGAGCTCAAGCGCCTGAAGTCATCACCACTTGCCAGAAAGCTAGGCAAACAGCTGAATATCCAACTAGACGCGCTGACAGGTTCAGGTCCCGGTGGCCGCATTGTGAAACGCGATGTCATGGCCGCCAGCGAGAACAAGACCCATCAGAGTGCGCAACTTCCCACTGCTGCTACAGAGGTTAGCGGCGACATCTTGGCCACACTGCCCATGTCCGGCCTCAGGAAAACCATCGCTAATCGAATGGTGCAATCGCTACAGAATACGGCTCAAGTTAGCTGTCACTGGGAATCGGATATCACTCGACTATTGGCGCAACGCGCTGAATTAGTTGAGCAAGAGGAGCTCTTGGGCACTCGAGTTTCCGTGAATGCGTTTTTAATCAAAGCACTTGTTTACGCCATTCGCCAAGTACCCATCGCCAACGCCAATGTCGTCAACGATGAAATCGTTATTCATCGCAACATCAATATGGGCATGGCCATCTCCATTCCCGGAAGCACTGAATACGACAGTGGCTTAATGGTGGGAGTACTGCACAATGTTGAATCCATGGGCTTGGTCGCCATCGACAAAGGTATGAGATCGCTTATTGCCCGCGTTCGTAATGGCGAAGCAACCTCAGATGACCTTTCAGGTTCTACATTTACCCTTTCAAGCACCGCAGGTATTGGTCCGCCAGGCTTAAAAACGACACCCGTGCTGAACCAGCCCAACGTTGCCTTGCTCGGCCCGTCGACGCCGATTGAACGCCCCATGATTAAAGACGGCGAAGTTAAAGCCTGCACCATGCTTCCACTGAGCTTTACCTTTGATCACCGAGCACTCGATGGCGAGCCCGCAGCGCGATTTATGGCAGCGCTGAATAACGCACTAGAAAAGCCATCTTTGCTACTAACCTGAGAGAACCTCATGTCAGAAAATAAATATAACCTTATCGTAATTGGCGGTGGGCCCGGCGGGTACGTTGCTGCAATAAGAGCCTCACAACTGGGTATGCGCGTAGCACTGGTTGAAAAAGATCAGCTCGGTGGTGTGTGCCTAAACTGGGGCTGCATACCGACAAAAGCGCTACTTCGTTCCGCAGAGATTCATCACCTACTAAAAGCCGCCAGCGCATTTGGGCTACGCGTGAGCGAAATGGGCGTGGACTGGTCAGCGGTGGTTGCCCGCTCGAGACAGGTAGCGGGTCAACTATCAAAGGGGGTTGCCCATCTGCTGAAGAAAAATAAGGTTGAGATCATTCAAGGTCACGGTACCTTTCAATCGACAAATTCAATCTCGGTTAGCCGCGACGGCGCTGAAACTGTAACGCTGTCAGCTGATCATATTATTGTTGCAACGGGTGCCCGGGCACGAGACTTGCCCGGTATTGCGGCGGGCAGCGACCGCATCTGGAATTATCGTCAGGCCATGACCGCTACTGCACTGCCGAGCTCGCTGTTAGTGGTGGGATCGGGCGCTATTGGCATTGAATTCGCAAGTTTATTTGCCGAATTTGGAGTTGCTGTAAGCGTTGTGGAGATGGCAGACCGCATTCTACCCAACGAAGATACGGAGGTTTCAGCCTACGCCAAAGCCCAGTTTGAGAAACGTGGCATACGCTTCTTGACCGAAGCCAAGGTGACTTCGATGGAAGAAACCGCCACTTCAGTAGAAGCTGTGATTGAAACGAACACCGGTAGCAGCCGTGAGGTATTTGACTACGCGCTCATCGCAGTTGGCGTGGTCGCAAATAGTGATTCGTTATCCCTTGAGAAAGTGGGCGTGGAACTGAAGAACAGCTCCATCGTGATTAATGAATGGGGCCAAACCCGTGTGCCATCAATATGGGCCATCGGCGATGTGGCGGGAGGACCGTGGCTAGCACACAAAGCTTCTCATGAAGCAGTGGCAACCGTAGAGCATATTGCTAGGCACCCTAACGCCCACCCCATCAACCGAGCAAACATTCCAGGCTGCACGTACAGCTTTCCTCAAATCGCATCCATAGGTATGACGGAGCAACAAGCGCTTGCGGCGAACCATAAAATAAGAAAAGGCAATTTTCCGTTTATTGGTAATGGCAAAGCGCTGGCTCTGGGGGATGCAGACGGTTTCATTAAAACCATCGTAGATGACGACACGGGCGAGATATTGGGCGCACACATGGTTGGCGCTGAAGTCACAGAGTTAATTCACAGCTTCGTGTTAGCCAGAGAACTAGAAGCGACCGAAGACGAAGTGGGAATGACAATGTTTCCACACCCCACTCTATCTGAGGCATTGCATGAAAGTGTGCTCTCAGCGGCGGGCAAAGCGCTACATATTTAAGGACCGACGCAATGGATGAAGCGGTATCCCAGTTAATCAAGCACTATGGCGTACACGCATCTGTAGAGCAGTTTCTCCAGGTGCCACAAAAGCTCGTCATCGATGGCGCCTATTGTGATGCCGCCTCCACTGAATGGCTCCCTTCCATAGAGGCATCGACCGGAGGCTTGCTCGCACAAATACCCGACGGCTCCAAAGCTGACGTAGATCGCGCAGTAAGCGCCGCTCGGCGGGCGTTAAACGGCAGCTGGGGCACCATGAAAGCCAATCAACGTGAGCGTATTTTGCTCAAGCTGGCGGACTTAATTGAGCGCGACGCAGTGCAACTGGCGCAGATAGAGAGTCTCGATAATGGTAAAGCGCTTGGCCCATGCATCGATATCGATATATTGGGTGGTGCTGATCTCGTGCGCTTCATGGCGGGGCTCACAACCAAAATTCAGGGTGCAACACGACAGGTCGCCGCTGAGGGCGAGCACTTAGCCATGACCCTCAAGGAACCCGTAGGCGTGGTCGGAGCCATTGTGCCCTGGAACTGGCCCTTCAATATGGCCATGTGGAAGATCGCCGCACCGTTGGCGGCGGGCTGCACCGTTGTGGTCAAGCCTGCGCAGCAAACGTCGCTGTCTATGCTCTATTTCGCACGACTCCTTGAGGAGGCCGGCGTTCCAGCTGGGGTGGTCAATATCGTCACCGGCCGGGGCAGCAATATTGGCGATCACATTGCGGGTCATCCGGGTATCGACAAAGTGTCCTTTACCGGCTCAACCCCCGTCGGACAGCGCGTTGGTGCGATAGCGGGTGAGGCCCTGTCACCGGTTACCTTAGAGTTGGGAGGTAAATCACCCATGGTGGTATTCGCCGATGCTGATTTGGAAGCGGTAGCGCAAGCCACCCGCTGGTCGGTGTTCTTTAATGCGGGCCAGGTTTGCTCGGCGGGCTCAAGACTGTATATCGAAGCTTCCAAGCTCAATGACATGCTGGCGGAGCTCAAAAAAATCATCGATTCCATGAAGGTAGCGCCGGGCCTAGACCCCGAATGCGATCTCTGCCCTGTCATTTCTGCGAGCGCCAAAACCTCAATTGAGAATTACATCCGCCTTGGCGTCGATGAGGGTGCAGACATTGCCATCCAAGGGGCGGAGGCTCCAACCACGGGCTTCTTCGTTCCCGCTACCGTTCTTGTCGCAAGGGATAACAAGCTACGCGTGGTTCAGGAAGAAATCTTCGGACCCGTGCTGACGGTGATTCCCTTCAGCACCGAAGCAGAGGCTGTGCAACTGGCCAACGACAACATTTACGGGCTTGCGGGCAGTGTTTGGACCAAAGACGTCTCTCGAGCCGTGCGCGTGGCAAAGCGCATTGAAGCAGGAACAGTCTGGATCAACGCCCATGACATTGTCGATTCAGCCCTGCCATTTGGAGGTTTCAAGGCCTCGGGCTTCGGTAAAGACTTAGGCCCAGAACAGCTCGACTATTTCCTAAAAACAAAAACTCTCTGGATCGCCGTCGAAGCGGGTCCAGACGGAACAGAATGAGAGACCTCATGGAAACCCAAGCGATGAATAAAGACTCTTTCTCACTCCGCTCTCGGCTACCTGATGGGGGCACGCCGGCTCTAAATTATTGGGGCGTAGATAGCGAGACAGGCAAACTACTCGATGTCCTTGTTGGCCCTATCGACAACTTTAAAGCGATCTTGCCGACTAATTCGATGAATAAAAAAATGATTCGTGATGGCATTCGACTGGATGTTGAGGGGGCCCGAAGTCAGTATCAAGACGTTCTCGATTGCTACCGGGACTTTGGCGCCACCATCCACATAACGCCACCAGACCCGTATCTGCCCCTGCAGATCTGGGCTCGTGATGGCAGTTATATGACTCCCTGGGGGATGATTATTGGACAGATGGCCCAATGGTGGCGACGCGGTGAATACGGCCCCGTCATGGATTTCTGCGCACAGCAAAATATTCCGATCTACGAGAAGGTGACAGCGGGCTGTGCAGAGGGTGGGGACTTCATGATGATCCGCCCGGACTTAGCGGTGATGGGCTATGCCGGTGATCGCAGTCAGGAAGAAGGCGCCCTGCAAGTTAAGGATTGGCTGAACAAAGAGGGTGTTGAGGTTTTTCTCTACAGCTTTGACTCTCACTTCGTACACGCCGATGTAACGATTGTAATGCTTACCGATAACCTGGCGGCAGCGGTCACTGACGTGGTTGATCCGGCACTCATTGCAATGCTTAAGTCACGGGGCATTCGTGTCATTGACGTGCCCTACTGCAAGGCGATGCAGCTGGGGTGCAATGTTATGTCCATGGGTAACGACACAGTGCTGTTGCCAAAACAAAATCAATTCTTAGTCGAAGCCTGTAAAGCAGAGGGTTTAAAAGTGTATGACCCCGATGTGTCGTGCATCACCGTCGTGGGTGGCGGCATTCACTGTATGAGCTTAGCACTGCGCCGCGAGCGCTTTGGCAACGGAGGCTGATCATGCTGCATGTCAATTCAGCGCGACTGTGGCAGCGTCATATGGCGCTCGCTCAGATCGGTGCAACACCCAAAGGTGGTAACAACCGCCAGGCACTCACCGATGAGGATATTCTTGCACGCAAACAGTTCATCGCTTGGTGTGAAGCGGCGGGCTGCAAAGTACGCATTGATCAAATTGGCAACATTTTTGCGCGGCGTGAAGGTCTCAACCCATCGCTTGCACCGGTCATGACTGGCAGCCATCTAGACACCCAGCCAACTGGCGGACGCTTCGACGGTATTTATGGTGTGCTCGCTGGATTGGAAGTCATTGAGACGCTCAACGACCACGGCATCACTACCGATGCCCCTGTAGAGGTCGTCGTTTGGTGTAATGAGGAAGGCTGCCGCTTCACGACTGCGATGATGGGTTCTGCCGTTTGGTCAGGAAATATGCCTATTGCGGATGCGCTGGCTTTAGCGGACCAAACAGGAACCACGGTGGCTGATGAGCTAGCCCGTACTCAGCACGCCGGAACGCATCCGGCCGAGGCCTTTCCGGCTAGGGCATTTGTTGAAGCGCATATTGAACAGGGTCCCGTTCTTGAACTCACTGATACCGTGATTGGCGTCGTACAAGGCGTACAAAATATGAGCCGGCACGAAATCGTCATATCGGGCCAAGAAGTTCACGCGGGCCCCACGCCCATGAATATGCGTAAAGACCCGATGCGTGCTTTAGCCGCGTTTCTCCCAGCACTGTACGCCATGGCCGAGGAACAAGGTGAGCATGCACGACTCACCTTCGGTGTTATCCATGCGTCTCCCGGATCAAACAATACCGTACCCGGAGAGCTCAGGATGACCGTGGATATCCGCCACCCTGACGCTCGGGTTTATCAGTCGATGGTTGATAGCGCTTACCAATTGGTGCGTAGCGCCTGCGAGGCCGAGCAGTGTCCGGTTGAAATACGCTGCTTCTTTGAGGCGCCGGGCGTTGAATTCGACCGACAGTGTGTAGGAGCGGTTGCGTCTGCTGTGACCCGCTTGGGCTACAGTCATCGAGAGATGGTGAGCGGTGCTGGCCACGACGCTTGCAACGTGGCGTCGGTGGTGCCAACGGCGATGATCTTTGTGCCCTGCAAGGGTGGGATTAGTCATAATGAAGCCGAATCGGCAGAACCCGAGCATCTTGAAGCAGGCGCCAACGTGCTGCTTAACGCGCTGATTGAGTTAAGTACCGACCAGGGTGGGAGTGCCGTTCATGGGTAATGTCTTTCGCCCTAATCTGAGCGAGCTGGACATCAAGTCCATCGCCCGTGAATCTTTTGGGATGGACGTGTCGTCCGTTACTCCGATGGGCGGTTATATTGATCAGAACTTTCGCATTGACCTACCCGGCGGTGAGCGCTACCTGATCAAAGTCCACTCAAGGAACGAACCTAACGCTGTTTTAGCACTACAGAATGATGCGCTGACGCATCTGTCTGCGATGCAGCTAGACTTTGCCACGCCCGCAGTGATCAAAAGCGCATCGGGAGACAGCGTTGTCACCATTGAGAGCAGCAAGGGTACTGATCGCGTACGCTGCCTAACCTACGTCGAAGGACATCTATTAGCGGAGCACACGCCTATCAGCCGGGAGCTTCTACATTCAGCGGGCGCCACCATAGCCGCTCTTGATAAAAGCTTGGCATCCTTCAGTCATCCTGCGGCTTCACGTCCTGACATGGACTGGGATTTACGTAACGCTCAGCGTATTTCAGGCTACGTACATCTCATGCCCAATCCCGCACTCAGGCGGCTTGCGGATTATTTCTTCCTGCAATTTGAAACGACGGTATTACCAGAGATCAATCGCTTGCCGTTGCAAATTTGCCACAACGATGGTCACCGGTATTCCCTTCTGACTGATCAAGCTGAGCAATGTTCGCGTATCGCGGGCGTCATCGACTTCGGCGACATATGTCTGACCCATGCAGTTTGTCACCTAGCGGTATGCATATCAGACCTCATTGTTGGACAAGACGACTTGATTGCTGCAGCCTCAGACATTGTTGCTGGCTACCATCAGGTGCGCGCGCTCTCTAAAGATGAAATATCACTGATTTACCACTTGGTGGGCACACGACTTGCCATCTATGCCGCCATGGCCGGGAGAGCACTAACGGAGGACCCGACCAACGTACACCCGCAAGCCAAACTAGAGGATGTGGGCAGTTTGTTACGAAGATTATCTGCAACTAGCCCCGTAGCCTGGAGAAACGCTTTGCTCGGGGCCTGTCAGCTGGCAGAACCCGCTTCACAGATGGCAGCCCATAGTGAAGCGCTGGTTCATCTGCGCCATCGCTTTTTCTCGCCCTCGCTTTACACCCATTACGCGCAACCCATTGTGCTTGAGCAATCTGCCTTTCAATATTTCTATGATCAGTCGGGGGCAACGTTTCTTGACTGCGTGAACAATGTTTGCCAATGGGGCCACTGCCATCCGAGTATTGTCCGCGCCGCGCAAAAGCAGATGGCCACCCTCAACACCAACTCCCGTTATGTTTATGAGCAGATGGCGGCGTTTGCCGAGCGTCTAACTGACACCATGCCTGATGGTCTCGATACCGTCTTCTTCGTCAATTCTGGATCAGAGGCCAATGACCTCGCGGCTCGATTGGCGAGGGCTTATACAGGTAATAATGATTTTGTGGTGGTGGATCGCGCGTATCACGGCAACTCAAGCCTTTCGACGGATTTGAGCCCCAACAGAATCGATCGACCGGGTCGCCCAGGCCTTCCGAATTACGTTCGTAAAACTGAATGCCCCGATTTATACCGTGGTCGTTTTCGAGACGATGACCCAAGTGCCGCGCAGCATTACATCAATGACCTAGGAACTGTCATAGACGACATGGTGGCGGCAGAGAGGTCCCCTGCTGCATTTTTTGCGGAGTCATTGATTGGCACTGGCGGTCAAATTGTCTTTCCCGAGAATTACCTAGCATCCGTATATACCAAAGTTCGCGCCGCAGGGGGCGTTTGCGTGGCAGATGAAGTCCAAGTTGGTTTTGGTAGAACCGGAGATCATGTTTGGTGCTTTCAATCCCAAGGAGTCACTCCAGATATAGTGACCATGGGCAAGCCCATTGCCAATGGCCATCCTATGGCAGCGGTTGTTACCCGCCGCGAGATAGCGGAAGCGTTTGATAATGGTATTACCTATTTCAACACGTTCGGCGGCAATCCAGTCTCCTGCGCTATAGGCCTCGCGTGTCTAAATGTTTTAGAGCAAGAAAATCTCATGGCGAATACTAAAGCCATGTCGAGTTTGCTGCTTAAAGGCCTGAACGAACTGCAGTCTCGCTATTCGCTAATAGGCGATATAAGAGGCCTAGGACTTTATATTGGGGTGGAACTGGTGACTGATCGCCTTGCGCGAACACCCGCCACAAGCGCAGCTAAACGCATTGTTGAGCTAATGAAGATCAAAGGCGTACTGGTCAACACCAATGGTTACGACAGCAACGTCATCAAGATAAAGCCGCCCATGATTATCGATGCAGCGGATATCGATCAGCTGTTGTCCGCTTTTGAGAGCGCTCTGTGCGAGGTTGAAAAATCCATGTGAGTTATGATGGACGCCTTGTTATGCCCTGTCAGTTAACGATTTAGAGTGCGAGATGAATGTCTCATCGCTTTCTTCAATTTCTGCTGCATCGGATAAAGATAGGGAGAGCATGCAGCCTGTTCACTACCTCGCAAAACCAGCATCGTGCCTAATCACTTTTCTAGCTTCGAAGTTCTCACTAACGTCTCCCCCTAGGAGAACGTTAACCAACTAACAATAACAAGGAAAAAACATATGGTTGATATGAACCAGCAGGTTGCACTCATTAGCGGCGGAGCATCCGGCATAGGTTTAGCTACTGCTAAGAAACTCATTGCTCGTGGTGCCAGTGTCTGGATTGGCGATATTCAAGAAACACAGGGAGAGAAAGTAGCGGCGGAAATTGGCGCGCACTACGTGCACCTAGATGTGACCCAAGAATCGGATTGGATATCAGCCATTGATCAGATCAAGGATCAGGCTGGCAGGCTCACCCAAGTAGTTAATAACGCTGGCATCGGCTCTTTAGGTAATTTAGAAAGTGTAACTGCAGAGGCTTTCACCAACACCTTACAAGTGAATCTCGTTGGCGTATTTCTCGGCTGTAAAATTGCTGCCCCATTAATGGAGCAATCGGGCGGCGGTAGCATCGTCAATGTGTCATCGATTTTCGGCATGGTCTCAGACCAACATGCCATTGCTTACTCCGCGTCAAAGGGAGGCGTGCGAACAATGACAAAGGCGATCGCCCTCGATTTAAACGCGCGCGCAACTGGCATCCGAGTTAACTCTATTCACCCCGGGTTTGCGGACACGCCTCTTGTGGACGGTGCTCTCGCGGAATTCGATGCGGAAGAGGCGGAGGCGTTTGCACTTCGCACTGTTGGCAAAACCCCCATGGGAGTTGCCAGTCCCAAACAAATCGCTCGAGCAATAGTTTTTCTTTTGTCTGAAGACAGTGACTACATGACGGGTTCTGAGTTGGTGGTGGACGGGGGCTACACCGCTCAATAGATTCAACTCCAGGCCACCTTTAACCTTGGTCGATGACGCTGCTCGACGAGGGCGACCGGTGTCAATACGCAGCTACGTTTTAACGAACCGACCTCTAGTCCTAAACGCCGAGCAATAAAAAACCCCAGCCGATTGGCTGGGGTTTTCGTTTTTAGAAGCCTGGCGATGACCTACTCTCACATGGGGAAGCCCCACACTACCATCGGCGATGCATCGTTTCACT
>CAJQLP010000137.1 GCA_905479205.1 uncultured Luminiphilus sp.
CCTTCAAACATTAGGTCGAAGGTGGCGAGCTGGCCCAGCTGATGATTGCAAATCTGCACGGCAACTTGCTGAAAAACGCCGATCATCGAGCGCTCACCGACGGAGCTATGTTTGCCCTCAAAGGCATTGTGCACGGACAGTGCTTCAATCGCAGCTTGAAAGAGATCGTATTGATAAGGGACGAAGGGGTAGCTCTTGGAGAAGTGCTCAGTATCGCGGAAATTGCGATAAGTCTTCGAGCCATCGGCAAAATCGAACAGTGTCTTGAAATTGTTAAACTCGCGATCGTAGATAGCGGTCAGTTGTGCGTTGGCTTCGCTGGTCTTCGCGAGTAGACGCAGCTGGATGACTTCGGCGACGTCGGCACTAGTCAGCTTCATGCGGTTTTTGAATCGTGCCTGAATTTTTGAGAAGTCATTGGCCTGCCTGTCGGTGACTTCACCCACTACAGAATCCATGTCCTCCTGAGCGGTGACGATGATCCAGGCGCGGCCGCGGCACTTGGTATTGAAGCTCTCGGCAATGGTCTGAAGATTCGTCATTAGCTTGACGTTTTCAGAGATGTATTGACCGACTTCATCGACGAAGAAATTGAGCCGGAACTTGGGCGCTTGTGCCTTTATATAGGTCAGCACCTGATTGGCGAAATCCTCAATAGAGAGGTGATAGTCGGTACGGAACTTATCGAGCACGTGCTCAAGTTGCTGCCCGGTGATCGCATTATAGGCAGTGTCGACATGCTTGGAGATGCGCGTGGGGCGCGCGCGGCCCCATTCCCATGCTTTACCAGATGCTGCTTCGAAGGCGGTCTTGAAGCCATCGAGTTGACCCTCGTGGTCGAGTTCGCGCTCGAATTGGGCAATGTAGGGCTGCTTGCCGTAGTAGCCGCAGAGTTCGTCAAAAACCTTAACAAAGACCGCGAGCAGGGCATCCGTTTGTGTCTTGCTGATGACATCGGCTTTCTGGTCGATATTGAACAGAATACTCTTAGAGGGAACGGCGATGGCCTTTTCGATGTCGGCGCGGAGTAGGGTATTATCGCCACATTTGGGCAGGAAAATGTCCGCGGCAGGGGTGCCGTCGATTGAGCGATTCTCCAGCACGAGCGCGAGCATCTTCAGCAAGTGCGATTTGCCCGAGCCGAAAAAGCCGGACAGCCAAACACCATTGGCGTCGGTGTAGTTATTGTAGGCGTCAAAGAAGGTATCTAGGCGCTTGGAGACTTCGTTGGTGAGCACGTACTCCTCGAGCTCGTGACGTAGGCTGGCTTCATCGTCCGCCTTGATGACGGGGTCGATGGGGCGATCAACAGGTTTTTGAAAAAGTGCTTTAAGTGACATGATGTGGTGTGGAGTTAAGCCTCGAATTCGTAAATATTATAGGCGCGGTAGTATTTGTCGCTATCATCAGCGAGTCGGCTTATGCCGTTGGCAGCAAAGAGATCGAGTGATGCGCCGTGTTCTAGAGTATGTGTGTAAGAGCCGGGAAAGAATGTCAGTGTGGGATGCGTTTTTGCCGCCTTTTGTAGATTATTTAAAATATTGTGCGAGCGCAGGTAAGGGAAGACTTCGCCGACTCCCGTTAGAATCAAGACTTGATAGTTCGACTCACTAAGGCGATCGGCAATACGCGGGATAATGACACTTTCGACATCCAAGATACTCTGCAGGTCTTCGAGGAATTTCGCTTTTGTGAGATAGGGTTCTTCCTCGACATAAAAATCGAAATCATCGTCTGCTTTGAGAAGCTCCACACATAGATCGTAAAGATTGATTTCCAGCAGTTGGATGCCAGCTGTTTCTAATCGGTTAATCAGTTGACGCTGTAAGCGCTCCATCTGGATGCTTTCTTTGGGGTGGTGTGGGCAGATGAAAAAGGGCACCTCATTATAGCCTTCCATCTTCAGGAAGCGCTCGCCGGAAATGACCGAGACGAGATGCTCGAGCCGTGCACCGAAGGAACCTGTTTGAAGTTGTGTACTCATGTCGAAAATCTTTCTAGGTCGGATTCAAAGATCGGGAAGTATTGAAAACTCGCGGAGCTTGATTGCTTAAGGACTGACACTAGCTCCTCATTCCAAATCGGTGTTAGGATTAAATTTTCGTTTGATAGCAGGCCAACATCTTTCATGAGTTTAAAAAGCACTTGTCGAAGTTTCTGGCGTGTGGATGCGGTGAGTTGCTGAAGCTCGACATGCCATTCTGACTTACTGTGAAAAAAAGCTTCAAAGTCATCGGTAGTCAGTTCGGGCTGGAGTTTGGTATAGCGTTCCCTTAGCACCTCGGTTGCAAACTCGCCGATAAACTTGTAGCGCCTGCAGAGTGCCAACCAGAGCAGGCAAGCCTGGTCGCGAGAAGCGGCTGAAGGCAAGAAACTAAGTTCTGCTTGGCTAAGGAGTTTGAGGCGTGAGATCACTTCGTTACAGATGCGGCGCGAGCTACTCAAAGTACGCGATTGGAGCAAGTTATTCGCAACCACCTGTTCACGAACTGTCGGCCAACTTGAGGTCTCCAAATACAGCTGCGCAAGATCGGCCGATTCTTGCTGAAACAAGCCGCCAGTAGTGAAAGACATACTGAAGTGTGATTTAGGCATAATAGTCTGACGTCTTTAAATATGTGTAACTCCTCGCGGCATATTAGATGCATGAAATCTTCGTATGTGGACGATGGAGAGTGATTTATATCACTGTAAATTTGTACTGCATCAAGAAAGGACAAATCCATCAATCGAGAAAAGTTATGTTGCAGTCACTATTTTCGGGAGTTAACCGTGCATTATTGTTTAAATTTGCCGATATAGATCATTCGGTAATCACATAAGTCTTATCGCTTCATTATTGGCTTGGGCTCAGTTTTCTTCTTCGCTTTAGAAGGCTTTTTAGGTGGAGACGTGTAAGCATGCGCGATTGGGAATTTCTGAAGTATCTGTTTCGAAATGGTTTCGTAGTGTTTCTGGCTGGCCTGCTTAATTGCCCATATAATGAAACTTTCTTGTTCCCAATATTTACCGCTCGCGTGAAGGTCCAAAAAAAAGCGCTTGCCCGGTCTTAAATCGGCCAAGGCTATTTTTGACAAGAACTACCAACTCTTGCTTCGCTTTAGGTCCTAGTTTTTTCATGTAAAGTGAAATTTATTAGCTTAAATATACATACAAGCTGCACCCCTAAGACAAAAGCTGTTCGTGGCTATTACTCGTAAGAATGAAAAGTGTAGTATTCGATACGGACATTGATTTGGATACGTGGTTAGATGCAGAAATCCCAAGGTTTAGGAAATAGAATTACTCTTTTAGAGCATTTCCAGGGATAAGGGTAGCAGAAAATTGTAAATCTAGGGGAAAAAGTGAGAAGGAAGACTTGAGACTTGAAAGGGGAGAGTTGAAAGGTATGAGACCTGAGACTTGAGAGGAGAGGGTACGAAAGGGGAGACCTGAGACCTGAGAGGTGAGACTTGAGGCAAGAGATCTGAGACTTGAAAGGAGAGACTTGAGGTTTGAGGTGTATGAAGGTTAAAAGTGGGAGTTGTTGGTTGCTTGTTGCTTGTTGAAAGGTATTAAGGTGGGACGGAGTGCGAGTAGCACGTAGATGGTAAACTGAAGGTTTGCCCTGAGTCCGCGAAGGGTGAGTGAACTGGGTGCCCTCTGGGCAGGTGAGGGAGCAAGGTTGTGGGAAGTGAAGAGGCCTGAAAATTGAGACCTGAGGCTTGAGGTAGGAGAGACTTGAGGTTTGAGGGCTGAGACTTGAGAAGAAGGTGAAAGTTGTTGTTCGTTGCCTGTTGTAAGTTGCTAAATGCCTGGTTGCTTGTTGCTAGTGCCTTTATTTCTTTGGTAAGCGGAGTGGTTCTGACTCTTTGTGGTCAATGAAGTGATAGTGCTCGCCTACGACTGCTTGCCGGCTGATCGCTTGAATACTCTGGTTTTGTACGTGTATCAATATTTTAGATACTGTTAGGTCGTGCTGGTGGTTATAGCCTATCGGGGAGTCGAGCTGCAGTTCGCCGTCGAAGTAGACTTGAATATGGTCATCGGAGCAGGCGCC
>CAJQLP010000138.1 GCA_905479205.1 uncultured Luminiphilus sp.
GGTAAACAGAAACTCTTTCGCAATCCGGGGGTTGAGCTCGAAGGGATGGGCAAAATACTCAACCCCGGGGATACCCATACGTACGACTGGATCTGAGAAAAAAGCATCGTCAGTTGCGACAATCAAATCACACACCCATGCCAACATGAGCCCGCCGGCAATACAGGCGCCTTGAACTGCAGCGATTGTGGGCTTGGGTATGTCACGCCAACGTCGACACATACCCAGGTACGCTTCAGCTTCACGAACATAGAGAAATTCGCCGCCTTCTTTATTGGCGTGGTCATACCACATGGTCACACGATCTTGGCTGAGATGTACGTCGCGACCAGGGGTACCAATATCATGCCCCGCAGAGAAGTGCTTACCCTCCCCACGGAGGACAATTACTTTAACGTCATCATCAGCAACGGCTCGCTTAAACGCGTCATCAAGCTCGTAGGTCATGCGACCATTTTGCGCATTATTGTACTTCGGCCGATTCATGGTGATCCAAGCAATACCATCAGCGGCCTCATACAAAACGATGTCGTGCTCCTCAGTGTAATCCGCAGTTTGGTCCGTCATGCTTTCTGCTCCTGTGCGCGCTCGCGAATACCTGGGGGGTTGTCTTTTAACTGCTTGCCCCGCAGATTTTTGGGGTCGAGTTCAGCAATGATGGCTAGCTGCTCAGCGCTGGGGTGAGCCGTTTCTCCCAATCCTGCGATAGCAGCCAACTCGAAACCGGTGTTATCGCGGACTTCTTCCTCGCTCACACCCGAGTGCAAACTGATGATACGGGGCTGAAAATTAGGCCCTTGAAAATCCATCACGCACAAATCAGTGATCACACGACGGATATCAATATCAGATAACTGATAGCCTTTGGGCAGTCGGTCTGGGTTGTAACCGATCGAACAGACGACGTCACACTCCCCTTCCACGAATACACGCTTGGAATGTTTCGGCACGAAAAATGAATTGGCATGACTAATTGAATTACCCGGAAATCCACGGACACCTAAAAGCTGTACTTTTGGCGCAGCGTAAGTTCCACCGAGTGCTGAAATATTTGTTTGGCCGAAACAATCAATTTGGCTGGGACCGACCAAGGCATGGCGTGCCCCGCTCCACACATTATCAAAGATACGTGCAAATCCCATCCAGTTCTCATTGGCCTGTCCTGCGTGACTACTAGCCCCGCTAACAGGGTTCGGGGCAGACAACATAAAGGACTGGCTGTCGGTCATCATCAGATCGGGGTTTGATGAGCGCATGGCGACCGATGCAGCTAAGCGAGGCAACAGGCCGATGCCCGTGGCAAGTACTTCGCCGTCGCCTTTGAACACATCACTCGCAGCACAAACCATTAATTCAGCAAGGGAAAAGGACATCCAATTCACTCCTTAATAAGCGGGGATAGGTAACTGCGCAATGGCGTCTATACCGCCCACCGCAGCTTGATAGTCGGCCTCACCGGCACCCAAGAACTGTTCAGCGTAGGCAGCGTAGCCGCCCTCAGCAATCAGCTGCCCGTATGCTTTGAGGTGGGCGACATCGAAACCATGCAGCGGGTCGCTTGAACTAGGGTGAGCGCCACCTGGCATATGAACGACAGCTTGAGTGTTGTTGCGTTCCCAAAATACACGTCGTGCTACGGCAGGATCATTGAAGTGACTGCTCTCAACTATTTCGTCGACCGACACTATGGTGTGCTTGGCGGCTCGAGCGAACCAGTCATCCATATAATGGTCAGGACTTGCTATCTCACACACGCCGCGAGCATCCGCACGTGTCGCGTGGAGTAATGCTACATCGGGGACCAAAGCGGGCATCGCGACCCATTCTTTATCGTCGTAAGGACTATCGATAACCGCAAGCTCAGGATTATTGCGAATAACATCGGTACCGAGCCCCACACGCGTGGGTATAAACGGACAACCCCATGCAGCTGCTCGTAAGCCCAGCAGCATCATACCTTCATCAATTTCCGTGGTCTCGAGAGCACCCGCTTCCCGAGCGGATCGAAAAGCGGGCTCAAGGGGCATAAAATCGAGAGATACAAAGGCGAAAATGACTTTTTTGACTTTCCCAGCTGCACAGAGTAACCCCACATCCGCACCACCATAGGCGATAACCGTGAGATCCGTAACATCGGAGCGCAGCAGTTCACGCACCAAGCCCATGGGCTTCCGCCGTGGACCCCAGCCGCCGATGCCAATCGTCATCCCTGACTCAATCGCGGAAATCGCGTCTCGCGCACTGACTCGCTTGTCCATTTTCCGGGCCTTCTATACCAGTGATTAGAGCGTGACAGTATCGAGGTAGCTCGGGTCTAACAGCATCACCCATTGAGACTATGACACTGGCGGCCGTGTTACGTAGTTTGTGTCCTGATTACTACTATCGAGATTTGGGCATGTCAGAAGCCACCATCGAAGCCACCATCAATGCCGGTCAAACAATTATCGACGCGCTTGAATCGAGCGCTGCGCGCTACGGTGCGCGTCCGTTTATTATCGATGGTGACATTGAAGTGAGCTTCGCTGAGCTGCTGACGCGCGTCGAAGCTGTCGCAACAGGACTGCTGCTAGAGGGCTTTACATCAGGTGATCGCGGCGCAATTTGGAGTCCAAACAGCGCCGATTGGATAATCGCAGCCTTAGCCATTCAGCGCGTCGGCGGAACACTCGTAACGCTTAATACTCGCTACAAGGCCGGTGAAGCCGCAGCCATTCTCAGAGCAAGCGGGACACGCGTTGTGTTCGCCATTGAGTCCTTTCTCGATACCGCCTACATAAGCACGCTCATTCAAGAGGATCTCGGGAGCACCGAGATGATAGTGGCTTTGGGGTCGAAAGATGCGCTTCACGTTGAAACCTCGAGCTCTATCGATATTCTTAGATTGGAGTC
>CAJQLP010000139.1 GCA_905479205.1 uncultured Luminiphilus sp.
CGCCGGTTTCCACGAAGTCCTGACCGCCGTAGCCTCCCGAAGATAAAGCTACGTGCCATATTTGAAGCGCGCCTTCATATTGCGCAAGGGTACTGACGACTTGGCGCATGTTGGCAAAGGTATCTTCGATCGCGCTGTCGGGCGCTGCGTCGGCGACGATGGTCACGCCGCTTTGGTCTTCAACAGGCGCCAGTTCCTTTAAGGAGTAATGGTATAGCGGCACAGTTGAAAGGCTGAAAAACACGCCCGCAACAATGAGCTGCCAGCGGTACTGCAGTGAGAAGTCCACTACTTTGGCATAAACAGTCGCCGATGCGTCGAAACGTTTATTAACCCAGCGGGACGCTACCGTTTCATGGCCTTGGTCAGGGCACACCCAGGCACTCATGATAGGGGAGAGCGTTAGAGCGACAACGCCAGATATCAGTACGGCGACCGCGAGGGTAAATGCAAACTCTTTAAACAAGACGCCTGTAAGGCCGCTAAGCAGCCCGATGGGCGCATAGACTGCGGCGAGGGTAACGGTCATTGCAACAATGGGTGCAAGAAGTCTTCGGGATGAAGCAAGCGCAGCCTGGCGGCGGGTCATGCCTTCACGCAGATTTCTGGCGACATTTTCCACGACCACAATGGCGTCATCGACTACCAAGCCCACCGATAAGACGATTGCCAAAATAGTGAGCAGGTTCAATGAAAAGCCCATTAGCGACATGGCGGCTGTCGCTCCGAGCAGCGAAATAGGAATTGTGAGGAGCGGCACTAAGGCAGTTCGAAATGAACCCATAAGGGCCACGACTACGAAACCTACCAAGACAATGGTTTCGGCGAGCGTAATAAAAATATCCCTCAGCGCGTCGCGCATATACTGCGTTACGTCATACGCGATAAAGAATTCGAGATCATCCGGCAGGGATTCATTAATCGCAGCAACTTCAGCGTATAGGGCGTCTGCGACGGCAATTTCATTCGCACCAGGGGATGGGTAAATCCCAATAAATACCACGTCTGTCTCGCTGTAGCGGGTCAAGCGGCGGGCTTCCTCAGCACCCGCTTCAATGCGTGCGATATCACCGAGGCGGACATCAACGCCATCGCCCGTCTTGAGTACGATATTGGCAAAGTCCTCAGGCGTCCGCGCTTCGGTATTCCCAACCAGGTCGACCTGCTGTGTGTTGTTCTGTGAACGCCCCAGCGTACTGATGACGTTGTTACTTCGAAGCGCATTTTGAATATCGCTCGCACTCACATCGAGTGCCGCCATACGCGGTGTATCTAGCCAGATACGCATGGCGGGTCGGATACCCGAGTTAATCGCGTTTTGTACATCGGGAATTGACGTTAGCCGCGGCAAAATATCCCGCTGCATAAGATCGGTGATAGAAGCCCGAGTTTCGTCCTTTGGCACGCTGAGCGCTAAATAAAAGCTGGCATAGGGGCTGTCTGCGCGGACGACCTCAATGGACGGATCTTCAGTACCATCGGGCAATTCATAGCGGATTTGGCTCAGGCGCGTATTGAGCTCAGCTAAGGCATCGGTACTGTTCTCATTGAGCTTAAGCCAAACCCTTACCAAGCTTGAGCCGCTGGTGGTGGTTGAATCGACGTAGTCAACGCCCGGGACGCTGGCAGCGACGCGCTCAATAGGCTCCGAGACAAAGCCTCGTACAGTTTCTGCGCTGGCCCCGGGATAAATAGTACTTATTTCCAGTGACGAGCTTTGAATGACGGGAAATTGAATAACGGGAAGCTCAAAAGCAGAGCGAATACCGATAAGTAGCAGCGCTAGCGATAAAACAACGGCGATAACAGGTCGCGTGACGAAAAGGTCGGTCCAGCGTGGCACTGTTTCGGGGTGGGCGTTCATCGCCCTCGATCCTCACCGGCGATCTTGACGAGGCTATCATCGCTGAGCTTAAACGCGCCGTTAAAAGCAATGGTCTCGCCTTCTTTAATATCCCCAAGTGCAATGACTCGTCCATCTTGATCACCCAGCACACTGATCCGGCGGAGCTCAGCCCGATGCCTAACATGGGCATTAGGTTCCGCGTCTCTCAGCACAAAGACATGGGGGCCTTCGATATCCCAGCGGACAGCGGGCCCTGGTAATGAAAAGGTAATTCGGGCGTCTCGGGTGCGCACCTCGACTAGAACAAGCTCCCCATGACGCAGGCTGGCGTCTTCGATCTCGGCGCGCACATCGTAGGCCCGCAATCCGCTTGTAAGAGCATCCGAGACGGCAATAATGGTTGCTTCACCAAGCAGCTCATCGTTGAGTGACATGATGCGCACAGTATCGCCGGGACTCACTCGGGCAACGCCTTGGGGTATCTTAAAATCAATCCAACGCGCACTGCTAACTCCGGTTAGTGTCGTGAGTATGTCACCCGTCCGAATGAGGTCGCCTACCGATTGGGTATAAATGCCGAGTCTGCCAGTGAAGGGAGCCCGAAGAGTGAGCCGACTCAGTTGCGCATCGGTTGATGCGATTTGCGCGCGTAAACTCTCTCCGCGAGCGAGCAACGTATCGAGCTGGTCTTGTGAGGCCAGCGACTGTTGCTTGAGCTTTTGGACTCGCTCCAGCTGTACTTTGACCAAATTAAGATCCGCAACCAAAGCGTCTCGCTGAGCTTTTAAGTCTTCATCAAACAGTTTGAGCACAATGTCGCCGGTATTCACGATATGACCAGCAGCGGCGGGTAATTCGATGACACGGCCTGTGGCCTCAGCGGCAATTTGTACGAATTGAGGCGCTCTTACCGTGCCTGTGAGCCTGCGCACAGGTGTCCATTCGGTGGTCGCAACATTTTCGGCGCTCACGACTGAATAAGGCGGCGGAAAGCTCTCTACCATTGCCATAGCATTGGCATATTGAAGGTATTTAATGCCAGTTAATAAGCCTGTGACTACAAAACAGACCCCAACGGTAACGGCCCAAGGAAGCACGCGCATAAATCGATTCCAAAATCGTGGATTGGTCATAGTTAACGCCAATAGTGTATGTGGCATCGGCGACGAATGCTCACTCCGTGGGCGCTACATACCCTTCGGCGCGATCATAGCTGTCTCCCGCAAGAAATCTGTCCATTTGTTGTTGGAGGTATTTGCGCGAATCGGGATCCATCATGCTCAAATGTTTCTCATTAATAAGCATTGTTTGCTCCGCCTGCCACTCGAGCCATGCCTTCTTCGACACGGTTTCAAAAATCTCCTGACCTTTGGGGCCCGGCAGTGGTGCTCGATCGAGACCCTCTAGTTCTTCTTTGTAGCGCCTACAGTGCACGGTTCTTGTCACGGGTAGCTCCTTTATTGATCTACTGCAATGGTCTGGTGCCAACCTTGTATCCAGCGCGAGATTCACACAAGGGCCAATACGTTCATTAGCCGCACAACCGGTGCAGGCAGGCCTTTTTGAGTGATCGCCGTTTTGGACATCCATCCGGCTTGCGGCGCATCATTTACCTGAGTCGCGTGTTGGCGCTGTGAGCTCTGGCATACGGTAATAATCGCTGGTTGGATGTCTAAATGAAAGTGACTAAAAGTATGCCTTAATGGAGGAGCCAATTCGATGCAATCCACATCGGCGTTTAGAGTGCGCTGACACCATTCGGCAATTTGGTCTTCACTTTGGAGTTCGGGGAAGCTCCATAGCCCGCCCCAAATGCCGCTAGGTGGGCGTTTTTCTAGCCATAGAGCGTTTTCAGCATTGCGTGCTATCACGAATAGAGCACTTTTAACGGGCAGCACTTTTTTGGGTTTTTTGCCGGGAAAACTGGTGGGGCTGTTCAGTGCATAGGCTTCACAGCTTGTTTGCATTGGGCAGCGATCGCAGTCGGGCCGGCTGCGTGTACAGAGTGTGGCGCCCAAGTCCATGATTGCCTGGGTGTAGTCTGCAACGCGTATCTCGGGAGTATGTAGGTCAGCCAAAAACCAAAGCTTCTTAGCCGTCGCCGTTTTCCCTGGCCAGCCATCCACGCAATGATGCCGTGCCAGTACACGTTTAACATTGCCATCGAGAATCGGCGCTCGAATTCCCATGGCGATACTCGCTATCGCGCCCGCGGTTGACCTGCCAATACCCGGCAGCGTTTCAAGCAGCGCGGTATCACGGGGAAATTCACCCGCGAAATCGTGAACAATGCGTCGTGCTGTTTTGTGGAGATTTCGCGCGCGCGAATAGTAGCCGAGGCCAGTCCATAAGTTGAGAACCTCATCTTCGCTGGCTCCTGCTAGTTCAGCCACTGAGGGGAAGCGTTGCATGAAGTGCTCGAAGTACGGGATGACCGTCGCGACTTGGGTTTGTTGCAGCATGATTTCTGACACCCACACCCGATAGGGCGTGATACCTTTTTGCCAAGGTAGATCTCGACGTCCCCACACATCGAACCAGCCGAGCAGTCGGTCAGCAAAGCTAGCCTGTTCTTTTAGTATTGCCACACTTGGTCCGTATCAGGGTTGTAAATTGTATGAGTGAAGTGTTCGCCATGTTTGGATACAATCCGCGCCCTAGTGTAGCGTGCCGCGCTCTTAAGGGTAGAGGCAGTAAAGGCATGGGCAGTCGTAGCTAAGGTAGTCGCGGATAATAGACGCAAATCATAGTTACGGGTGATAGTTACGGGCGATAGTTACGGGTAATGTCCCCTAATGCATCTCAATTGAGCAAGGAGCTTTTCATGACAGAGTCCACTGAACCTCGCAGTGCCAATGTGAGCAGGGATACGCTTGAGACTCAGATCAGCGTTGATTTGTGCCTCGACGGGTCGGGCAAAGTAGAATTTGATACTGGCATCCCGTTTCTTGAGCACATGCTTGATCAAATAGCGCGTCACGGCATGATGGATATTAAAGTCCTAGCTAAAGGTGATTTGCATATCGATGCCCACCATACGGTTGAAGATATTGGTATTACTCTTGGTCAGGCATTTGCACAGGCAGTTGGCGACAAGAAGGGATTGCTCCGTTATGGGCACGCTTATGTGCCCTTAGACGAGGCACTTTCACGTGTGGTCGTGGATTTTTCCGGCCGCCCCGGTCTGATATTTAAAGTTCCCTTCACGCGGGCTGTGATAGGTACTTTCGACGTCGACCTGTTTGTGGAATTTTTCCAAGGGTTTGTTAACCACGCCAATGTGACACTGCATATCGATAATTTGCGCGGCCACAATGCTCACCACCAGGCCGAGACTGTCTTTAAAGCCTTCGGTCGCGCACTGCGTATGGCGCTTACGCGTGATCCCGCTATGGCAGGAATAACGCCTTCGACCAAGGGAGTACTCTAAGTCCGTGTCGACAAGCGTTGCTGTTATTGATTACGGCATGGGAAATTTGCACTCAGTGGCTAGCGCACTTGAGTGCGCCGGCGCAGGCGAAGTGGTCGTGACTCATGACCCTAAAGCCATTGCACGCGCTGATCATGTGGTATTCCCAGGTGTCGGCGCAATTCGTGACTGCATGACTGAAATAAGACGCTTGGGCTGCGACCGTTTATTGGTCGATGCGTTAGCAGACGGCAACAAACCTGTGCTCGCCATTTGCGTGGGAATGCAAGCCTTGCTGAGCCATTCTGAGGAGAATGGCGGTGTGGATACATTAGGTATTATCGATGGTCATGTTCGATTCTTTGGGCATGAGCATCGCACGACCGAAGGTGAGCGCTTAAAGGTGCCACACATGGGTTGGAACCATGTCGATCAGGCACTGGACCACCCACTTTGGACGGGCATACCTGATCACAGTCGTTTTTACTTTGTTCACAGCTATTGGGTCGATGCTGCCGATTCCGCTCTGGTTGCGGGCACGTTTGACTACGGTGTCACCGGCGCTGCCGCACTGGCGCGTGACAACCTATTTGCAGTGCAGTTTCATCCGGAAAAGAGTCATGATCTCGGACTCCGGCTACTCTCAAATTTTCTCACTTGGAATGGACAATGCTAGTTATCCCCGCGATCGATCTTAAAGACGGCCAATGCGTGCGCCTGCGTCAGGGGCTAATGGATGACAGCACGGTTTTTTCCGATAACCCCGCGGCTACAGCAACGCGTTGGGTTGAAGAGGGTGCGCGTCGCTTGCATTTGGTTGATTTAAACGGCGCTTTCGAAGGTGAGCCGATGAACGCGGCCGCAGTGGAAGCGATCGCCCGAGCACACCCCAACCTGCCCATTCAAATCGGTGGTGGTATTCGCGACTTGCCGACGATCGAGCGCTATCTAAAAGCAGGTGTGAGCTACGTTATTCTCGGGACCAAAGCAGTGAAAGAGCCTGATTTTGTACGCACCGCGTGCCAGGCGTTTCCCGGTAAAGTGATTGTGGGCATTGACGCTAAACACGGCATGGTAGCGACAGATGGTTGGGCTGAGGTCAGTTCGACTGCCGCCACTGAACTCGCTAAATCCTTTGAGCAAGCAGGGGTTAGCGCCATTATCTACACCGATATTGCCCGCGATGGGATGATGCAGGGCGTCAATGTAGAGGCAACTCTAGAAATGGCCCGCGCTTCAAGTATTCCCGTTATTGCTTCCGGTGGCATCACTGACCTTGATGATATTCGTGCGCTTGCAGTGCATGCCCATGAAGGTATCGAGGGTGCGATAACAGGCCGCGCTATTTACGAGGGCACCCTTCAGTTGGCCGAGGCCAACGCGCTAATCGACGCCCTCATGAGTGGTAATTAATGGCTTTAGCAAAACGCATTATCCCTTGTCTCGATGTTGACTGTGGTCGCGTAGTTAAGGGCGTCAATTTCGTGGGTATTCGCGATGCCGGTGATCCCGTGGAGATTGCTCGACGCTACAACGAGCAGGGCGCCGATGAGATCACTTTTCTGGACATTACCGCCAGCCATGAGGGCCGCGACACCACCGTTCACACGGTAGAGAAAATTGCGCGTGAGGTGTTTATCCCGCTAACGGTTGGCGGTGGGATTCGGTCGGTCGATGATATTCGCACAATGCTCAATGCAGGCGCCGATAAAGTCAGTATTAACACTGCCGCCATCCATAATCCCGATTTAGTAGCGCAGGCTTCGGCCCGCTTCGGTGCCCAGTGCATTGTTGTAGCGATGGATGTCAAACGGGTCAGTGACGCTCAGGGAGGCGATGCAGACAGTCCTCGCTATGAGTTGTTTACCCATGGCGGTCGAAATCCTACTGGCATCGAAGCCGTCTCTTGGGCGAAGCGTATGGCGACTCTTGGTGCAGGTGAAATTCTTCTGACCAGTATGGATAGAGATGGCACTAAAGACGGCTTCGAGCTTGTGATTACTCGAGCAATTGCCGACGCTGTTGATATACCTATTATCGCATCTGGTGGCGTGGGCACTTTGCAGCACTTAGCGGATGGCGTTACTAAAGGTGGTGCAGATGCGGTACTAGCAGCAAGTATCTTTCACTTTGGTGAGCACACTATTCCCGAGGCCAAAGCATTTATGGCCGCTCAAGGTATCGAAGTCAGGCTTTGAGTCTGCGCACACCGCGCAATAATAGATGCCGGCGTCAGTAGCACCGAGTCGGGCAGTCGCGGCAGATTGTATTTTAAAGCTTGTAAGGTCTCGGGGTAAGGGTGGCCAATAGCGATTGCACTGCCCTCACTTTCCGCTATTTCAACGGCTTCTTGTAAGTGTTGCGCAATCAGCTCAGGGTCGCGCTCGTTATCAAGAAAAACTGCTCTGGATGCGTTAGGGACCCCTTCGGCGGTAGCAAGCTGTGCCGCTACTGTATCTGCAGTTGTGCGGGAATCAACCCAAAAAAAGTTTTCCTCTTTCAATAAACGCATGAGATGCGACATCGCCCTGTAATCTTGGGTCAAACTGCTGCCCATGTGGTTATTCATGCCGGTAGCACTGGGTATGTCAGCCAATGCTTGGTGAAATACTGTCTCAAAGTCTTCGTCGCTGAGGTCGCTTGTGAGTGCTAGGGGCTCAGTAAGGACCCTGTGAGCCGACGACATGGGCATGTGAACCATGATTTCTTTGCCCCGCCGCAATCCTTCTTCTGCAAGTTGTTTGCCGTGAGGGGTTGCGGGGATAACCGAAAGGGTAATAGGCGCTGGGAGCGCCGCGAGTGCCCGGCCACGCTCCCAATGGTAGCCAATATCATCAATAATAATGGCGAGTCGTGCGCGCCCAGAAGAGGGGCAGTCAGCGCCAGCAACCGCTGTAAATGCTACTAGGGCCGTAGCAAGTAGCGAGCGCTTCACTCAGTGCCCGCAGAACTCTGAGGCTCATCGGTAACTGTGGCTTCCGTATTTGTCGGGGCGTGAGAAGCGTCGCTGTGTGCTTCGCGTTTAGTCAGTAGATTGACGCCCCGTAGCAAGGTCAGCGCCTCATATAGCTGATTATCATTTTCACGCATTTCGGCAAGCTTCTCGCTCTCAGCACTGAATTCATTGGTGCTATTTTCGACATCGCTATCTGCGTCGCTGTGGGCGTTGTCGAGACGACCGCGAAGATCGGCTTCTGTGATTCGCCGACCTCCCTCAAGGCTGGTTATTTTGCCCCTCTCTACAACAATATCGGGGACAATGCCTTCAGCCTGAATGGAGCGGCCATTGGGGGTGAAGTATCGGGCGGTCGTGAGTTTTACGGCACGTGTCTCAGATACAGGCAGTACAGTTTGAACCGAACCTTTTCCAAAGCTGCGAGTGCCCATGACGACGGCGCGACCTCGGTCCTGTAGCGCGCCGGCTACGATTTCTGCTGCGCTCGCCGAGCCGCCATTGATCAGCACAACAATGGGCGCGCCATTGAGAAGGTCTCCTGCTTGCGCTGTAAACTGCTCTTCAGAGCTTGGGTGTCTTCCTTCGGTATAGACCACAAGGCCGCCATCAAGCACCGCCTCCGATACGCCAACACTTGCGCCGAGCACGCCACCAGGATTGTTGCGTAAATCAATGACTAAACCTTTGAGTGCTTGCTCCTCGATCAGCTTGGTGAGGGCAGTTTTAACTTCATCGCCCGTGTTGCGTTGGAATTGTGCAATCCGCAAATAACCATAACCCGGTGTGATCATTCTCGAACGTACGCTGGCCACCTTTATCGTGTCGCGGACGACCGTTATCTCGAGTGGCTTTGTTTCACCCGAGCGTCCGATCTCTAAGTCGATAGGACTGCCAATTGGGCCGCGCATGATCTCTACCGCTTCATCTATTGATAGGCCTTTTACTGAGGTTTCGTTCAGTTTAAGGATCACGTCCCCCGGCTGAAGACCTGCCTCCGCTGCTGGTGACCCGTCAATCGGTGAAATAATTTCGATGTAGTTACCCTTACGACCGATTTCGATGCCAAGCCCTGAGAACTCTCCGTCGGTGGTTGTTTGAAGGTCTGAATAATCCTCTTTGGTCAGATAAACTGAATGCGGATCGAGGCCATCAAGCATTCCTCGAACGGCGTACTCGAACAGAGTGCTGTCGGGAATTTCTTCTACGTAGCCTGAACGGATTTGTTTAAAGACGTCAGCAAAGGTCTGTAACTCTTTTAACGGCAGCGCCTCATGACTCTTACTGGGTGCATGGGGATCCTCACTCTGCTGGGAATCCTGTGCATTGACCCCTGATGCCAGCAAACTGACGAGGCAGACAAGTATGGATTTTCGGTAAACAGCAAACATGCAGAGTTCTCTCACAGACTAATAAACCTATCTTACCTGATTCTGAGCCCGATCCATGCGCTCCGCACTGATGCGCCATCAAATCGCTAAGCAGGCCTGCTTTAGCGTTTGATCCAGCTACTCGGATTGACTGGCTGCCCATCGTGGCGAATTTCAAAGTATAACCCTGGGCTGGTCGCACCACCGCTAGCGCCCACTGTCGCAATGATGTCGCCAGGTTTCACCCAATCTCCGACTTCGCGTTGTAAACTCCGATTATGGCCGTAAAGGCTCAGATAGCCTTCCCCATGGTCGATAATCAGCAGCAAGCCTTGGCCTCGAAGCCAGTCAGCGTAAACGACTCGACCGTGATGAATAGCCTTTATTTCAGCGCCCTCTGGTGCCGGTATTAGCCAACCGCGCCAGCGCATATCAGCAACATTCGTACGCGCACCATAGCGGTTGCCCGCTTTGCCGCGCACAGGGCTGGGTAGTTGACCTTTGACAGTACTGAAGGGGGTATAGCTACTTGGTGTATCGAGCTCTGCCAAGGTTTGTCGGAGCGCCTCCAGAAGCGTTTGCAGTTGCTGACTGTCGGCCTCTAGCTTGGCTTTGCGCTTAGCATCGGTGTTTAACGCTGTATTTATGGCAACTAACGTGTTCCGCCGCGCTCCTTGTAGGTGCTCGATTTGGTCACGCTGGCGCTCCAATTCTTCACGTCGGTCGGCTAGGCGTTGTTGTGATGCCTGGGTCGCTTCAGTGTTGGTGGCTACTAGCTCAATCAGGGTGGCATAGCGCGTAATACTGTCTTGGCGTGCGGCTAAAAGGCGCTTGTAGTAAGCGAGATTACGGACCAACTGATCGGGGGTTTGATCGCTAAACAGGATCCGTAATCCGCCGCCTTGCTGTAATGCCCATAAATTTTTCATTTCTTGGTTCATCGTGGCTTGCTCAGCACCAACTTTCTGCTGCAATTCCACGCGCTGACTATCGAGTTCCGCCAAACGCGGTAGTTCATCGGCAATGGCGGCCTGCACTCGGGCGATCGACTGGTCGAGTGCCGCAAGGTCTTTCTCCGCATCTTTTAAGCGTTCCTGTAGCTCGTTTCGTTCCGACTCTTTGAGTGCCATACCGCGCTGAATGGCTTCAATTTGTGCTTTTAGTTCGGTAATCCGCGCTGTGGTTTCTTGCTCTTTCGTATTACCAAGCGTCGGAACTGAATGCCACGTGGCACCCGCCCCACAAGCCACCAGTAGGCCCAATACGATTGCTCGGTGCGCGCGCAATTGCATTAAAGGTTAGCGCGAACTCGTCAGCAAAGACGTTCCTGTCATGGACGACGGCTTCTCAATATTCATCATATCGAGGATGGTGGGTGCCACATCAGCGAGAATGCCTTTGTGATCTGCGAGCCCCTTCAGTTTGTTGCCTATGAGTACCAAGGGTACAGGGTCAGTGGTGTGCTGCGTGTGCGCCTGCCCACTGTCATAATCGAGCATTTGCTCGCAATTACCGTGATCTGCAGTGATGAGCGCTTGGCCTCCTTTGGCCAAGAGCGCCGCTTCAACACGACCAATACAGCCATCAAGCGCTTCTACCGCTTTTACTGCTGCATCAAAGTTGCCGGTATGACCCACCATATCGCCGTTGGCAAAGTTCACTACAATCAAGCTGTACTGATCTGAGTTGATTGCGTCCACAAGTTGGTCAGTCACTTCGTGGGCACTCATTTCAGGCTTGAGATCGTAGGTGGCCACATTGGGAGAGGGAATTAGCGCTCGCGTTTCATTATCAAATACGTCTTCACGGCCGCCGCTGAAGAAAAACGTTACGTGGGCGTATTTTTCTGTTTCAGCGATACGGAGCTGTTTAAGGCCTTGCTGTGCCACGATTTCTCCCAAGCTGTCGCGCACATTTTCAGGCGGGAACGCCACTGGACAGCTGAGTGTCGCGCTGTACTCGGTGGTTGTTACCATATTTATAGGAGGCCAGACGTCGCGCTTAAAACCTGCGAACTGTGAATCAGTCAACGCTTGCGTCATTTGGCGCGCGCGGTCGGCTCGAAAATTCATAAAGAGAACCGCGTCACCTTCCTGCAGTGGCGCCCGTTCTCCAATCGCTGACGGAGCAACAAATTCGTCGGTTTCACCACGTTCATAGGCTACGGCAAGAGCGACTTGGGCCGAGGCGTAAGCATACTCACCAATCCCCTCGGTCAATAATCGATAGCTTTTTGTAACGCGATCCCAGCGATTGTCTCGATCCATCGCCCAGTACCTGCCATGAAGGCTTGCGATGCGCCCGACACCTAGTTCAGCAAAGACGGCTTCAGCAGCTTCGATAGATGACTGCGCGCTTTTTGGCGGAGTGTCTCTGCCGTCGAGAAAGGCGTGGAGATAAACGGCTTCGGCGCCTCGTTTTACGGCGAGCCGAATGGCTTGAAATATGTGTTGCTCATGGCTATGAACTCCACCTGCGGACAGCAGGCCGAGAATATGCACGGCCTTGCCGTTGGCCACGGCCTTATCAATGGCGTCGGTGTAAATACTATTATTATCGAAATCCCCATCCGCTATCGCTTTGTCAATACGCGTGATGGATTGATAAACAATACGGCCCGCCCCCAAACTCATATGTCCGACTTCAGAATTACCCATCTGCCCCTCGGGTAAGCCAACATCGAGTCCTGAGCTAGAAATTAGGGTATGCGGAGCTTGCGCCCAAAGTCGGTCCCAGTTCGGCGTTTGTGCCGCTGCGATAGCGTTGTCCTTGCTTTCCTCTCGAAAGCCAAAGCCATCGAGGATGATTAGCATTGTGGTGCAGGCAGGCGTGCTCATGGTTGTGCGAGTCCTAGATTACGAGAACAGGCATTGTACCGCGCTCGCGGCAAGAGGCCACGTTTTGAGAAGCTTAGACAGTGGAGCATAATTGAGCAAACCGCTATACTCCCGCCCTGTTCGCCCACTTTGGCAGGTCTTTTGGGGGCATTGACACCTTAACTTTAAGCTCACCCTTGCGGGACTAATCTGTGCAATTCGATCTGATACTGGAATTTCTCTCTGAACAATGGATCCTCGTGCTGGCCCTAGCGTCGACACTGGCGATGCTGTTTGTTCACGAGTCACGTAAAGCGGGCCCTGCAGTATCGCCTCAACAAGCGATTAACCTCGTTAATGGCGAGGAAGGCATTTTTCTGGATATTCGCGACGGTAAAGACTACAAGCAGGGCCACATTGTCGATGCACTGCATTTGCCCCTCGTGCAGTTGGGAAGCCGTATGTCTGATCTAGATAAGTACAAAGACAAGCCGATTATTGTGGTGTGTAAAATGGGGCAATCTGCTTCATCGGCGACTAAGCAGCTACGCGCCAATGGGTTTGAGCGCGCTCAGAAAATGACGGGTGGCATGATGGAGTGGAATACGCTCAAATTGCCCGTGGTTTCTGAGTGAGCCAGCCGGAAATAACAATTTATACGACTCGATGGTGTCCTTTCTGTGTCAGGGCAAAGTCGTTGTTAAACCGCAAGACGCTCAGCTACACAGAAATTGGAGTTGACGGAGATCCAGAGACTCGACGAGCAATGGCGGCACGAGCTGGTCGTACTAGCGTGCCCCAAATATGGATTGGCGATCGGCACATTGGGGGCTGCGATGAACTACATGCCCTCGAGAGTCGAGGTCAATTAGATGCATTGACCCGCGGTGATGGCTAAGCGCAGCATCCCTCACTAATTAAAAACTACCGTTAGGAGAACCCCAATGGCTGATGAACAGGCCGCAGCACAAGAACAAGCGCCACAGCAGCAATTCACTTTGCAGCGCATTTACACCAAAGACGTATCTTTTGAGTCGCCCAGCACGCCGAAGATTTTTCGTCAAAACTGGCAGCCCAATGTCAATGTTGACTTGAATACCAAGAGCTCACGTATTGATGAAGAGGGCAACTTTGAAGTTGTGCTCACTCTCACCGTCACGGCTAAGATAGAGGAAGACACGGCATTCTTGGTTGAAGTGCAGCAAGCCGGTATCTTCTACATGGTGGGTATTGAAGGTGAACCTCTTAGGCAGGTTCTTGCGACTGTTGGTCCAAATATTCTCTTCCCTTACGCGCGCGAGAATATTGATTCGCTAGTCATTAAAGGCGGCTTCCCAGCACTGATGCTTGCCCCTGTGAATTTTGATGCTCTGTACCGCCAAGCGCTTGCTCAACAGGCGGCTCAAGAGGGTGGAGCAGCTGTTGAGGCGCCCGCGGAAGATTCGACAGAGCACTAATCGGTTGGTAATCCGCTATTGAAAGGGGCGTCTAGGGATGCCCCTTTTTTTTCTCTGTGTGAAATGTTTTGCCGTGCCGAATGGTTTTAACCTAGTCCTGCGATCGATACGTGATCGTTTTCAAGTTCCTTCAGCTTTCTAGTCAGCGTATTGCGCCCCCATCCCAGGAGTTCCGCTGCTTCAGCGCGACGCCCCTCGGTGTGCTCTAGGGCTGCTTCAATCATGATGCGCTCAAATTCAGGTAGCGCTCTTCTCAGTACGTTAGTTTCTCCTGAGGCCAATCGTAGTTTTGCCCAACTCGCGAGAAGCGGTTGCCAGTCGCTTTGAGCACGTTCGCCAGAGCCTCTGTTGCTAGCAGGTTGAAGAAGCTCGGGAGGCAAGTCGGTCAGGTTGATTTCTCGCCCTGCAGCCATAACAGTTAACCACCGACAGGTATTTTCGAGTTGCCTGACGTTGCCTGGCCAAGGCAGCTGGCATAGGAATCGCTCAGCCTCGCCCCCGAGCACTTTCGCCTCAACTTCTAACTCTTTCGCTGCGCGCCTTAAGAAATGCTGCATTAATTTGGGAATGTCCTCACTCCGTTCCGAGAGGCTCGGTAAATGCATGCGGATCACATTAAGCCGGTGGAACAAATCCTCTCGAAATTTGCCTTCGGCAACTAACAGCTCAAGATCTTGATGGGTTGCTGCAATAATGCGCACGTTGGCACGCACGGGGGTCGTGCCGCCAACCCTGAAAAATTCACCGTCAGCCAGAACCCGCAACAGTCGAGTTTGTGTTTCCGCTGGCATGTCACCAATTTCGTCGAGGAACAAAGTCCCTCCATCGGCCTGCTCAAAGCGGCCTTCGCGCCGAGCGGTAGCGCCAGTGAAAGCGCCTTTCTCGTGCCCAAAGAGCTCAGACTCCATTAACTCCTTGGGAATTGCTGCCATATTCAAGGCGATAAATGGCGCTTTAGCTCTAGGCGAGTGGCGATGTAGGGCGCGTGCCACTAATTCCTTGCCTGTGCCTGACTCGCCATTGATTAAGACCGTAATATGGCTTTGTGCAAGACGTCCTATCGCGCGAAAAACTTCCTGCATTGCTGGGGCATTGCCGATGATTTCTGCACGCCCGGTGGACTCTTCGATTTTCGATGGCGTTGGCGATTGGTCCCGCCGCTGAGCCAGCGCTTGCTCTACGGTTGCCACCATCTCGTCGACATCAAAAGGTTTGGGGAGATATTCGAAGGCGCCTTCTTCATAGGAGACTACGGCGCTATCAAGATCTGAATGGGCGGTGGTGATAATGACAGGAATTTCTGGATGGCTTTTTTTCAGTTGAGTGAGAAGCTCAATGCCGTCCATGCCGGGCATACGGATATCGCTGATAATAACGGTCGGCAGATCGGTTTTTAGAGCCTCTATCATTGCGTCTGCGCTTTTAAAGGATTCACAGGCATAGTTCGCATTGGCAAGGGCCCGCTCGACGACCCATCGGATTGACCGATCGTCGTCGGCAACCCAAATCGTGGGTGTGACTGACATGTTTAGCAGATCTCCATGGGTAAGAAGACGGTGAAAACGGTGGCGCCGGGTTCGCTTTGGCATTGAATGAGTCCGCCGTGGCGGTTGGCGATCATCTGCGCTATCGATAGTCCTAGGCCCGTGCCATTTGGGCTGCCAGTAACCATTGGCAAAAACAGTCGCGGCATAATGTCTTCGTGAATACCGGGCCCGTTATCAATCACTTCAATCGCACACACAAGTTTGTGCCGTTGGCCGCCTAAGGTGTACTGCCGGCGCGAGCGAGTGCGGATGGTAATTTGGCCCGACTCGCCGGTGGCCTGCCAGGCATTGCGTGCAATATTTAGTAACACTTGGGTTATCTGGTCTTTATCGGCGGAAAATTCCGGCAGGCTTGGGTCGTAATCTCGATCGAGGCACACGTTACCCTGAGACTCGACCTCGATGAGCTGCAAAACTCGCTCGGTAATTTGATGGATGTTAGTGGGTACAAGATCAAGTTTCTCGCGTGGCCCTAGCATCTTGTCGACTAATGTTCGCAGCCGGTCCGCTTCGGCCATAATGATCTCGGTGTACTCGGAAAGCCCCTGATCTCCTAACTCTTTGCCAAGCAGCTGCGCGGCCCCTCGAATACCGCCCAGTGGGTTTTTGACTTCGTGTGCTAAGCCTTTAATGATTTGGCGCAGCGACTCCTGCGACTCCCAAATAGTCTCGCCCTCGCTGATGGCATGCAGCCTGTCAACGGCAACCAATTCGAGTAGCAAGTGAATCCCAGATTCGCTCGCAATAGGGCTGACAGTTAAATCCACGGCTTGCTGATGACCACTGCGAAGGCGCAACATGATCCCACGGCGAACGACTGGGAATTCTTCTGCTTGAGCTTGATGAAGAAGGTCGCGCCATTCTTTATCGAGCGCTGTAAGGAGTTCTAGTGGCTCGCCCAGGGCGCGACTAGCGGATGCATCAAATAGCGTTTCACCCGCCAGGTTCAGAGCTAAAACACAACACTGCTCATCGATGAGTAAGATACTGGTTGCCAGCATATTAAGCGTGCCGTCATCAAACCTATCGAGTCCTTGACTTGCAGCAGGGTGGTGCGGTTGTAGGTGCGAGTACTTCATTAGCGGACGGAGGGTCTCAGCACATAAACGGTTATTGGAACGGAGCTATTCACTACGTTGCCACCGTTGATTCGCTGGACGATCATATTGTGTTCGCCCCGAAATACGTTGCTTAGCTGCCAGCTATTCGAGCGCTGGGGGTTGCCTATAGGTGCGCCATCCATCGTGAGCTGTACGAACTCATTGGCGCCCAGCGACGGTGATATAAGGGCTGTGACTGGGAAATTGCCGGGCCCCATAGAAATTGTGGTGTTATCAGTAGGGCTGGTAATTACTGTTTCGTAGACGACAGCTTCTGGTTTGGCTTGCTTGCGCAACGGCTCGCTGTTCGGAATAGTGGGCGGGGTCTGAGCGCTATTTGTCGTGCCGAGCTTAACTTCTTCTACGGATTCATTTTGATCGCCCGCGGGGCGTTTGTCGCTGAAGACAACATTCCCATCGGCGTCTTTGTATTTGTAAATTTGTGCAGCGGCTGACTGACTGAGGAAGGCAGCTATTACGATGCCTGCGAGGGCGAGTTTTCGGATGGTTGTTATGTTTTGCATGGTGCTGCTCTCCCGAATCACCGACTTACACATTGCACCAAGTTGGTGCGCATTACCAGTAATGAAATGTCGGCCTTCTCACTCTTTGTTTAAAGAAAAAAGCCCGCTGTGGAGCGGGCTTTTTCGGATCACTGATACTTTACAGTGAGTAGTACATGTCGAACTCAACGGGGTGAGTTGTCATATCGAGACGCTCAACATCATTCTGCTTAAGCGCGATGTATGCATCGATCATGTCATCGGTGAATACGCCACCTTTTGTTAAGAACGCACGATCAGCATCGAGTGCTTCAAGAGCCATGGTCAGGCTAGAGGCCACGGTAGGAATAGACTTGCCTTCCTCGGGCGGCAGGTCGTACAGGTCCTTGTCGGCGGCTTCACCGGGGTGGATCTTGTTCTGGATGCCATCAAGGCCAGCCATCAACAGTGCTGAAAATGCCAAGTAAGGGTTGGCTGTCGGGTCAGGGAAGCGAACTTCAACCCGCTTTCCTTTCGGCGATGGCTCGTAAGGGATACGAATAGACGCTGAGCGGTTACGCGCCGAGTACGCGAGCATTACAGGTGCTTCGAAGCCGGGAACCAAGCGCTTGTAGCTGTTGGTTGATGCGTTAGTAAATGCATTCAACGCGCGTGCGTGTTTGATGACACCGCCAATGTAGTAAAGCGCAGTTTCCGAAAGACCTGAGTAGCCGTCACCCGCAAAGGTGTTAGTACCGTCTTTCGAGATCGACTGGTGAACGTGCATACCTGAACCGTTGTCGCCAACAAGAGGCTTAGGCATAAAGGTTGCCGTTTTACCGTATGCATGCGCAACATTGTGAACGCAGTACTTGAGTACCTGAACTTCGTCGGCTTTTTTGACGAGCGTGTTAAATTTAACGCCGATCTCACACTGGCCTGCGGTACCCACTTCGTGGTGGTGAACCTCTATCGGTAGGCCCATTTGTTCCATGGCCGTACACATCGCTGCGCGGATATCGTGCAATGAATCAACGGGCGGTACTGGGAAATAACCGCCTTTTACGCGGGGGCGGTGGCCAGTGTTACCGTCCTCGTAGTGGTGGTTTGAAGACCAAGCCGCCTCTTCCGAGTTGATGGTGTAGCCAGCGCCACTGATGTCCGAGTGCCATTTTACGTCGTCGAAAACGAAGAATTCAGGTTCTGGCCCGAAAAATGCGGTATCGCCCAAGCCTGTCGACGTCAGATACTCCTCCGCACGCTTCGCGATGCAGCGTGGGTCGCGCTCGTAACCTTGCATGGTTGAAGGTTCAATAATGTCACAACGCAAAATGACGGTTGTGTCATCCGTGAAAGGGTCAAGCAGTGATGAGGAATCATCGGGCATAAGAATCATGTCCGATTCATTAATGCCCTTCCAGCCGGCGATTGACGAGCCGTCAAACATCTTGCCTTGTTCGAAAGTATCCTCGTCAACATCTGCAGCTGGGATAGTGACGTGCTGTTCTTTGCCGATGGTATCGGTAAAGCGAAGATCAACCCAACGAGCGTCGTTGTCTTTGATCAAATTGAGCGTGCGCTCAGACATGGTGTTTCTCCTTCAGAGTTTGCTTTGAGTCGGTCACCCGACTCGGGTTTGACGAGGACGGGCCGAAGCACCGTGCCATCTTTTAAGTCTGGATGAAAGAGCAACCAGCGTGCCAAGTTGCTTTTTTTTCACTAAAAATTACTAAGCGTATGATTTTTAAAGGGGTTTGATTTAATTGCGGGGCTTTTAATGTCGAGTATTTGGTGCGTGCAGTGCATTTATTTGGTGCAATACGCACCAAGATGGTGCAGATTCGCCATATGTGTGCCATTTTAACGTCGTTTGTCATGCTTAGCCATGCTTACTCGTGCTTAGTCGTGCTTTTAGTCGCGCTTAAATAGGGCATGTCCCAGGTGTTTGGGTCTCAAGCATAGCGGTGTTGCCGTGCTTCACGGGGGTAGCGTCCACTTTTGGTGCGCTCTCGATCCCCTCATCGGTAATATGTTGCTACCTGAAATGCCCCATTTGAGACTGGTCTCTGGTACACTCCGCGCGCCTCAAAGGGCACCCCCCTCCTGTTAAGAGATTCTGCACGTGATTAGCCAGCTACGTAATATCGCAATTATCGCCCACGTCGACCATGGGAAAACCACACTCGTTGACTGTCTCCTGCACCAATCGGGAACTTTGGATCGTAGAAGCGCAGGCGCTGAGCGAATCATGGATTCGAATGACCAAGAGCGTGAGCGCGGCATTACTATTTTGGCAAAGAACACGGCCATTCGTTGGAATGACTATCGCATCAATATTGTGGATACCCCTGGGCACGCAGACTTTGGTGGAGAGGTAGAGCGAGTGCTCTCCATGGTCGATTCGGTCTTGCTACTCGTCGACGCCGTCGATGGGCCAATGCCACAAACACGGTTTGTGACTTCGAAAGCCTTTGAGCGTGGTCTCAACCCTATTGTCGTGGTCAATAAGGTCGACCGACCCGGTGCGCGGCCAGATTGGGTTGTTGATCAGGTATTTGATCTTTTTGACAAGCTCGGTGCCAATGAAGAGCAGCTGGACTTCCCGATTATCTATGCCTCGGCGATTAACGGCATTGCTGGTGAAGATCACGAAGCGATGTCCGATGACATGACGCCGCTATTCCAAGCGATTATCGACAAAGTGGAGCCGCCTAAGGTTAATTCTGAGGGTCCACTGCAAATGCAAATTTCCGCGCTTGATTACAATAGCTATACCGGCGTTATTGGTGTTGGCAGAATTACTCGTGGCGTGATGACACCGAATACCCAGGTCACTGTGGTCGATAGTGAAGGCGGCAAGCGTAACGGCCGTGTTCTTCAGGTAATGGGTTACCACGGATTAGATCGTGTCGACGTCGAGCAAGCCGAGGCGGGCGATATTGTCTGTGTGACCGGTATTGAAGCGTTGAATATTTCCGATACTCTGTGCTTGCCCTCACACCCTGAAGCGCTCCCGCCACTATCAGTGGATGAGCCCACCGTTAGCATGACTTTTCAGGTTAATGATTCTCCTTTTGCAGGGCTTGAAGGCAAATACGTGACATCGCGCAATATTAAAGAGCGATTGGAGCGTGAACTTATTCACAACGTCGCATTACGCGTTGAGCAGGGCGACACGCCGGACAAGTTCAAAGTCTCAGGGCGAGGTGAGCTGCATCTATCAGTGCTTATTGAAAGCATGCGTCGAGAAGGGTTTGAGCTAGGTGTATCAAGACCCGAAGTTATCCAAAAAGTCATTGACGGTGTTATTTCCGAGCCCTACGAAAACCTAGTGATTGATTGTGAAGAGCAGCATCAAGGCGGGGTCATGGAGGAGCTTGGCCTGCGCCGAGCAGAGATGAGAAATCTAGTACTTGATGGCAATGGTCGTGTTCGCCTTGAGTTTATTGTGCCTGCGCGAGGCCTCATTGGATTCCGATCGCTCTTTATGACGCTGACCTCTGGCTCGGGCATTATGACGCATGTGTTCGATCATTACGGGCCTGTCGCTAAATCAGAGCTTGCCAGCCGAACCAATGGCGTTTTGGTATCCATGGTCAAGGGAAAAACCTTAGCGTATGCGCTGTTCACACTGCAGGATCGCGGTCGGTTGTTTATTGGCCCCAATATCGATGTGTATGAAGGGCAGGTTATTGGTTTGCACAGCAGAAGCAACGACTTAACGGTTAACCCAACAAAAGCCAAGCAGCTCACTAACGTCCGCGCTTCAGGGACTGACGAAGCCCTGACCTTGACGCCGCACGTGGTTCACACCCTTGAGCAAGCGCTTGAGTTCATTGAAGACGATGAGCTGGTAGAAGTAACCCCTGAAAGTATTCGTATACGCAAAAAGCTTCTGCTTGAGCACGAGCGCAAGCGCGCCTCACGCAGCGCTGCGTAATCTGTAATCGCTGTTAGCTGGCGCCCATAACTTGGGTGTCGGCGGACAACAGCATTTCTATGTGCGGAATATCGTCTTCTAAGTAGGGCTTGCCTACGGCTTCG
>CAJQLP010000140.1 GCA_905479205.1 uncultured Luminiphilus sp.
ATAAAGCGTAACGGCGATGGCGAAATCGTCGCAATCAGTGCCGTGCCAGAGCCTGGCTATGAAGCAGAGCAGGGCGGATTTGGTGGTGAAGTCGCGGGCTTTATTGCCTCATCACGCAGCGATGCAGAGCTCGCCGCTTCTGACTTGGAATTCGTTCGCGTTATCGATGATTTGCTCGAAGTTTTGACCGCTAAAGGCATCATCAACTTCACCGACCTTCCTGAGGAAGCTCAAGCGAAGTTCTTAAAGCGCAGCAAGCTTCGTGTAAAAAGTCGCAAGTCTTTGGATCTTCTGGGAGATGACGGGCTGATCTGAGTTCGCAGCCTTGACCCTTGGCTTTTTGACTTAAAGGGCAACTCCTGGGCCGCTGGCGCCAGTCGCGCCGGCCTCGAACACAGCGGCAAGTTCCTGTTCATCTCTTACGCCTTCTGCTATGCAGCTCAGTCCGAGTGATTGAGCAATGTTTGCATAGGTTCGCACTAGTGCGGCATTGCCTCGGTTAGTATGCATGTCCCGTACGAATAAACTGTCGACCTTGATGTAGTCAACGCCCAGCTCACCGAGCTTGCCGATATCGCTTATGCGATAGCCGACATGCTCTATCCCTACTTTAGTGCCCATAGCATGAGCGCGTTGAGCGAGTCGCCGGAAGCCATCGTCATGGCTGAATGTTGCCGCCTCACCTACCTCGATGCTGAGTAGCTTAGCTTCTGCGCTATTTTTTATTAAATAACCTTCAAGCCATGTGGCAAACGTGGTGTCGGTGAGGCTGCTCGGCGTTAAATTGATGCAGGTAGGTTGCTGGGTTTGTTGAATGTTCTCTACGCCCATAGCGACCATGGCTCGGTCAATCTCGCCACCCAAATCAAGTCGGTGCACCCACGGCATAAACTCACCTGCGCCACGAATGCTGTCGTCCACCTTTAAGCGCACCATACCTTCCATATGCACTAAGTTGTGTTGGGCATCGAGCACCGGAAAGGTCTGCATAAGCAGGCGGTTTTCCGACAGCGCGCTGGTCAGTTCTTCACGCCAAAATTTAGCTTGCTCTCTGGCGGGCACAACTATGCCGCTGCCACGGGTTGCTATAACAACATTTGACTGGCTTTCTTCGTCAGCTGCCAATAAAGCGCCGTCGAGGCTCGTCATGACGTGCGCGATAGAGTCGCCGCTAAGGTAGTCGACACAGGCGCCGGGGAGGGTCGCGTATTTCGTCATTGAATGGTGCTCCAGCACTTCACTCATGATGCGCTGCAGAGCTTCACCAAGCTTTTTAGGGTGATCTTCGCCGGGTGCAATAATGCAAAAGTCGGAACCATTAAGCCGCCCGATAATGTACTCGGACTCGATGACGTTAATGCGACGTAAGGAAGAGCCTAGATCTTTCAGCAGCGCATCAATACTTTGGCGGCCGTAGTTTTGATTTAGGCGTACCAGGTTGCCAAGACGCACTAAGGCCACTGATCCACGTGCATCGGCCTCCTCTGACTCAAGCTTCGCGCGCAGACGAGCCATAAACGGATCCCGCTGCAGAATACCTGTTGTTTTATCAAGTTCCGTTACTTCACGTTGGCGAGTTAGTCGCTGAGACTCCCGACTAAGCATTTCGCGCACGCGGCGTGCCAGCTCATTCATCGATCGCGTCACTTCTGCAAATTCAGTCGTGAAGGGCTCGGGTAGGGTAAGGAAACGGCGCTCGCCAATGGCCTGTGCTTGACCTACGACTTGCTGCAGTGGCCTTAAAATAACACTTAGCAGCAAGCTGCCAATCACACCCGCTGCGACAATGGCGAGTACCAGGGCTATAAGCGTCCGTTTCGCGCCATTCCACAATTCTGCATACGCGAACTGATCATGACTTTTGAGGATTATATCCCCGAGCGGGTTCCAGCCGTTAGAAACCGTTGCTGTGCCGGGTATAGAGTAGATAGGGAACAATTTGGCAATCCACTTTGGGGTCTCGACATCACTGGGGGTATAAGAGCGGCTGAAGATTACCTTGCCTGAAGGGTCTTTGAGCTCGATGTATTCATAGGATCCTTGGTCGAGCTTCGCGGCTAACTGAATCTCCAGTAATACAGGGTCCAGCTCGTCTTGTGAGAGCGACAAGGCTAAAGCATTAGCGTCGTCATTGTTTTTCAATGATAGCTGCTGCTCTAAATAGCGACTGCTACTCGCGCCGTTAATGACAAAGGTAATGCCAAACACCACTAGCATTAGTAGGGCGATGGCTATCCAGAGCTGTTTGTACAGCGACATAATGTCCTCCTAAGCCCCTAGAGCGAATCCCTCAGCGCGCATTCTACTGAGTACATTGCGCCAGCGAGAGAGTCGATCCACAGGGTTTGCGCTTGATGGGGCGGTTTTGTTACCTACCCACAGCGCGTTAGCGTTAAAACTAAAAACAGGGAATAGATCGCCGCGCTCGTTAGCGGACAAAATCGATGATTCCATGTTATCTAAAATAAGCGGTGTCGTAGTTGGTGTTGCATACCATGCAAGAACCATGTGGGCCTGAGTTAAGCCTCCGCGCTTGGCTTTAACGTAGATCAGGCGTAAGGAGGCTGGATCAACGCCCATAAGCAGCAAGGTGGCATACTTAGCGATAGTGAAATCCTCGCAATCGCCAATGGCTTTCCCCATGGTTTCTAGTGGAGTCGCCCAGTAGTCCTCCGTATTCCAGGCTTCACGGTCACTGACCCAAAGTACGCGCTCATTAAAAAAGCGATTGGCCTGTTTTAACTGCTCATCAATACTTTGATCTCTACCGCTTCGAATTAGGGTTTCCCAATCTCTTACGGTCGCCTCTGCCTCCGGGCCAAATTGCTTGCGCGCTTGGCCTAGGAGATCGGGAATTGGTTGTGCATGTAGCCCGCCTGCCAAATATAAGATGCAGACGATGACTCCCAAAATAAGAATTAAATTTGCATCTTGCAATTGACGCCTTGGGGCGTAGACTGAGACTTGGGTCACACTTTTGGATGTAAAGAAGCATCGAACCCGCAGACAGGCTACGCTTGGCGTTGCCAGCAAAGATCGAATACTGCGATTATCAAACATGACGGCTCAAGTGTTTGCTCTTTTCATATTAAGACTAGCCAAGGATGATGGCATGAAGAATAAAAAAGTACAGGCAAACTTTAAACGCCTGCCGGGAGCTTACGCTATCTTCGCAGTTTGCATCGTCGCATCCGGCGCACAGGCGGCCCCCGTTGAAACCTACGGCGCTGCGATTGCCAGCGCTCTGCAGACAAATCCAACTGTAGTCTCGGCATTTTATGAGTTTGAGGCGTCTCGTGAGGCGCAGCGATCTGCTGAGGGTGGTATGTATCCGAGCGTCGACTTAAATGCCGACTATGGTTGGGAGGAGCGAGAAACGCCATTGAACGATTTCGGTGAGTATGATCGAGATTCGGTGCGTCTTAGTATTACTCAACTGCTGTTCGATGGGTTTCAAACCCGAGATGAGGCGCGAGCGATGGGCTATGAAAAATTGGCGCGCTACTACGATGTCCATGGGGCGGCACAAAACATTGCTCTGCAGGCAACTGTTGCTTACGCAGACACCGTTCTTTTTCAGGATTTGGTCGAGTTTGCTGAAGAAAACTATGTTGTTCACCGTCAACTCTTCAGCAAAATCGCTGAACGTGTTGAAGCGGGTAGAGACGAGAGAGTCAATCTTGAACAAGCGACCGCACGTATGGCGCTGGCCGAGTCGAATTTGCTCACTGAGGTCACCAATCTTTACGATACTCGAGCCGAGTTTCAGCGCGTAGTAGGTGAGCTTCCAGCCGACGTTTTGCCCCTACCCCTGCTGCCAACGGGGATGGTGCCCGCGATGCGCGATGAGGCTTTGACAGTGGCATATCAGAAAAGCCCCTCTATTAATAGAGCAATTGAGGA
>CAJQLP010000141.1 GCA_905479205.1 uncultured Luminiphilus sp.
CGATGGTCTTCACCACCAAGCGGTATTCACCCTCTTCACCCGGCTTGCCCAGGGTGAACTGACGCGGCGCCTGATTGACCGAAGACTTAAAGGTCTCATTGCCCTTACCGCCGAAACCGCCTTCGAGCAGCAACACTTGATCGCCGTGTGCCAACACCTCAGCCACCGGCTCTTCGGTCTCGCGGTCGATCACCACCGTGCCGACTGGCACCCGCATAATAATATCCGCACCGTTCGCACCGTGTTGATCGGCACCGCGACCTGGCTCGCCGTTCTTGGCTTTCCAGCCCGGCTTATAGTGATAATCGGTTAAATCCGCAACATTGGTATCCGCAATGACATAGACCGCGCCACCGCGCCCGCCATTACCGCCGTCAGGCCCACCTTTGGGTTCGTATTTACCGCGCCGAAAGCTAAAGCAGCCGTCGCCACCATTACCCGCCTTGAAATTGACCTTTACCTCGTCGTAAAACATGCACTCTTCTCATCCGACTCGCGGGGCATTGCAACCTCATTTAACCAAGCGCACTCAAACGGCGCAGACCCACAGCGTTGAACCGAATCGCCGAGCACCGTTGCGCATGCGATGCGTTCGCTACGCTAGATAATAAATGGGCACTTCGCGCAGCAAGCCCAGCCAAAACACCCTGGCGCTTTTTAGCTGCATGCTCGATTGACGGGAAACGCTGGCGGATATCACACTAGGGCCGTTCGGCGGCGTGCGGACCAACGGCAGACTAATCGATACGCCGACTTGCAGCCCTCGCAGAGTCTTCATCTGCGCTCTTGGCGCACAGTCTAGATCAGCCGCGGTTTAGCGCCTCCGACTAGAATGGTGAATCGCGCCCCTTCGCGATTAAGTTAATCCAAACGTTTAATCTAATCAGGTTTCCCTTCGCGCTGACTGAGCGCGCGTAAGACTTTATATGGTTCTGAATGAATAACTTTGAGAACCTCTGCTTCCACCCACTGCACTGGAGACACCTCAAGTACCCGCGCGATGTCGCAAATTGATTCAAATTCTTGTTCAGAAAAATGTAGCACCAAGTTTTGCGACACTCCCACCATGGCAACCGGAGAACTTAGCTTCGACGCCATTAACGTTTTAATAATCAGCTGAGCCTTTCGAGGGATCGCACGACTCGACGAAAGCCAATTATCCACGGTGCGCTTTTGCACACCGCAGCTCTCAGCCAACCAAAAGCGGTCATGCCCAGCTGCTTTTAGCCAACTAATAATTTCTTTGGAATTTAAACCTGCGTCCATAATTTAAGTTAGCCGAATAAAGCCCCAAAATCAAGCCATTAATTATTGATATTCATGCCGTTAGGGATAATTCCTACCGGCTTAGTCATAATACCCCAGAGGACGACAAATACACCATCACGTGCTGCTTACAGTTCACGTCCGACACACAGAACTTAGCTAGCGCCATTTAGAGCAGCGCCGAACGTGCACCCCAAGATCGACACCCGACCACCACAAGGATCGCAGCAGCGCACTTAAAAAACTAAGTGACATGCATTCACTCGAAAAAAAAGGCGCTAAAACAATGCGCCGCAGCGCCTGTGTCAATTCGGATAACACCGCGCCAAATCATCGTCGATTGCACGTTATTAACCTAATCACCGTGGCGATAAATAGTCGCAATTACACCAAAGGGTGATGATTGGATTTGACCGCAGGCAAATTAGGTGATGTAAACATCAATTTACGCATGAAATCGTGAACAACAGGCCTATTCCTCAACTATGCCCAAAGTAATTATTAGCATTCAAAAAGAGACTATTATCTCTACAAAAAGACTAGAATGTCTAGCTAAGCTTCACAAATTGAGCCTCGAAGAGGCTCTAACTCGCTGCCTGCTCAGCAAATTACACCCGACTCGACCCAATAAAAAATAACACGATAACGCGCATAAAAGCCATGCTATACATTACACTATTACTTTTTGCCGTCTTGGTTTACCGCCGACGGCGCGCGGATTTTTAACCACGACAGAAATAAATAGTTCCCCCAAAAAACAATAAATTAGCTAAACATTAAAAAATCTACACGAAACAAATAGCTGCAATTGCAGCCATTGCGATATTCACGTCTTGGGGCGAATCACGTGGACCCCATTGTTGCGATCAGAGGTAGTTCGATCTTAGTGGGTGGTTATCTTAGTCATCTCCAGTGGGGATTAGCCCGAGTAGCCGCTTTCTTATTATTTTTTTGCGGTAAAACAAACCCCTGCTGGCGTGCGAGCGTCAAGCGAGCAACGTGATCGTTTGTAACCATAGAACTCGAAGTTTTGTTTGAGTCCCGCCTACAGCCGCCTCCGATCCTCATCGTCTTAGAGAGATACATTCCCGTACTTAACGGCACGCCAAAGCCTCTCGACCAAGACATTAGCCAAGGCGCGACCTCGGCCGTTCAGACTGACTTTTATATCTCTGCTGGTCAGTTATTTAGCACAATCAGGGAATGTAAACTAGCAGCCCTGATCGACATCGAAGACTTCCAGGCGACCATACTTTAAAACTTCCTGCAAAACGCTGCGACACCAAGGGGCCATCCATTGAGCACGAGACGCTCCAGCTGATCACCTAGCGACTGTGCCAAGCAACGACTGGGCACAGATAGACATGCCCATCCCGCAAGAGGATATAGGCAATCTCAGTTGACCGGACATGCTCGCCGATTTCCTTATTATCGATCCAACTAAAGCACTGATTTATTTCTGCGGGTCCGCCTCAGACCAAATCAACCTCCTCTAGCTGCACCACCAAGGCTGATTATTAAAATTACCTGGGAGGGACGAGCTCCGCCTCGTCCGCCCTAGCCCGTACGGCGACCTTTCAACGCACCACAAAAGGTTCATGGTCGATTACCGGCAAGCTGTTAAAAGGAGGGAGGGCGACTCGCCCTCCTTTTGCAGTAACACAGGATCAATCTGGGCGAGTCGCCCACACTCCTATTCAATACAGAATCAATGAGGGCGAGTCGCCCACACTCCTATTCAATACAGAATCAATGAGGGCGAGTCGCCCACACTCCTATTCAATACAAGGTCAATGTGGGCGAGTCGCCCACACTCCGTTCGCGGTTTATTATACTCGCAGAGTGCAATGGCTCAAAAAAACGGCGCAGCTGATCGGCTCAAAGCCACGACCCAAGCTTGACCCTCCAGCGCCAGCAGATTTGCTCGGTGCCATGCCTAGCCCTGAAACAGTCGC
>CAJQLP010000142.1 GCA_905479205.1 uncultured Luminiphilus sp.
ATCGACGCCGCTATTTTATCGACGGTAAGCGAGTTGGTGGTAAGTCCAGGTATTGCGCTCGATGATCCTTTGGTGGTTCAGGCCAAGGCCTTGGGTATCCGCGTTATCGGTGATATCGATTTATTCATGGCGGCGCTAACGCAAATGAAAGCGTCAGTGACGGCACCTGCGAAAGCGCCGGTCATTGGCATTACTGGCTCGAACGGTAAGACGACAGTCACAGCGATGTTGGGAGAAATGATTGCCAAGTGTGGCAAGCGCACGGCAGTGGGTGGCAATTTAGGGACCCCTGCGCTCGACTTGCTCGACGATGAGATTGATGTCTATGTACTTGAGCTTTCAAGTTTCCAGCTGGAGCGTTGCGAGGAGCTCGGGCTTAGTGTCGCTACAGTGCTCAACGTGTCTCCAGACCATTTGGACCGTCACGGGTCGATGCCGCGCTATCACTTAGCGAAGCATCGCATCTTCCAGGGCGCCCACGCTATTGTTGCCAACCGCGCAGACCCACTCACCATTCCGTTACTTGAACACAAAGTCGACGTTGTGATTTGGCGCCCTGATGAGCCAGACCTTAATGAGTTCGGTACGCGAACAATTGACGGTGCGCGCTGGATTTGTCGCGGCTTCGAGCCGTTGCTAAATATCGCGGAGCTTCGTCTCGCTGGTGAGCACAACGTTAACAACGCCCTCGCGGCGCTCTCTTGTGGCGTGGCTGCGGGTTTTGATGCTCAGCAATTACTCGTCGGCCTGAAAACTTTTGAGGGTATGCCACATCGCTGTGAGACTGTGCTCGAGCACGCGGGTGTGCGTTGGATTAATGACAGCAAAGGTACAAATATCGGGGCAACTATCGCTGCGCTCGACGGTATGGGCGGTCAGAATAATGTTGTGCTCATCGCGGGCGGTGTTGGTAAAGATCAGGACTTTAGTCTACTGGCTCCCGCGGTACGCAAGCATTGCAAGCGCGTTTTGACATTAGGTGAAGCTGCTCGAGATATCGAGTTGGCATTGGGTAATGCCGTGCCGTGTAGCCGCATGGTCGATCTTGACGCGGCGATTACGCGTGCGAGTGAGCTTGCCGAGAGTGGCGACTTGGTATTGTTATCGCCGGCATGCGCCAGTTTCGATATGTTTAGCTCGTACGAAGCACGTGGTGATGCATTCAGAAGTCTTGTGTCACAAACAATAGGAGCGCAATCGTGAGTCGCTCCGTGGGCATAGCCTCTCGGGGGCCGGACCCCGTGCTGTTCTGGCTTGGGCTTGCGCTTGTCGCTATTGGCTTAATTGCGATCGCTTCGGCGTCCATTGAGTACGGTGATTGGCACTTCGGTAATCCCTGGCATCACACCACCCGTCACGGCATTTATCTTGCCATTGCCGCGAGTATGGCCGCCGTAACCTATCGCATACCCATCGATGTTTGGCAGCGAATATCGCCTTTGTGTCTTCTTGTGGCGCTGGGTTTGCTGATGTTGGTGTTGATTCCCGGTATCGGTCGCAATGTTAATGGCAGCCAGCGCTGGCTGCCTTTGGGACCCATCACGCTACAGCCGTCTGAAATCGCAAAGTTCGCTCTGGTTTTGTATACGGCAGGTTTTCTCGTACGCCACGCCGATACTGTGAGAAGTAGCTGGCAGGGAATTGCCAAACCCGTTTTTGTTCTGTGCCTTGTCGCATTGCTGTTCCTGTTAGAACCCGATTTCGGAGCTACGGTGATTGCCACAGGCACCGTGTTTGGCATGCTGTTTTTGGCGGGGGCGCGCTTAAGCTATGTCTTAGGACTTGTCGGTCTCGCCCTTGGTGGCCTCGTGGTGATGGTGTGGGCAGCGCCTTACCGGCTGCAGCGACTGACGGCTTATACCGACCCATGGTCGGATCCTTACGGCTCAGGTTTTCAGTTGATTCAATCACTCATTGCCTATGGGCGGGGTGAGTATCTTGGTGTGGGCTTGGGCAACAGTATTCAGAAGTTGTTCTACTTGCCTGAAGCGCATACCGATTTTGTATTTTCCATATGGGCTGAAGAAACAGGGCTTATTGGAGCGCTGCTTGTTATCGCGCTGTACGCGCTTCTGGTCGCGCGCATTATGGCGATTGGGCTCAAAGCCCAGCGGGCGCATGAGCTGTTTGCGGCGTATGTGTGCTTTGGCGTTGCGCTTATCTTTGCCGGACAAGCATTCGTCAATATGGGCGTTAGCTCAGGCTTGCTGCCTACCAAAGGGTTGACCTTGCCGTTTATTTCCTACGGCGGCAGTAGCCTCATTATTAGCTGCATGATGCTGGCCGTTATTTTACGTATTGAGCATGCATTACGCGCGGGTGGCGACGGCCGGGAGGTTCGGCTATGACGGACTCCTTCGTGATGAAAAAAGGCGCACCGCGGTTGCTTGTTATGGCTGGTGGCACCGGTGGGCACGTCTATCCGGCGTTAGCGGTAGCTGAAGCAATGCGTGCCAAAGGCTGGCTAGTTGACTGGGTCGGCACAGAGCGTGGTTTGGAAAGTCGGGTCGTTCCCTCGAATGACTTTGCACTTCATGTGTTACCGGTGCGTGGCTTG